>JAFGEC010000171.1 GCA_016931775.1 Candidatus Zhuqueibacterota bacterium | reverse complement strand
GTATCTATCTCGCTGATTCGATACGATCGTACCGAATTCGGATTCAGCTTTTGGTTGTTTCTGGCGACACTGTTGTTTTCAATTTCCTGTGTCTTTTTCTTTTTTCTTAAAACACCCGGTGATGTGTGGTACCAAACATCATATTTGTATTATTGGTTTGGGATTTTGTTCCTCGCCGCGCTGCCATTTGTCGATATGACCCAATTAAAGCAATCCGAGCTTGAGCTTCGACGTTCGCTCGAAAGATCTTTGCAGGAGAGTGAAGAAACTCTCAAGCAGTTTCGTGATCTTGTCGAAACAACGGAATTTGGCCTGTTGCAAATGGATCAGGAAGCCAAAATTGTCTATGCCAATAACAAAGCCGCCAAAGTTATGGATGTCGCCAAAAAAGAGATGGAAGGTATGTCTATTTTCGAATTTATGGATACTCACAACCGTGAAATTTTTGAAATGGAGGAATCCCGTTGGATGATGGGGAAGGCCGGTTTGCTGGATATTGATTTTTCTATAAAAAAGACGAAAATACCGGTACTGCTCAGTGTGACTCCGGTAACTAATGTAACTGGACGGTTTATCGGCGCCTCACTTGCCTTTTTTGACATTACCAGCCGTATAAAAGAAGAAAAACAGATCAGAAAACGCTTGTATCGCCTGGAAGATACGGTGAAATCAAAAAAAGAGGAAATCCAGAACCAAAAAAAACAGTATGACGACACCCGAAAATTTTATGAAAATTTAATAACCGAACTCCCCGTCATTATCTTATATATCGATATGAACGGTAATTGTACGTATGTGAATGAATACGGCAGCAGGATTCTCGGCTACCGCGCCAAAGAACTCACCCGGAAAAAATTGCCGGATTTTATCACCGATATGGAAAAACTGCGTGAAAGTTACGGCAGTGCTGTTAAAGCAGAACTGCGGGATTACAGGGCCAAATTAAAATCACAGGACGGACGGGTAATAATGTGTAGCTGGACCGTTCGGTATACATTGAATGAAAAGGGTGACCATAACGGGCTTGTATGTGCCGGACAGGATGTTACGGAGCTATTGAAGCTTCAACAAGAGAACGAAAAATTCAGCCAACAGGTCCTGCGGACGGAAAAGGGTCATGAATCGTCGTTATTGTTCGATCATTTGGATAAACTTTTGCCTCTTGACCGGCATCTGTTTGACGACAACGGTCCGCAAAAAATATTGACGGGCGTATGTCAAATCTTGAAGAACCTCGGTTGGGAATATGCCTTTGCTTCGTTTATCGATGAAAAAAACGGTAAAAGTCATATTATCGCAAAGACGGGACCAACAGCAAATGCGGCCAATGAATTGATGACGAGCCGCCGTGTTGTCTTTGAACAAACCCTCAATTTTGTCAAGGCGGAATTCCGTACCAGTCATTCGTTTTTTGTTAAAAATGCCGAGGGAGGCGGTAAAAAAGCCGGATTCGGCGACCAATGGGAAGAATTGGATTGTCTGATTGTCCCTATCAAGATCACCACAAAAATATTGGGTTTCTTTTTCCTTTTTGTCCCTAAAAACGGTTTGTGGCCGGATAAGGATCAGTTAAAACTGCTGGAGCTTTTGGGCTACAAAGCGGCTATCGATCTGGAAAATCATCGACTGTATATTACCATGAGCACCAAAAATCGTCAGCTCGAGCGCACCAACCGGCATAAAACAGAGACTTTTTCAACTATGTCACATGAATTACGGACACCGCTGAATTCCATCATCACAATGTCCAGCTTTGTTGTAAAATGGTCGGATAACCTCTCCGAAGAACAGTTAAAACAGGTGCGCATCATCCTTCACAACGGTGAAAAATTGCTGCGTCTCATCAACAATCTGTTGGACATTTCAAAGCTGGAAGCCGGCAAGATGGAGATTCAATACAGTTATTTCGCATTACCTCAACTGGTGGAAGATTGCACAGAGACAATAAAGCCGTTGTGCGATGAGAAAAAACTGGCGTTCGATGTGAAAACGGATCAATCGCTTCCCAGGTATATTTTCAGTGATTCGGATAAAATTGAACAGGTATTAAATAATATATTGAGTAATGCCGTAAAATATACCGAAAGAGGCCGGGTTACCTTTATGGTTTCTAATGATGTAGAAACGTCGACAATTATCTTTACTATTAAGGATACGGGTATCGGTATCGAAAAGGAAGACCTGGACAATATCTTTTTGCCTTTTCGCCAGCTTGACGAAGCCGCCCGTGCACGCAGCAAGGGCACCGGTCTTGGTTTGTATGTTTCACGCCAGCTTTGGGAAATGATGGGTGGAACGATCCAGGTAGAGAGTAAAAAAGGAAGGGGATCCACTTTTACGCTGCAGCTGCAGGTAAAACAGATGATGGAAGGTTCATCCCCGGAACAATCCGATCGCCCTGAAACCGAACTGCAAAAAAGAATTAGAAGAAGCAGTAGTAAAGCAACCGTGTTAACGGTGGATGATAATTTAGAAAACCATTACGCCGTCAAGATGATTTTGAATGAATTGGGATACCGGCCGATTTTCGCCACCGACGGCGAAAGCGGGGTCAAAAAGGCCATATCGGAAAAACCGGATATGATACTCCTTGATATGAAAATGCCGGGAATGGACGGATATACCGCCGTACGGGAAATGCGAAAGCATGCGGCTCTGAAAGAGACACCTATTATCGCCATGACCGCGCAGACCGCCGCCGAGGATAAAGGCAAAGCTACAGTGGCGGGATGTAACGCATACCTGCCGAAGCCGTTTACCCTGAAGGATATTAATGCGGTGTTGGACAAGTGGTTGAAATAGTGGGTTGTTTTTAAGGGGCAAATATTTTATTGTGAGATTAGATTAAATAGTGATAAGTATTTGATAATAAAGAGGACAGTAGATAATCCATCTAAAATTTCTTTCAAACTTAATAGCTCCAAATTAAAGGAATTTCAGCAAAATTTTAACTGGGATGAAGAAAATCTTCCTTTTGATAAAGCAAAAAAAAAGCTGGATGAATATTTAGGCTTTAATGTTCTACTAAACTGGAGTTATAGAAAGACGGTTACTTATTTTTTAAGATCGCAACAAGATTATCAAGATGTGTTTAAGTTAAATAAATTTAAAGGTAAAGATAAAGATTGGAAACCAATGGTTTTCGATTTGCTGGGTTTTGATGGCAATATTATTAAAGAAAAAGCTGAATTGGAAGAAAAACAAGAAGAATTATTAAAAAAAATTGATATACTAAAAAAAGAAGCGAAAATCGATACCAGTGAAAAGGATAAAATCCAGGGATTATTAGAGATAAAAAAAGATGAAAAAGAACATACTGAAATGAAAATAGATAAGTTTAATTTTTTTGAGAAAGATAAAGCAATTAATCAGCAACTTGTTGATGAAATTGATACAAAGATACAGATTTTAAATACACAAAGATATAACATCTCTTTTGAAATCGAAAAAATAGAAAGTTCTCTTTCATTAAGCATTAATGAAATTGATGTCAATGAGGTGAAACAAATCTATGATGAAGTGAAGGTATATTTTCCACTTGAATTACTGAAAAGCTATGAACAGTTAATTGAATTTAACAAGTCAATTACTCAAGAACGGAGAAAATATTTAAAAGAGAATTTAAACGAATTAAAGAGAAATCTGAAAGAAATAGATATTGAGTTGGAAAAAATAGAAGCAAAGAAAGAAGATTTATTAAACTATTTAACAGATAGAGATAGTTATGCAAAATTTAAAGAGAGTCAAAAATTATTGTCAAAACTTGAAGCTGCAATAATTAATCTAGAGGACAAATTAAAATTAGTTGATCAAGTATCAGAAATTGAAAATGAAATTCAAAAAATTCAACACTCTCTCGAAGCGAAAACAAAAGAAATTAAAGAACAAATCGATTTACGTAAACATGCAGAAATTAGGAAAACATTTAATGGTATAATTTCATCAGTTTTAAATGTTCCGGCAATAATTTCTATATCTCAAAATAAATACGGTAATGTTGAATTTAATGCAAATATTCAAAATCCTCAAAGCTTAGAAATTACAGCAGAAGATTTTGGGACATCTTATAGAAAATTATTGTCGATGGCTTTTGATTTATCTGTTTTAATTCATTATTCTAGTAATTCATTTTTTAGATTTGTATATCATGATGGTGCTCTTGAAGGTCTTGACGATAGGAAGAAAAACAAGTTTTTAGGTTATGTGAAAAACATTTGTAAAGATTATAATTTACAATATATTTTTACGCTTATAGATTCTGATTTGCCAAAAAATATGAATAACGAAATTATCGCATTTCCCAAAGAGGAAATATGTTTAGAGCTTCATGACAAGGATGACTCAGGAAAATTGTTTGGTATATGTTTTTAATTTTCAATTTATAAACAATATTTCCACATAACTACAGTGTCTTAATTTTAATTTGATTAATGATTGAATATCGGCATTACGTTATTTTGAATCTCAAAAATTATGATCTCTGCAATTGCTATACGGTAACAGATTAAAACAAATAAGATACAGTAAACAGGTCATCAGGTATTAGATGATATACTTTGTTAACTATTCCTTTAGTAAGATATTGAAAGAGAAATAAATGGAAAGATCCTATTTTTATCAAGACTTTCAACTTTTATCCGAATCAGAGAGAATGTTGTTTCCTTCGTTAATAAAATCCAAAGAACTAACTGTTCACTTGTTTTTACAAAAAATATACAGACCTCCTATTATTAATGACAGAATGTGATCGTTTTTGAAATTAAGCGTAATTCTTGCCAGATATTCAGACAGCTGTATTTTTATTAATCAGGGGAAAGAGAATTAATTAAGAAAAGGATAAAAAGAAATATATGGGTAACTGAAAAATGACCGAAAAAGAACTCGAAAACGCCACCGGTATTTTTTTGCACAAATTGAAAAATCCCGTTCACGCGGCATCCCTGAATCTCGATGCCCTGGAACTGGTGCTCGCAAAAAAAAATGCCGATAAGAAAACACAGCAGCTCTTAAAAATTATTCGTTCCGAAATGCAGCGGACATTGACCATTGTATCGCGCTTTTCCGAGTATGTCCGCAGCGATCAAAAACAAAAAATCGATTTAGGAAAATATCTGGACCGCAAATCCTCATGACACCGAAAAAGACCAAAATTCTCATCGCCGATGACGATACGAACATTCTTACCGGATTAAAAACGGTTCTGATACAGTACGATTACTCGGTTCGGACGGCCCGCGACGGCCGGGAAGCGATCAACAAACTGCAGAAAACGGAATTTCCGGTTCTGCTGACGGACCTGGAAATGCCGCACGCCGGCGGTTTGGATATTTTGGAATTTATCCGTTCGGCGGAAATGTCCACACAGGTTATTTTTATTACCGGCAAAGGCACCATCGCCACTGCTGTGGATGCTATGAAAAAGGGGGCATACGATTACCTGACCAAACCGGTCAGTGCGGAACGGCTGATTTCGATTATTCCCAAGGCGGTCGAACATTATGAACTGTTGGTGAATTATCAGAACCTGGAACAGCGTATAAAAAGCCTCACACATTTTGAAGATCTGGTGGGCCAGAGCAAACAGATGCTTTATATTTACAAAATGATCGAGACCGTTGCCGAATCCACCGCAACGGTTATTATCACAGGTGAAAGCGGAACGGGAAAAGAGCTGGTGGCAAAGGCCATCCACCGCCGCAGTCCGAGAGGGGAAAGGCCGTTTATTGCGGTCAATTGTTCGGCTTTTCCCGAGGATATTCTTGAAAACGAATTGTTCGGTCACGAAAAAGGCGCCTTTACCGGGGCCATTGATGAAAAACCCGGTTGCTTTGAACTGGCCGATACCGGGACACTGTTTTTGGACGAAATCGGTGAAATGTCCCTGCAGACTCAGGCCAAGATACTGCGCGCCCTGGAGGAAAAGCGGTACCGCCGGCTGGGCGGGAAAAAGGAAATTCAGGTCGATGTCCGGGTACTGGCGGCAACCAATCGAAATTTAAAAAAAGCCATCGAACAGAAAACCTTTCGTGAGGATTTGTACTTTCGTCTGTGCGTGGTCGAGATCGATATCCCGCCGTTGCGCGACCGCATCGAGGATATTCATTTATTGATCGATGAATTTTTGCACCAATTCAATCAATTGAACGGCAAGAACATCAGCGGACTGACATCCCGCTGCCGGGAGATACTGTTGCGCTACGGGTGGCCCGGAAATGTCCGCGAACTGCGTAACACCATTGAACGTGCGGTTATTATGTGCAAAAAAGACCAGATCGACATATACGACCTGCCCGATCGTATCCTGACTTACGACCGGGAGCAGCCGCTTCTTACCATGGAATTGGGAAAAACCCTGGAGGAAGCGGAGAAAAAGTATGTGCTGCAAACCCTGCAAATGGTGGATCAAAACAAGTCCAAAGCGGCACAGATACTTGGTATCAGCGTCAAGGGCTTGTATAACAAGCTGGAGGAATACGGGGAGTAAACGAAAGCTTTTAAACTGCTATTGCATGAGTTTAATATATTACAAGTTTGGCCACGGCATTCTGCAAAGTGCATTGGCGTTAAATTAAATTAGTGATCTAATGTAATCTATTAAATTTGATAATTCATCAAGATTCATATTTAATTATATTTTTTAAATCCCCCGGCGTTTCCTGGCGTTTTCTTTGCGGTTAAATAATACTCATAATTCGAATGATCCAGATTTCTTAATTTAAGTAGATGTTTATAAATTAATTATATTTATCTGACGGGAATGAACAGGATATAAGCGACGCAGATCCTTATTTCTGATTGTTTATCCAAGAAAACCATCATGTTGATCCTGTTAATCCAGTCAAAATCATAAAATTCTTTTCGTAAATCACCTGAAAAACGTCTCATCTTTTACATTCGTTTTTAAGAAAAACCCGGTTTCGGGCGATTTTTTGTAAAAACTATGTAATTTTTACATACCTGAAATGGCAAAACCATGTAATTTTTACATGGTTTTTTTTCCTTTTCTCCCGGAAAAAATTACCGGACGATTGGCTTGTTGATAATATTGAATTTAGACTTCTTTCGACGTACTTGGTTTTTTGGCATCCTGTTTGCTTTAGGGGGTGGTAAGAAGCAAAACGTTTACAAGGAGGTTTTTTATGAGAAAAGCACTGTTTTTTATTTTTGTTACCGGGGTCATCGTTTTAGGATATTATGCCGAGGATCAATTTTTATGGTGTACGCGGCTGTTTTCCAACGATCCCAATGTACATACGGTACAAAAAGGTGAATATTTCAGCAAGCTGTCCCAGCATTATTACGGGACGGCAGAATATTGGAAAGAGCTGGCACTCGTCAATCGCGCGCCCAATTCGAATCTGGTCTTTCCCGGCGAAAAGATCATTATTCCGGGTGTGGAAGCCATTAAAAAGCTGCACAAAACCCAGAGTCTGACTGTGGTGAACGACATCGTGAACGGTCAGGAAAATTGGCTTGCCGAGCATCGCGTAACAAACGACGAGCGGCCGAATATTGCTGTAACGGAACTCCCCTCTTCAACCCAAAAACCTGCCGCGGTGTCCTCCCCCACCGGGCAGGTTGAACAGCAAAGCACGAAATCGGAAAAGGCTCCGGTCGTTGTGTCCAAGAAATCAACCGTTCCCTGGCTTTTAATCTGGACGCTGGTGGCGGTTGCGGCGGTGATCGGCGGTGGTTTATACTACATGTACGGCCGCAAAAGCAAACGCTCAATCAAGGTGCCCCGTAAAAAGCCTGCTCCCGGAGGACGGGAAAAGTTCGAGTCCCGCCCGGAGTCCTTTCCGGACCGAAAGGAGATCCTGGTTACGTAAAATTTTTGTTGCCTTCACCTGACTGATGCAATGCATCTTTATCCCTCAGAAAAAAGCCCTCCTGTTGCCGGAGGGCTTTTTTTTTATAATGAGAAGGCGTGTGAAAATTTGATAAAAAGTATTCTGTTTGTGGGGATATGTATAATTTCCGGCTTTGACTCTTCGATATCATAGGTATAGGTCAAATAAACGGCACTATTGGGCGGACGGTAGCGGAATCCGAAAAGGCCATAGATATAACTACGCTTGATGTTGGATCGGTACTGGGCAAACACACGGAAGAACAGATTGGTGGTAAAATATATATCCGAGGACAGAACATGAATTTGTGTCGATTCCCTGAATGTGTCCGGTGAAAACTCAAGGTCGTTATAACTATAAAACAAACTGAGTGGTTTCCAGGGTTTAAAACGTGCACCGGCGTTCCATAAATAGAACGGATTTGTAAAGCTGGAACCCCATTCCATTCCGGCCTGAGCGTGGGACCATTCCAAGACATTATAACCGAGAGTTGTTTTCAGGCTTTTATAATAAGTATCCTTTCCTTTAAGCAGGCGGTATTCATTCTGGTATGTATTTTCCAGACTCCAGCGGTTGTTCAAATACAGATCGCCGGTCTGTGAAAACTTGTAACGCCACAGTTTATTGTTTTGGTACCAATCGACGCGGTTTTTCGAACTGTATTTAATCAGTTTAATAATGCTTTTGTTCAACCAGAAATTGTAATTTAAATCAGAATCAATTTCCTTTACATTATCGTACTCTAAAAAACCCACGGCATTCATATTATTTTTAAAATCGCCACCATAAGAGGTATAACGGACATGATAATGATAAACGCTGTTCTCCCTGGCCACACGAATAAAACCGCCGGTATGATTCCAGAATTTTCCCGGCCAGGAAGCAACCAGTTGACCGGTGATATAAAAATCATGCGGCAACCGCATTTTGGTATCCAGGCTGAATACCCTGTGATAACCGCCATCCCACCATTTTTCAACGGCTGTGAATCCGAGGGTGGAAGAGGCCAGGATGTCTTTTTGCAACCGCACGGTGCTGAAATTGGCCTGAGGAAACTGTAAGTCGCCGAGGTCGGAGGTATTGGTACGCGAATACAGTCCCGCGATTTGAACGGAGCCGATTTTACCCATTACTTTTTCACCGTGCACGATATCTCCGATGCGCCGGCTGTAAAAAACCTGAATACGGGTGTCGAACAGGGCACCTAGATCGCGAAAAAACGGCCGTTTTTCCGGGTAGCGTATCTCCCACAGGTCCAGATTGATTTGTTCCTGGTCGCCCTCCACACTGGCAAAATCCGGATTGACGGTTACATTTGCCGTCAGGTCGGAAGAAAACGGTATTTCCGCATCCAGTCCTAAATCGGTGTTCCATGTTTGTTTTTTTTGTTTTTTGAGATAATCATTAAATCTTTCGGTGATATAAGGAATAACAATAACGGGTTTGCGGGACGGCGGCGCCTGCTGTAGTAAAAGTTTTCCCTCAGTTGAGACGCGAAAATAGTCATGCTGAACACCCGCCCAAAATGAAATCTCCTGGTTGCGGGCGGTGATGCGGGCAAAATTAATACCCCATTCCGTTTTGAGTGCCGGATATTTCAAGCTCGAAAAGGGAATAGCCAGTTCGGCACTCCAGCCGAAATTGGTCTTTTGTGTCGCTGAAAGCCATTCGGTATCCCAGTTGGCATCCACACTGCTGCCGTCGGCCTCGATCCTCAGGTCTGATTGGGTATTGAGGATATTGACATGAAAAAGATAGGCGCTGCGGTGGTCGTTAAACGTATCCAGCATGACCAGAAAGCCGTCATCGGTTTTGAGCGTTGAAGCCGATAAATAATCGCGTTTGGGATTGCCGGCGGACAGAGTGGAGGTGTTCTGCGTATAATTGAGAATACCGACGTACAGGTATTGGTGATCCATTCCGGTTAAAATTACTGATTTTCCAGTAGCGACCGCACCTTTTTGGGGTTCCAGCTGTATCAATCCGGAATCCTTTGAAGCGTCCTGCCATTCGGAAGCGCTGATACGGCCGTCGATGGTGGGAGGTGGGATGGTGGGCGAGTGGAGGATACGGGATTGGGCATGTGTGGTGAATGAAAGAGAGAGTAAGAAACTAGCGATGACGAGTATTTTTGACATTTGTACGTATCCCTGCTTAATGAAATAAAAATCCTATTTAACAAGATATGAAAATATTTGTTAATTGCATGTAAAAATGTTGAAAAGATAATTTTGAAGCAATTATATTGTTATGCATCTTATTGATCTATTTTCAAAAACCCTACATTTCTTCACCCCTCACTCCCCCTGCGCCCCTGCGCGAGGTAAAAAAACATACTCAAATGTAAAAGTCAGGTTGATTGTTTCGTTATTTTTTTAAAAAGAAATTTTTTTGGGGATACCTGCAATAGTATTTCTTGACACTATCCGCCAAGCTTTGTATCTTTTAATACTTTTAGTTATTACTTTGCCATGATTGACACGGAGGTAACGTGAAAAATTTGCTGCAACTTTTACTGATAACACTCGTTTTTACATTTTGTTCGAAAAAATCCACCGAGCCGGATCCGAAGCCGGTCAACAAATGGCCGTTCGATCCGCCTTCTTCCGTGCCGCTGGATGCTTTTGAAATGAACCGAAAAATCTGGCGGGGATTTAATATGGGCAACGCCCTGGAGGCGCCTGAGGAAGGTGAATGGGGAATTGTCGTCGAGGATGAATATCTCGAGACCATCGCCGATGCCGGATTTACCTCACTTCGGCTGCCTGTGACCTGGCCGGCCCATTGTGAAACGGAACCGCCCTATACCATCGATAAAGAATTTTTCGCCCGGGTGGACCATATCGTTCAGGAAGCGCTGAAAAACAATCTGGTGGTTTTATTAAATAATCATCATTTCGACCAGTTGAATGACGATCCCGTGACCAATGGGATATGGCTGGAAAAATTATGGGAACAGATCTCCGAACACTATAAGGATTATCCCGACGAACTGTATTTTGAAATACTCAACGAACCCCACGGTAAATTTACCGCTTTAATCTGGAACGAGCTTTTAGCAAAAGTGCTGACCATGATCCGGAAGACCAATCCCTACCGCATGGTTGTGATCGGACCGGTGAGCTGGAACAGTCCCGATTACCTGCCTACTCTGGAGCTCCCGGAAAATGACCGCGGAATTATCGCCACGTTTCATTTCTATAATCCCTTTCAGTTCACCCACCAGGGCGCGTCCTGGGCCGGTGACGACGCAAACGATTGGCTGGGGACCCAATGGATCGGTTCCATCGCGGAGCGTGAGGACATCACCCGGGTGATGGACAAAGCGGTGGAATGGTCGAAATTGACTAACCGTCCCCTGTACCTTGGCGAATTCGGTGCCTACAGCACAGCCGACGATAATTCCCGCTACCGCTGGACCGATTTTGTCGCCCGTTCGGCGGAAAAACGTGACATCTCGTGGACCTACTGGGAGTTTGGTGCGGGATTCGGTGCTTACGACCGGGAAAAAGGTGAATGGCGGGACTATTTGTTATTTGCCTTGATGCCGAAATGAGGGATTGAATTATTTTGTCATTTATATTACGAAAGGAGAAAAAAATGCAAATTAATAAAAAGTGGTATTATTGTTTTTTCCCAGTTTTGTTTTTTCTCTTTTTTAATGTTTGTTGCGACAAAGACAACTCCACCGAACCTGAAAAATCCACCCTTGTCGGCAGCTGGATCAGAGTACAGGATGGCACGACCATCAGGCTGGTCATTATGGAAGACGGCCAGTTTGAAGCCGAGTTTGATGATGATTCGAATATCGATATATGGGGCACGTACGCGGCTTCGAACAATCAAATTACCTTTTATGACGAAGGCGGCGCGACCTGTGACACTCAAGGGATGTATCGGTACAGTTTAAGCGGGAAGAAACTGACATTTACCCTGGTGGAAGATGAATGCGACGGACGGAGATCCATCGTGTTGGGAATCTGGTCTAAAATATAGAAAATATTTCGATTTTAAAATATTGAATTATGTAATTTCGGAGATCATATATGAATCGGGTTAAATCTTTACGGATGATAACCGGCATATTCAGTTATACTTTTTTTCTCCCAATTATCGGATTGTCAAACCAAACCTATTGGATTCCCCGAAATCCTCCCAAAGCTCAATATGAAATTTCGGCAAAAATCGATACGCTCGAAAAAAAAATCAGCGGCCGGGAAACGATTACTCTCAAAAATACGTCGACGAACGACATAACCGTGCTTGCCATAAATTGGTCGCTGGATTCCAAATCGGACATTTTTATTTTTCTGGACGGTGAGATTTTGCCGGTATCGGATATGAACAAGAACGGCGTGCTTGCCTTTCCTTTAATATATCCGCTTCCTTCTCCACTGAAACCGGGAGAAAAAGTCCGTCTGGTTGTTGAATTCAGCTCGGCCGGGCAAATCAGAAATACACGGGAAATCGCATTGACAGGCTGGCATCCCCGATTGTGGTGGGATGGAATCGATACTTACGATTCCTATAAAGTAAAGCTGGACTATCCGCAAAATTACGCGCTTGCCGTCAGCGGCAGATTGAATAAAAAGACAGGATTTTATGAACATGACGGGATTAGAAATTGCGGCATTTATTTACGTTTGGATCTTTTGGTGAAACAAAAAATGATCGAGGATGTACTTGTTACGGCGTATTTTACACAGGAAGGTTCTGACTGTGCAAAACTGTGCTTGAAAACCGCGGTCGATGTCATTCGATTTTACAAACAATGGTTGGGTTTTTTTCCTTTTAAATTTTTGAACATCATCCCGGGCGCCGACAGGCCCATGGGAGGTTTTCCCTTTGCTCCGGGCATTGTCGTGATTCATGGGCAGGAAAAGTTTGATGAAATGCCTTTTTTTCACTGGCAATGGATCACCGCCCATGAAATCGGCCATCAGTACTGGGGAGAATACGTCTTTGATGATGAAAATTCATGGCTCTGGATCGGCTTGGGTGTGTACGCCGACCGAGAATACTCATTGTATCGGGAAATCGGTACCGAAAAACATTCCAATATGATGAAACGCTATCTCTGGGGCGTGGAGAATCAATATGATACATTTTCCGATCTTACGGCTTTTCAAATTCGGGAAATCAGTTTTGATTATAATAATGTCATAAAACACGGAAAGGGTTTCAGCATTATCAGCGCTTTGGAATGTGTGTTGGGAAAACACATTTTTTTTCATATTTATAGACGGTGTCTGGATGAATATGCAGGAAAATATTTAAATTACAGGGATTTTTGGAGAATCTGCGAACAGGAAAGCGGACAGGATTTGACGTGGTTTTTTGAACAGTGGGTACGGTCGAATGATTTTCTGTCATACGGTATTGTTTCGCAGAAAAGTATTCAAGAGGGAAAGCGGTACATCTCCCATGTCAAGATCAAACGTTTTGGATCCCTGAAAATGCCGGTCCCTGTGAAAGCAACATTTAAGGACGGCACCTCTGAAATCAAATATACGGATCGATTGTTCGATGTAAATTTTCTTGTGTTTGAATCATCTGCGGAGCTAAAAGAAGCGGTTATCGATCCGGAGAACAAGCTCGCCATGATCCGGGACACGCTTTTCGTCTCGTCTGGTGAGTTGAAAGAAAAAATCTCCCGATTGCCCTGGTCGAACGCCGGAGGCAAAGCAGTTGAGCTTTTTAATCAGGCGCAAGAAATAAAATTAAAAGATTTTCGATCCTGGTATAAACTTGGGCTGGCATTATTTAACAGCGGAAACGATGAAAAGGTGCTCTATTCGATGCAACAAGCCTATGAAAGCGATCCCAATGATTTCGGCACCATTGTCTGGCTCGGTCATATGCATGATTTGAAGGGGGAAAGAGAAAAGGCGATCGAGTATTATAAATTGGCTCTGCAGAAGGACACGGGTGAAACCCTTCGACATGATCAATGGCG
>JAFGEC010000170.1 GCA_016931775.1 Candidatus Zhuqueibacterota bacterium | reverse complement strand
TTTGATGGTGCATGTGACGATAATGAAGATTGGTGGGGACCGGAGGACATAACCGCCTGGTTCAAGATTTTGTGGGATGACGACCATGTGTATTTTGCCCTGAAAAAGATAGATGACGAGTATGTATTCGATGAAACTCACATGACAAATCTTGGCAGTATCTGGAACGATGACGCTTACCAGATTGTACTCGACGCCAATGCTCCGGATGATCAAGGCGGACCACTGCCATCGGCAGAAGTAGGATTGGCTTTACTGGATTACACTGAAACGGCCTATACCTCGTGGCGCAACACGAACGGCGATCCACTCACGTTAGCAGATGGGGAAGGTTTATCAGGTATTGAAATTTGTGATGGAACGGCGTTTTTTGCTACTCAGACTGAAAACGAGGACGGTAGTTATACGGAAGTCATGGAAGTCGCTTTTGAAAAATGGGATGATATTATAGCAGACGAAGTGCAGATGATGTCAATTATGGCGAACGATCTTGATGAAGATCACATCGTTGATGCTTTGCAATGGTCTCGTGGTATTTTTCATGGGAAAGAAGCGGCAAGATATGCGAGTATCCTTTACAGCTCATCCGAACCATCAGCAGTTGAAGATAAACAGCTGGCTGTTCCGTCAAAAATCGCTTTGTTTCAAAATTATCCGAATCCATTCAATCCGGCAACAACAATCTCATATACTGTTAACACGATAGGGAAAGTTGAATTAAAAGTTTATGACTTGTTGGGACAAGAAGTAGCGACGCTGGTCGACGATGTGAAAAATGCCGGTTACTATCAAATTACATTTGATGCTCAAGATTTGCCGTCAGGTGTCTATGTCTATACTTTAAAATCAGCTCAATCCGTTATGAGCAATAAAATGGTTTTGGTGCGATAGTATCAATGGATTCCAGGTGTTCATCGTTACAGGAAAATAAAAGCCTGGAATAACACATAAAATTGCCTCACAAATCATTGTAGGGTGCGGTTCCGACACATCATATGTTTTTTGGGGAAGAATAGTCGTAGGGTGAGATCCTATCGCACCCTACGACTACAAAAGGCAGATTCGAAGTGCGTCTGCTTTCCAAAGAAAGGAGGATTATATGTTCCGAGAAGTTAAAAACGGCGGGGATGAACGGATACGGAAACATGTATATGCAACTTATTTTACCCTCCGATGGGGTGTTGCGGCACTGGCCCTTATTTTTCCATGGGTGTTAGTGTTCGGCGGCAGTGTGTTCGCCGACGTACCCTGGCAGAATTCTTTAAGTGCCTACTACCATGCCCCTCTAGGGGCCTCTAGTGGCGTTATGCGTGATTGGTTCGTCGGATTCCTTTTCGCGCTTGGGGCGCTCATGTATTTGTACAAGGGATTCACACAGCTTGAAAACTGGTTATTGAACATCGCCAGCATCCTTACAGTCGGCGTAGCCATGTTTCCGATGGCATGGCCACCCGCCAACGGCGATGGGCTTTTCAGTCTCCACGGCTCCTGTGCGCTTGGTGCATTTGTTTGCCTTGCCTTGGTGTCCTGGCTTTCCCCCGGATACTCATTGGAATTGATGCAGCCCGGTCCGAAACGCACACGATACGTCACGGCATATATAACGTTTGGGATTTTTCTGCTGGTATTTCCGGGGATAGCTTGGTTGCTCACCAACTTTATGGGCGACCCTGGAAAATTCATTTTCTCCGCTGAGGTGCTGGGCTTGGTAGGATTTACAGGATTTTGGGTGACAAAGAGTCTTGAGATGGGGGATACCAAGGGCGAACTGAAGGCTCTTTGGGGAGACGTCGCAAAAGCAGCCCGATAAACACCTGGTCGTTGTTTAAATGTTTGTAACATAATGGTCTTTTGAGATGCTTTTTAAAAAACAGACATATGGACTAGAAAAGCCGATATGTCGACTGCAAGGCTGGGTCTCCCAACCAGTGTAGTGATGGAAAAATCTACGCTATTGGAGGAACCCTAATTGCTCCTCCGCCACATCCAGCAGTTACAACTGTGGAAGAGTTTACTCCTTAAGGAATTCAGCATGAAAACAAAATCATTATTTGATAACATTATTGTTATATTTCTGTTAAGCCATACGCTGCTATTCGCTTATCAGCAAAAAGGCTATCAATATTTATCCCCAAAGCCAGGTGCAAAACATGTCAGCCGTTACTCAAGAATAATGGTTCGATTAAATACCATCTCACCTTATCAAATTAGTAATTTAATTTCATTTATCAAAGTAACTGGCTCAGAAAGTGGCAATTTTCCCGGACGGATTACGATTGCCAGCGATAAAAGAACAATGACTTTTAAACCGACAAATCCATTTTTACCCGGCGAGATTGTGGAAGTAAAACTGGCACCTATTTTAAATCCAGAAAATTTTAAATTGGTAAAATTTTTTCAATTTCAATTTGAGGTTGCAGAATCAGAAAATTGTACAGCTATTCAGCCACAACACAATGAGCTCGATAATCTAACTTTGCTAAAACCGGAATCAGCAGGACAAGTTACAGGAGCACGGATCACTGCGAATGGCGTATCTATCCCTTCTAATTTTCCACAATTCGAAATCGGAATCAATAACAATCCTGGTCAAGGCTTTATTTTTTTAAGCAAATATTTATATACAAGGCCTTTTTATCGTATCATTCTGGATAATACAGGTTGCCCTGTTTGGTATTGGCGTGCACCGGAAGGAGGCTCGGACTTTAAAGTTCAGCAAAATTCTCTTTTAACGATGTGGGTAGGCAGTGATTATGATTTTGGACAAGGATTTATTGGGCTCGATAGCAGCTATACTGTCGTTGATTCATTTTATGCAGTCGATGGATATTTAACAGATGAACATGAACTCCAGGTACTCGAAAATGGTCATTATCTGTTGATTGGGGTGCGAGAAACCGAAGTATATATGGGCCAATATGTTGCGAGTGGAAGACCGGATGCGACTGTAAAGGAAACAGTGATTCAGGAATTTACAGCTTCCGGTGAATTGATTTTCCTATGGAGCCCGTGGGATTATTTTAATATCCAGGATATTGAACTTGACGATGTGAATGCTGGTTATATTAGTTTTCCACACATGAATGCCATTTCAATCGATGACGACGGACATATTTTACTGTCGAGCCGTCATCTGAGTGAAGTCACCAAAATTAATCGTCAAACTGGCGATATAATATGGAGATTAGGCGGGGCCCATAATCAATTTTTTTTTATAAACGATCCATTCGATGGTTTTACCAACCAGCATGATATCCGATCGTTGGGAAACGGGCGGTATACGGTCTATGATAATGGCAACTTGCATCCAAATCAGCAATCACGAGCTGTTGAGTATGAAGTGGATGTGGATAATAAAACCGCTACTCTTGTATGGCAATTCCAATATTCCCCGCCAAAATTTTCATACTGGATGGGGAATGTGCAACGACTGCCTAATGGCAATACTTTGGTGAACGCTTCTATAGACACCGATGCTCCGGTATTTACAGAAGTATGTCAGGATGGTCAGAAGGCGTTTGAATTATGGCAAGATGCGAATGCAACGTTTTATCGTATATTTCGTTTTCCATGGAACGGCAAAGCTGAAAAACCATATTTGCTGGTCGAAGCTGACGAAAAGATAACGTTACTGTTCAACAAATTCGGTGATACAGATGTTGATTATTATCGAATATATAGCGGGACAAATCCGAATCCAACAGCTTTGCTGGATACGTCTAAATTGACACTCAAAAAATTTGACGGACTTGAAAAAGGAAAAGAATACTATTTCCGTGTAACAGCCGTAGATAAAAATGGAAATGAAAGCGATTATTCCAATGAAGTGAGCCAACTGTTCGATCCGATTGAACCGGGAGAAAACATGGTTAAAAATGGTGATTTTTCCAATAATTCAGCCAATTGGGTTTTTACGTGTTCTTATGTTGCCAATATGTCAATTGATGACGGCGTATGCCACATTAATATTGAAAATGGGGGCATACATGAAACGCTTATGGAACTTTACCAATCTGATATAAAAATGATTAAAGGTAAAAATTATTTGTTTGAATTTGACGCCTGGGCCGATAATAATAGGACAATGAGTGCAAAAATTGTTGAAAAGAATAGATGGCCAGACTACAGTAAAATCGGATTAACTTATCTTTCAACCAGAAACCGGCATTTTTCTTACTCCTTTGTGATGAATGAAGAAACAGACTTGAATGCCCTGCTCACTTTTTTTCTTGGAAATTCAAATTATGATGTCTATCTGGATAACATCTCCTTAAAAACAGTAAATGAATCAGCTGTTCAACAATCTTCCGGTCAGATATTATCAGCAGATAAATTTAAAAGTTACCCGAATCCATTTAATGCACAAATGACACTTTGTTTTTCTGTTGGGGAACAGAGTTTTGTTACCATAAAACTTTATAATGTATTGGGTGCTTTTGTCAAAGAAATTACCAACGATATTTATGAAAAAGGTCAGCATCAGCTAAAATTTGACGGTACCGATCTCAGTTCAGGCGTTTATTTTTGCCGGTTAATCGTACAAAATCGTGAAAACAATAAATCATTTAGTGATATACATAAAATTTTGCTGGTAAAATAAGAAACTTGAAAATCGTGAAACATTAAATGCGTGCCTTGAGGCGTTAAAAAACCGTGACTTACGCAGTCATTGCCGGCTAAAAGAAGTGGAGTCACATCTATAGGCGTATTGACGAGTGTTCTCCCGAATTTGGTATTATTAATTACCAGCCAACATTTTTAAGTTGACAATACATTTGATATTCTCGATTATAGACTTATTGATAATGATATATAATTTTTATTTTTAGTGGTTCGAATTTTATCGTATGCAGTTTGATCAATCTTGGAATGATGCTAAAGTATGGACGTAAATCTAAAGTTCGCAGGTACCCGGTTCATTTAAAGGATAATTTTTAAAGTGGGGATCGGGATTGTCTTTGCTAAATAACGTAAGGCCTCGGTGACGGGTGTTGAGTAAATTTTAAAAGCACTGGCTCAAATCCCGGGTTTGGATTGGAAATGATAGACACCAATTCGAATGAAGGAAAGCAGCCAAAATAGCCGGTCAAAATCTAAATATTTTTCAAATAGGTTACAAAGCAGAAGTGAAAGCAGTTCATTTAAAGAGTCTTTGTAAGTCATTAAATTTCAACAGGTGTTTTATTTTAGGTTGACGGCTATGCGTATTGCGGGATCAGTGGCCGAAAAAAAATATTAGGTTGTATCCCGCACTGCGGGATCAATAATTTAACAACGCATAATAGCCGTTTTAAGTTGACGCCAATAATGCGCCTGGCGGGATTGGGTCGCAGATTGGGTGTAATTGATGTTATTTTTCTTGAGTTTATTATCTCACCTCTGCCAAAAATCTCCGACCTAAATTGCATTTCGGAAATAACGTTGCTAGCTGTACTTGCACGCCCCGGTTACTCACATACTGCATACCCTGGTAATATCTCAGTTATGGGTGGAAGGTGCGACGCACCGGCTCTCGATATCTGTCAAAATTTTAAAATTACATATATTTGGCAAAAGGAGGTGCGTCGCACCGGTTCTATCCCACCCGAGACTGAGGTTTTACAT
>JAFGEC010000169.1 GCA_016931775.1 Candidatus Zhuqueibacterota bacterium | reverse complement strand
ATTTTGAATATCTAACCCACCCAAAACGGAGATGCGTCGCACCGTCCCCCCCAAGAGTGACATATTACACATTTGACCTTTTCGATTTACCTTGCAAAAGTTCTAAAGGTACATTATTCTTTTATAAAGCATTTTCTTCAAAACAAGCCCACCATACCATCCTCTCATGGAAATTTTCCGAGAGTTGGTGGTTTTTCTCATTTCGAACTTCACTTAAACAGCTTTCAGGCCCTTTTTTAATAGACTCTTCAAATTCTTCAAGTCCGACGACTCCATCCTCAATCAAACCGTCAGCATAAGCTGAAATTATCACCTCGTATGCACGATCATCAGGACATAAATCACAAATATCACATGCCACAAAACTCCAAAAATTCGACGGCAGATTTGTTTCATCACCTTTAAATAGTGAACTTGTAAAATCTAATATTTCCTCTCGCGTAACAATTCCATCTGCGACCGCATATACTAATGCGCTGGTAGCGGAACTCCGTGTTGAATCCGATACATTTTTATTTAACGCTAATTTTTTAATTTGCTCTACGGATCCTCCACAGGTTTGATACAACGCACCCTTTAATTCGCCCAGAGCAATTTCGCCGTATAAATCTTCAATGATGTCACATGGTAGGTTAAAAAGTTTTATTAAAAGTTCATGGGCTTTCGTTTCCCGAAAATACCCTAACAGCATAAACGCATAAATATGTCCAAAATAATTCTCGTTCTTTATAAATTTGGAAGGATCTTTGAGAACATTTTCAAGAATATTCATCAAATGCGGTGTAATTTCTTCCTGATGCTCGATGGCAAACGTCACTTGTTCTCTTTTGTATTTTCCATCAAATTTTTCAAGCTCTGATATTACATTCGCAATTTCCATTAGCCCCTCATGATATAATTTTGAAAAAGTAAATCCTTTCCGGATGTGTAATTTTAAACAACTCTTCATATATATATGAGTTTATCATGCCCTGCTATTCCCAGATGTCATAAAATTTCAGCGAATCCAATTTTCAATCGTCAAATTTTCAATTCTGTCAAAATGTTTGACATTCGCGGTGATTAACTTTTTACATTTTGAAAGACAAGTTGCGGCAATAAAAATATCAGCATCAGCCAACGATAGGTTTCGAATTTCCAATACGGCCTTAATCTCTCCAAATTTTTGCAAAATGTCAAGGTCTGTATGAATCACATCGACAGACAATAAAAATTCGTCAACCAAATGCTTATTTTTCGTTCTTGGTTTTGATTTTTCTGCGCCGTAATAAAGCTCGCCAACGGTCATAAAGGACAAGGCAACATGTTCATCGGTTTCAAGTCGTTTATCGATAACATGCTGATTCCCCCGCAGAATTTCAACACACGTATCCGTATCCAATAAAATCATAATTCAACATCCCGTCCCTTTGTGCGATGTTCATAAATATCTTTTATCATTTCTTCAGACGAGCGTTCATCTTCCCATTTCTCGGCGATTCCTCTCCAAATATTGACCTGTAATGTTTTTGTCATGTTTGTTTTCAAATTGGAGAAATCACCGAGTTTTTCATTTAAACCCCGCTCGAGGACGACAAGTATTTCATTATTCAGACTTCGTCGCTCAACCTGAGAAAGAGTCCTGATTTTATTTATGACTTCTTCGGGAATATTTCGAATTGTTATATTCATAAAGCATCACCATTTTAGTTATATTAAGATTTTAATATAGTTGCATTATAGTTACATTTGACCTACAAATCAATACTTTTTTCCGGAGGATTTTATCTTTAAATTGAAAGCAATGGTTTACCATTGGTATCAAGTGACCTTTGATCCGTATGGAACTTACTCCCAACGCAAAACATCAACAGGATTTGTAAAAGACGCTTTGATTGATTTTGCGCATATCGTCATTATAGAAATGAATAAAACAAGCATAAACGAACCTACGAAAATGAGCTCATTTGGCTCTACTCGAAAGGCAAAGTTTTGCAGCCATTTTTATACTAAAAGTCCGGATAAAATCAAAATCGACAAAAATATATATGCCGAGATGCCGATTGTTAATCCGAGGATATTAATTAACGAATGAATCTTGTACTTCAGCAGGTTGCGCCAGGCGATCAAAAGATAATTTTTAATCATGAAAATTGTCCTCTTTTGACAATCTTGTTTTCTTTTGCGAAACTACAAAATTACATACCAAACTGCAATCAAAAAGTGAGAAACGCTTCTTTTTACGCAGAGAAACGAATTTTAAAGGGTGCAGTACTCTTTAAGAACGGTGCGTAACGATTTTTGTCTGGTTAAGAACTATTCTGAAACCGTGATGAACATTTTCTATAACGGACAGTAAAATCAAGTTCAAATAAACAAATGAAGAAGGCAGTTATGCAAAGAAAAACCAAAAGTATGAAATAATATCTGGAGGTAAAAACCTAAACCGAGATACTTAAAAATTACACTAATGTAATATTTTTATCATTCACACTGTCATAAATATGGTCACACTGGTTCAAAAATCCCAAATAATTTCTGTCGCAAATATACCTGGTTCGTCTCTTGTGGGCCATTTGTGCCCCAGTTTTCCATGGTATACAATAAAATATCACTATTCCCATATGCAACGGCACCTATTGCTGCAATTTTGTGAGATAATTTTACCGCAATACGACAGGTCATCATTGCACCATTAAAAAAAACCGATGACAGATAAAGACCGGTTGGACGCAACCGCGACACATACTGGTGCTTTGGGCATTCTATCGGCCTGGATCGGAATCCCAGGGCGGTGAAGGTTATACATTCTGCTCTAAGATTGCTTTAAATTTACCTCATCCGGTCCGATGATACCGGCGGATATTACGGTTCTAAATCCTTCATCAATTGTCCAGCCCGGATCAATTATTTCAGATTCCTTTGCGATAACAATTGTCCCAGTTGTTGGATTTGGAGGTGTTGGGATAAAAATTTTAAACAACCTTTCATTCGTGTTTTTCACGGTCAACGATCCGGTGATGAAGCCAATCGTGTAAATATCTTTTTTTAGGTAATTCACAAGAACGACCTTTTTGAACACCTGTTTTTCCGGAAGCGAAAGCGTATTGGAAATTTGCTTGCCGACATGATATGTGGTTCCAACAATCGGAATTTTTTGTGCGATTCGTTCAAAAAGGTTGAATAGCCATTTGCCGAACATATTACGGGATAACAAGCCTATCCCGTAAAGCAATAGAATTGTTATGACCAAACCGAGGCCCGGGATTCTTATCCCAATAAAATCGTCAATGAGATTCATTACATTTTGATCAATGAAAAGATAAATGAAGCGAGTAACCATGTAAACAAGAAAAATCGGGATGACGGCTAATGAACCGGTTATGATATATCTCCTCAAATGTCGAAGAATTTTTTTCATGATTTTTATTCTTTCCGGTTGAGTTTATTTCACAAGCAGGATTAAATAAGCAATATAACCTGTAACAAAGAGGAATCCTTCCCAGCGTTCTAATTTGAATCTAGTCCACATGAAAGGTAAAAGCAGAAGGGAAAACAGTAACATGACCAGAACGTCCATTTTATCGAAATCGACCGCATTTAACGGGGAAATGATAGACGACAAGCCGAGAATCGCCAGAATATTGAAAATGTTTGAGCCGACAATATTACCAATGGCAAGAGCTCCTTGCCCTGAAATTGCCGTTTTCAGGCTAACGATCATTTCCGGTGCACTTGTACCGAAGGCGACTATAGTCAATCCGATCACTAACGGAGAAATGTGCAATCGCCGTGCAAGTGCTGCGCTGAAACGAACCAATCCTTCGGCTCCAAAATAGAGCAGCAGCAGCCCCGCTAAAAGCTGAATAATGACAGCCGACATATACCTTCCTTATTCGCAGCCTTTTTAATTTTATAATCTCGTCGCACGTTTATAACCTGCAATACTCACTGTGAGGCTGCAGCCGCACGATTGGCGTTCCAGGTTAAAAACCCGGAACGAGATCAAAAAAGTGGCAAAACCACATCCTGCAGACAAATATTCTCATGCAGGCGACATTATCAACCTTTTTTCCTCCACCTTGCCGCATCTATTATTGACCACAAATGAATGATCCACCCCATTACAAATACCCACAATATAATGGCCAAAACAAAATGCAAAATTGCCATTCCAAGACGTCCCTGTAAAAGTTGACCCAAGCCTGGAATAAAAAAACTGGCCAATGCGGCTAAAACATTTCCGCCTGATCCTTGCCCGCTCATTATTCCTCCTTTGTTTGATTGTTTACGAGATAACAAAGTTGTACCGTATTTTGAAACACCTGTGACATGAAAGAGCTCTTTAACCTTAAAAAATCCCCGCGCTATCTTTTTATCTTTCGAACGACTATTCCACAATCGAATGGTGCGATTCCGTCACTACAATTAAAGTCTCTGGGAACAGGAGTGACCGAACCGCACCCTGCTGACACGTTACACATCAGACATCATCCACGTTCACCTTTCCCTCTTTTATCGCCTTTTGTAGAATCGTCATACGGTCTTTATACCCGGCGTCGTACTGAACGGCCTTTTGCATCGCCGCTTCCGCCTTTTCATAATCTCCGGTCATAAAATACAGCCAGGCAACCGTATCCCAAATACCTGAGGCTTCCGGAGAAATCTCCACCGCCTTGTTGGCGTAATCAAGTGCCTGAACGTATTTATCCGAAATCTGAGCTTTAAAAACATCCCAGGCGTAGCGGTTTAGAATTTCGGCGTCGTCGGATCTCATGGTGATGACTTTATCGAGTGTACTGAAATAACCCGTCGTATCCTTTTCATTCCGGTAATACTGTGCCAAATTTTCGTAACCCTCTGCAAGGAATTTTTCATTCGTGCATTTTTCCAAAAATGCCAACAACGGCCCGGGATCGGTTTCCGAAACAAAACGTGCCTGTATGACGGCGGAGTTCAGCTTACACTCTTCGGTAAATCCGTACAGATTGTCCGGATCAAGCTGCAGTACGTTTTTATAGTATTTAAACGCCTTATTGCTTTCCCACCGGCTGTAATATTTGTCGGCCAGTTTGTAGTTTGCTTCAACACTCAACGAGTCATTCCGGTATTCTGTTAGAAATGCACCCAGTGTGTTTTTACCTGCGGCATAATCCTGAATAATCTTGAAATACTTTTCTTTATCCCCGTTATAACCAATGATCCGGTCGATCTCGTTTCCTTCCGGTGTTAAAAAAACCACGGTTGGAAATCCATTCACATAAAAATCCTCTGAATTTTTTACCGTCCTCGGTTTTAATGTTTAAACGAATGCTCAAAAATTTGTCATTAATAAAATTTCCAATGGTTACATCCTGATAGACAACACGGTCTAACGTTTTGCATCCGCCTCACCCGTCCGAGTAGACATCCACCAAAATCGATTTACCGAGTGCTTTTGATTTCTCCAGTAAATCCGCATAGCTTGTCGTTTCAAACACAACCCCGGTTTTTTTGGAACAAAAAAATACGCCCAACAGAATAAAAAACGGCAGAAACCTTTTCATAGTCACTCCCTGATTTGTCGTCCTAAATGTGTGTCATT
Source organism: Candidatus Zhuqueibacterota bacterium (assembly GCA_016931775.1). GTDB lineage: Bacteria > Zhuqueibacterota > Zhuqueibacteria > Residuimicrobiales > JAFGEC01 > JAFGEC01. The sequence continues at coordinate 5,153 of JAFGEC010000169.1, read as the reverse complement.
TAATAGATTTGAGTTCCCAAACTTCGACCGATTCTATTATAGTACAGTTTTTACCGGTAAAAAGATTCACTGTTTTACTTACAGCGTCCATGGGTAATATCCGAGTCACGCACATTTGTCCGCCATTGACAAAAACCTCAAGAACGGACCGGTCTAAAAACAGGTGAAGGTTGATCTTGTCGTTGAACAAATTATCACAGGACACTTTAGCTCCGGCGGCAAACAGGATTGCGCCTTTCAACGAAACAACGACAGGGGGCAGTGAATCGTTATCCGCAGCCTGCAGGGCAATCGTAAAATCCGCTGCGGCGTCTTTTTTAAAAACCGCTTTAATTTCCAGCATATCACCTTTGATACCAGGCAATGTGTAGCCACTATCCGGCACCGCAAGACTGTCAAACCGTGCATAACGGCCCCGAAGCACCTGCAACTGCGGAATGGGTTTCTGAACAGGGCGTCCGTCAGTGTCCAGCGTCAATTCTCGCGGTAATGCCAAACAGCCATTCCAGCCCCGGTGAGACGGAAATCCCCGAATCCAGCCCAGCAGTGTCAGCCGCTCCGGTTCGAAAAGAATATTACTGGCGTAAAATCCCTTGTCATCCACATAACCGGGATCGAGAACGCCGGATTTTTCCACTTTAAAGCTATAATTTGTCATATTAAAATCGCCGACCATGTATTCCACAGCACGGTATGGCGAGTATAACAACATCCACTTTTCTCCGATCTTGAAAAAATTGGGACATTCGAAAAATTGAATCCGGTTTTTTTTGGCTTCAACAATGTTGCCACGGTAAATCCAGTCCGTTAGATCGCCGTTTTGCGCTTCATAAAGTGCCACAGCAGCCCAGGAATCGTCATCCACACCCAGAACCATAAACACCCGCCCGCTTTCTCGAAAAATAAAAGGATCGCGCCAGGCTGGGCCCCATTCCGGCCGGCCGTCGCGATGCAGAGCAAGAATGGGATTCCGGCTATGTTTTTGCCAGCGTATCATATTTTTATCACTTAAAGCCGCCCATTGCTGATGAGGAATAGAGTCTACGCCGGTCACCGATGTATAAAAAATCATCGGATCGTCGCTGCTGTTGAGGGTTGCACAGCCGGAGAAACAGTGTTTTTCACCCATCTCTTCAGAAGGCCACAGGGCGATGGGCTGGTGCGCCCAGAAGACCAGATCGTCGCTTCGGGCGTGGCCCCAATGCATAAAATCCCAGTAGTCCGCGTAGGGATTATGCTGGTAAAACATATGGTAAGCGTTTTTATAATATATGGGGCCGTTGGGATCATTCATCCACTGGGCGGGAGGTGTAAAATGGTATCCCGGGCGGAACTCGTCTTTTTCCGCTTTTTCCGCGGCATCGGAAACCGCCTTGTTGGCCTTGGCGATGGCATCCCGCACGAAAGGACGGTTATCACCGGAAGGCTGACGCACAATTTTACCATCGGTCAGCCATTCAAGATTAAAACGGGCCATCCTGATTTGCTGATAAAGCGAATCCGGACCGCATTCATAAAGGCAGCCGAAATCACCGGAAGGCATCACGGCCAGACAGGAATATGCTGAAGGGCCGGGATAGATCAACCGCCAGTACTGCCAATCGTTGCCCTCATTGGTACTCAAACGCACTGTCATATTGATCCGCTGGATTGAATCACCCGGATTGGAAAACAAAACGCCGGGCTCGCCGTCGATGCAGTCAGGGCAACGGATCAAACTCGCCTGACAGACGGGTTCGACCAGGACGCTGTCGAAATACACATTGCCCCATGTGACGCCGCCGTCTTCGCTGGTTGCGACGGCCCGAGAATAGATATCCCGGTTGTAATTACGCATATTCAACAAAAGAGAGCCGTTGCTGCGTTCCACCACCTGGCATTCATTAAATCCGTCAAACATTGTACGGCCGCCAATTTGCCAGGATTCTCCAAAGTCATCCGAATAAATGACATGGGAATAGTATTTTTTTGTGCCCGCTTCGATGTGATCGCACGGCACCACAAGCCGGCCGCGGTGATTTCCGCTCATCAATTGAATGCCTATACCGGGACCGGTAGCGTACCAGGTCCAGTCGGTTTTTTTTACTTCAGAGGTAATTTCCTTGGGTGGAGCCCAATCGCGTCCGTCACTGTCCGACCAGGTGATAAATACACGGCGGGTGTCGGAGGCTGTTTGATCGATAATTTCCCTTTCGGTATCGCGGCCGGAATTCCATGTCATCAGCAGAATAATTCGACCGGTGTTCAAATCGATCACGGGACAGGGATTGCCGCAGGTATTCGTACTGTCATCCCACACCACCGAATGGGCGATCCAGGTCCTCCCGCCGTCCAGCGACCTTTTGACCAAAAGATCGACATCACCGCTGTCATGTTGGCCGAACTTTCGTCCTTCGCAAAAGGCAAGGACGGTACCCTGCCGGGTCACCAGCAGCGAGGGAATCCGGTATGTAGAATAGCCGTCTATTCCACTGGTGAAAACGGTATTTTGCTCTAAATATGGTTCATTCCCCAGCACATGTGCCAAAAACAGCAATAAAAAGAACCACACACGCTTTAAAAATTTCATGGTCTTCTCCCTAAACTAGATCAACGGCTGTTGGTTGGTCAACCTCGGCACGAAAAACCGTAACCGCCTGTCCCCCCAGCTCAACGCGTTCGTGAGACAGATCCACATTTACTTTCACCACGCCACCCCTGGACGATGCCTGATAAGCCAACAGATCATATTTATATAACCTTTCCCGCCAGAACGGCCCCAGACAGCAGTGTGCCGACCCGGTCACCGGATCTTCATTGATTCCGATCGCCGGGGCGAAAAACCTGGACACAAAGTCATACCCGGGTCTGGATGGCAGGCTGGTGACAATCACACCGCGTTCGGTGCACCGGGCTAAACGATCCATATCCGGTTTAAGCTTGAGCAGCTTTTCCTCGGATTCAATCAGGATCAGATAATCGAAGCGGTTTTTTCCGCTAAATTGAACTTTAACGCCCAGTGCCTGGATCAACTCGTCGGACACAGAATAGCGCGTAGCGGGTTCGGCGGGAAAATCCAAAACAATCCAATCATGTTTTTTAAAAGCCTGCAACCTGCCGCTTTTGGTGTAAAAATCAAGTTTTTTTTCTTTTGGAAAAATTCCCTGTTCCCACAAAATATGCGCTGTCGCCAGTGTTGCATGCCCGCATAAATCCACTTCAACCTGAGGTGTGAACCAGCGTAAATTGTATCCATTTCGCTGCGGATATATAAATGCGGTTTCGGAAACGTTCATCTCGCGGGCAATTCCTTGCATCCACCCTTCATTCGCAGGGCCGGATAAAATACAGACACCGGCAGGATTGCCCTTAAAAATCTCGGATGTAAACGAATCCACCTGAAATAATTTCGGCATATCTACCTCTCTCATTACCCGTTTTTCCAGCACCGATATAATGTCTAATATAAACAGGTATATGAATATATCAAATCATTTTTTAAATAAAAAGTCGGTTTAGTCACGAATTCCGTGCGATCGTATCGAGCGGAACCACATCGCTGAAAATCAGGTGTCTTTTACCACCGTGTTTCGTGCGCCGGAACAATATCCTCGATCCGGTCAAACTCAAATATTCGCCTTCAGCACCTCAATTTTAATTCCACCGGTCTACATCGCGATTTTATTCAATCCATTTTATCCATCCGACGACCGGAAAATGGTCGCTGGGATATTGATCCTGCCGCTGAAAATCGACAATGGATAATTTAACAAACCGGACTTTCCCACGGTATAAAATCCAATCGATCCGCTTGCCTTCGTTATGGGGCCCGGCCGAAAAACCATTAAAAGTATTCAAACCCTCCCCTGTTCGGGAATCGGCGGTCAGCCAGCTGTCCTGCATATCGGTCTTTTCAACCAGAATTCTGTAAGGTTCACTATCCTGAGCAATAGCATTAAAGTCCCCCAATAAAAAAACCGGCATTGATGGATCCAGCTCAGCCAAAAACTTGACCAGTAATTCGGCACTGTTGATACGGGCTTTTTCTATTTGATGATCGAAATGCGTATTAATAACATAAAAACGTCTGTTTGAAGTTTTATCCAAAAATAAAATCCACGTGACCATACGCCGGTTGGTGTTGCCCCAGGTTGTTGAGCCGATGACTTTCGGCGTGTCTGAAAGCCAAAAATGGTCATATTCCATCACATCAAAACGCTTGCAGTAAAAAATCGCCATAAATTCGCCAAAACTGCCTCCCTCGCGCCCCAAACCGATCCACTGGTACCCGGTCAAATCCTGCTGAAGGTCCTTGAGCTGAGTAAACAGTCCTTCCTGGGTCCCCAAAATGTCCGGCTGGATGTTTTGAATCAGCTCCACCATAACCGGTCGGCGGGACGGCCAATTATTGGGCCCCTCGGCAGAGGCGTATCTTAGATTATAAGTCATCAGACAGAGATCGGATTGTGCTGTTTGCGCAGCCAGGCTGCTGAAACAGAAAAAAATTATCAGCAAAAAATTTTTCATGATATGCTCCTTATAAATGATTAAAAGCCGTCCCAGCACTGTCGGCATGTATCGGACGACGATCTGAAAACGCAGTTTGAATGACTTTAGATTATAGTTGATAACGATTTTGAAAACAGATATATGGAGATTTTAAGAAATTTTTCAACAAAATACAATAAAAGTAGTGAACAGGGTATCCTTCAAAATTTTATTTATACTGAAAAACATATCGATACAAGCAACAGGCTTCTGTACTTTATGTATTTCTTTTGGACCTCGCGCAGAGCCGCAGAGATTTTAGCCGTGCAATTTGGATTGATACGCAGACTTTTTTTTTAATGAATTATAATAAATGAAATTTTTGACAAAACTCTTGATCTAAGCCTTGTCTCTCTTTTATGTATCCTCTGCGGCTCCGCGGCTCTGCGCGATTAATCAGTCGAAATCACAGAAGAATTGAAAAAAGGACAAAATACAAAACTACATATTAACCATTAAATAATTTTTTCACGATTATTCTATCCATTAAATTAATATAAATTATCACATTAAATATAGTACGTCGTGGAATTTTTGGGGATACCCTGTAATGGTAAAATGCTGACGGAGTGGAAAGAGTACCTGAATCATTAAACGCTTGCAAAATTCAAAGATTGTTGTAAATT
>JAFGEC010000168.1 GCA_016931775.1 Candidatus Zhuqueibacterota bacterium | reverse complement strand
CCATTTGCCAAATTTATATGATTTTAATATTTGTAAGGATGTCGAGAGCCGGTGCGTCGCACCTTCCACCCATAACTGAGATATTACTTAGGTTTTGCGATTTAAATCCATCCCAAACCCGGTCATGATTTGAATGATAAAAAATCGAGCCACGGACCAAACACAAATCGAACACGGATAAATTGTGGGCAAAATGCCTGAATTACAGAGAAAATTTTTTTATTGATTTATTATCCGTGATCAATTCATACCAATCTGTGGCAAAATTCAAACAAATCCTTCATACGATTGAATAATACGGAGACCCTATGAGAAAAAAAGGATATTTCGGCAGTTTCGGCGGACAATACATCCCGGAACTCCTCATGCCGGCTATGATCGAGCTGGAGCAGGCATTTTTACACTATCGCAAAGATGCTCAGTTTACTGCCGATCTGCAAGACTATTTAAAAAACTATGCCGGGCGTCCAACGCCGCTCTACCATGCAAAAAATCTGAGCGAAAAAACCGGCGGTGCGCGGATTCTGCTGAAACGCGAGGACCTGAACCACACCGGTTCACACAAACTGAACAATTGTCTCGGTCAGATTTTACTGGCACAAAAAATGGGCAAAAGGAGAATCATCGCCGAAACCGGCGCCGGCCAGCACGGCGTGGCCACGGCCACGGTGTGCGCATTGTTGGATATGGAGTGCCATATTTTTATGGGTGACGAGGATATTGAACGCCAGAATTTAAATGTTTTCAGAATGAAACTGCTGGGCGCAGAGGTGATACCGGTGCATTCGGGCACCCGTACCTTAAAAGATGCGGTGAACGAAGCGCTGCGCGAATGGATCGCCACGGTCAAAACCACCCACTATGCCATGGGTTCCGTGGTAGGCCCCCACCCTTTCCCGCTAATGGTGCGCGAGTTCCAGTCCGTTATCGGCAAAGAAGCACGCGAACAGTTAATAGACTATGGCATCGACGAACCGGATATAATCGTCGCCTGCGTGGGCGGCGGCAGCAATTCCATGGGGATTTTTTTTCCGTTCAAAGACAGCGGCGCCAGATTGATCGGGGTGGAAGCCGGGGGTTTCGGGACGGCTTCCGGGGAGCACGCCGCGTCCATATCACGGGGACAGACCGGTGTGTTCCACGGTAAAAAAAGCTATTTTTTACAAACGGAAAACGGCCAGATCGCGCCGGCCCATTCCATCGCCGCAGGTCTGGATTATCCCGGTGTGGGTCCCGAACACGCGGCGCTTTATGAAAACGGCCGGGCGGAATATGTGACGATTACCGACCAGGAAGCGCTGGATGCTTACCAGCGGTTGGCGTTAACGGAGGGCATCATACCGGCACTGGAAAGCGCACACGCCGTCGCTTATGCACTGAAAATCGCTCCAAACTATAGCAGCGACCGGACCATTCTGATCAATTTATCCGGCCGCGGCGACAAGGACGTGGTCACCATGTTTAAGAAGGAAGGAAAATCATGAACCGAATAGAGCAGCATTTAACGGAAATAAAAAAACAAAATCAAAAGGCGCTGATTTTATACATTTCAGCCGGCGATCCGGACCTGGATACCACTCTATCGATCATGCAGGCACTGGCGGACAACGGTACCGATTGCATCGAGCTGGGCATGCCGTTTTCCGATCCTGTGGCCGACGGCCCGGTGATCCAGCGGTCTTCAGCGCGGGCGTTAAAGAACAATATCCAGTTGACGGACATCATGAAAACCATCACATTATTCCGGCAACAGTATCAAACACCGGTGGTGATGATGGGATATTTAAATCCGATATTACGCTACGGCGCGGAAAAATTCGTAAAGGATTTCGCCCAGTGCGGCGGCGACGGCTTGATTTTCGCCGACCTGCCGTGGGAAGAGGGCGAAGAAATCGAATCGATATGCCGCGACAACGGCGTTTCCTGTATCTATTTGCTGGCGCCGGAACCCGGCACCGAACGCACCCGAAACATCCTCAAATCCACCAGCGGATTTGTTTACGTGGTCTCCCACTATGGCACCACCGGCGTAGATAAGGGACCGGACGGCCAGGTGGATTCTGTGCTGGACTCCTTACGGCCCATGACCGATCTGCCGCTGGCAGTTGGATTCGGCATATCGTCCGTGGAAAAGGCGGTTCAGATGAGCCAAAAAGCGGACGGCATCATTATCGGCAGCTGGCTGGTGAAAGAGCTGGAAGCGGCAAAAGACAAGGTACAGGTTGCGGGTGAATTTGCGCGCACGGTCAAGGCGGGGATTGGGGGGTGATTTCAGGCACGATGGGGGATGTGTAAAAAATTTTATTTAAGACGAAATTAAACATTTATCTGAAGGATTGGTGTTGGGTTTTGGGTGCCGGCTGTTGGACTTGTTACCGGCGCCTCAGATAGCACCGGGGCTCTGACCCGGTGCCAAGATAGCCGGAGGGCTCGGCCCTGTGCGGGGACACAGCCCCCGCATTTTTTTCGTCCAGGGGCAGCCCCCCTGGACGATCGTGAACGAATCAATCAATAGTTTTGCCTCAACTAAACCTATGAAGCTGCATGAAATTGAAAGAGGCAATAAAATTATGATGATTAATTTTAGACGCTAACCGACATTAGCTTTCTTTGGCAAGAAAAATGACTGAGATATTGTGTTTGATATTATTGCCATACTTTATTATATTGTTAAAAATATAACATATTTTATTCCTATCAGGAGCTTGAATAATTATGAAAAAACTATTTTTCTTCCTGTGGTTATCCATAATATTGGCACTGATTTCCTGCAGCAAACCCAATCCCGTATTGACCATTGAAGGCGGCAAGATCGTTGGCGTGGACACCCCTACGAAGGGTGTGATAGCTTATAAGGGTGTTCCATTCGCAGCCCCTCCCGTCGGCGAACTGCGTTGGAAAGAGCCGCAGCCGGTTGTTCTCTGGGAAGGCGTAAAGGTAGCTGATACTTACGGCAATGCTGCTTCCCAAGTAACATGGGATCCCGAGAGCTTTTATGGCAAGGAATGGCGAGCCAGCGGCTCTGTCCCGTTCGCCGAGGATTGCCTCTATCTGAATGTCTGGACTCCAGCAGCAGGCCAAAAGAGTAGAAAACTTCCTGTTGCCATGTGGATACACGGCGGCGGCTATCGTGAAGGTTTTGCTTATGAACCAGAAATGGATGGCGGCGAGGATTGGGCTTCCCGAGGTGTCATTCTGGTGCAGGTTACTTATCGTCTCGGCATTATCGGATTTTTCTCACATCCGTTATTGTCTGCTGAAAGCCCTCACGGCGTCTCGGGCAATTACGGCGTCATGGACCAGGCAGCCGCGTTAAAATGGATTTTTAATAATATTGAACAGTTTGGCGGTGATCCCGACAATATCACCATTTTCGGCCAGAGTGCCGGTGCCGGCAGCGTTCAGACGTTATGTGCTTCCCCGAAGTCCAGAGATCTGATCAGCAAGGCGATCAGCATGAGCGGCGGCGGTTTGGGGAATTCAAGAAGACCAATGATGTCTGTTGATGAGGTCCAAAAGGCCAATAAGGCGATGATGGACCATTTTAAGAAAACTACACCAGAAGAGATGCGAGCGCTTTCGTTTGATGAACTGACGAAAATGGCAAATGAATACGGGACGACTAATGGTAGACGTATGTTCTACAGTCCTGTTGTCGATAATTATTTCTTGACAAAAACTTTCAGTGATGCGGCACTCGCAAACGAGATTCCGGATATCCCCTATATGTTTGGATTCACGGCAAACGACCTGGGTGATATGACAAAAGCCATTCAGGATTTCTGCGCCCTGCGTGCAAAACAGAGCAGCAAGCCTGCCTACGCCTATTTGTTCGCACGCCGGTTGCCGGGTGATGAAAGCGGCGCTTTCCACTCAGCGGATTTATGGTATGTTTTCCATTCGTTCAGGCACAGCTGGCGGCCTTTTTCAGCCGGCGATGAGGCGTTAAGTTTGAAAATAGTCGATTACTGGACCAATTTTGCCAAGTTTGGAGATCCGAACGGAGAGAATGCCGGGAATTGGGCTCCCTACACTGCCGAAGCTCCTAAATTTATGGTATTCGATGTCAATGGAGACGAAGCCGTTTGCACCATGACCGACTCTCCCGAATACAAGGGCAGCTCATTTAAATGGTAAAGAACAGCTATACTGCAAGAAGAATGAACAGAATTCCAAATCAGCGTATTATAAAATGCCTTTTTAGACGATAAGATTCGCCCTGCTATTGTGTGTGCACATTCTTGCCTGTACCCAGATCCATGATTGCCTGATACGCAGGCTTTGGCTGCAACTCGCCATCAAATAAAAGCGCGTCCCGGCCCCGGCGCCACGACCGGGTATCGCTGATGCCCCAGAAGGTCACGCGATCGATGACATCCGAATGACGAATAAAGATTTCAAACAGCGCCTTGTATACCTCGGCCTGTTTCTCGTAATTCTCTGGCGGGATGGGTTCGTTGTTACGGCCGAATCCGCCGAAGGCGCCGCTGTTACTGCCTGTCGCTGTCACGTCCAATTCGGTAATGGCGACTTTTAGTCCCAAAGACGCATAGTTGATAATCGCTTGTTCCACGTCCGCCAGGTTGGTATCCAGGTGCCAGTGTCCCTGAATGCCTACGCCGGTGACCGGAGCGCCCTCGTCAATGAGGCGTTTGAGCAGCAGCATAGAACTGGCATGTTTGCCTTTGTTCTCCACAGCGCCCTGCTCGATGTTGTAGTCGTTGTAGTACAGTTGGGCGTCCGGATCAACCTCATGCGCCCACTTGAAAGCCATCGTCAGGACGTCCGGCCCGACGACCTCATACCAGCTAAAAGTCCGCAGGTTTTCCGTCGTACAGTCACCACTGTCGGCGATCGATTCGTTGAACACATCCCATCCGATGATGCGGCCTTTGTATCGCCCGACCACGGTTATGATATGATTCTTCAGACGTTCCATAGCGACTTCGCGACTCGCCATCGGGCCCGTAATGCTGCGACGCCAGAATTCACTCATACTGGGGCGAGGACCGCGGCGATTCCCCGCCATTGTGCGCGGCCTTGCCGGCCTGGCTGCCGGTTCTTCGGGTTCCGAAGGCTCTGCCTCGAAAAACCAGGGCGGCGTCTGCGAATGCCAGGCCAGGGTATGACCCCAGACTTTGATGTCGTTGTCCTGACACCACTGGACCAGCGTATCGGAAATCGCAAAATTGTACGTGTCCACCCAGGGATGAATCGGCCGGGGTTTCATGCAGTTTTCCGGTGTGATCACGTCGTAATTGGCCTTGATGTTCGCCAACTCGTTCTCCGAGTAACGCTTGGGGATATCACCGGCCGCGCCAATAAGGAATTTACCGGCATAGGCGTCCTTCAGCCCCATGGAGGCCGCAGTTACCGTCGCCGTACCGGTATCTCCGGTGTTCTGAGCGTATACAGTTGCTGCCAATATCACGTATACACTCAAGCCCAATACAACAAGTCTCTTCATCATGTTTCTCCCTTCAACTTGACTGATATTTCAAAGTTTTCTCAAACAGTTTTTATGGATTATCATATCTTAATATCACGACAAGTTTCCCGCTATCCTTTCCCGGGATAACCTGCATTTCCATTTGTCCAAGAACTTTTGTTCCTACACCGAGATCGGAAAGCGTATCGGTTACTGTGATCCGACCACTTGAACCGGTCAGTTCCGTTCCGGTCAATTGACCTCTCCACAATACAGGGCCGAAAGTATGCCTGAGTGTGTATTGACCGGGTGTGATATTTTCAAAGACATATTCATTCTTCCCCTCAACAATCATTTTTCGTTCAATCATTTCACCTCGCGCAAATCCGATTCCTGCACCACCACCTTGTGTAAGCTCAATTTCGGCGCCCCGGCCCATTGTTTGTTCCGTTCTTTCCTTGTAATAATCCGTTCCGCTGTCAAAGGCCTCCACTTCAAAATAATATTTTTCATCCCGGTTAAGACTGTGAATGGTCATCGTGTATCCATCATAAATCATATAGTTGTTGTAAAGCTTGTCAGGTTCAATGCCGTATTGAACCACATAACCGTCTGCACCTTCGACCGGTTGCCAGAGGATTGTTGCGTCGCGGGGATCTTCCGGATCACGAACGACTGTCACATCTTTGACTTTTGTGAATGTGGCCGCGTCAGGATTGCCAAAAACACGAAAATCTTTAACGGCGAATTTTCCTTCATCATGGGTGAATACATTGGTTAATTTGACATACCTGGCTTTTACCGGCTCCGCAAGCTCTGTATAATCGTGCCGGAGGTCCTGCGTATTATTGCTTTTGTCAACGAGCATCGACCAGTCCTTGTTGTCGTTTGAAACCTCAATTGTGTATGACTGGTAGCGATCAAGTCCTCCTCCTCCGCCAAAGCCAAATCCCCTAGGAGCCGGCCTGTTTACACCATGCTGATCAAAATTGACCTGCAACGCATATATATGACATTCCTTGCCAAGGTCAATGGTCATGTATTCACCCGGATCTCCGGTTTCGGCGCACCAAAAAGTCCGGAAATTTTCATCCACGGCATTTGCCGCATTAAATCCTTCGAGGGTGGAGGTGACCTCTACATATTTTTTATTTGATAATAGCATCCATCCGGCAAAATTATTATCGACGGCATCTTTTTTGATACCGGGATAATATTGCGGGTAATCTCCGAACGCGGTATTGGAGTGCATGACACCCTCAGCATCTACAGCAGTCGGGAATAAAGCGAGCTCGGAACTGCCCCTTCCACCGCCGTAGGATGACGGAACCATACAAATCGTCCATAATTGCCCGTTCTTGTCGTGGAAGGTGCTCCCATGCCCAGCGCCCACCATAAATCCGGTTGTTTTAAAAGTCAAAGGATTGTGCGGAGAATACTCAAAAGGCCCGAGAGGGTTGTGAGCTAAATAAATACCGTGCGAATAGGAGGCAAATTCGAGGCCGATTGCGGCATATTGCAGATAATATTTCCCATTGTGCTTGATCATCCACGGACCTTCGATCCATGGCGATTCTTCCGGGAAATAGGGCCTGTGGTTGAAGTAGGGAAATATCACGTCTTTGTTTCTTCTTCGCTCAAAACCGTGAGACTCATAGTCACCGAAGAACAGGGTGACCGGCTCTCCTTTCTCCTTGAATCCGTTTTCCGGATCCAGTTCAACACCCTGAAAAGGCAAAACCTGCGACCATCCCCAATACATGTAATACCGGCCGTCATCATCCAAAAACATGTCGGCATCGCCGTAATCCCGCTGATATTCGCCAACCTTGGTCCATTTACCACTTTTGGGATCAGTGCTGGCGAAAACATCATGTCGTCCTTTATCACCGGAAGCAATGAGTTTTTCCCCGTCGCTGATGACCGATGGGCAGCCTCTCGGAAAATCAGGAGCGCTGATATAGTTCCAATCTCTCATATTATCGGAACACCAATACCCCCCGCCACCGGTAAAAAGGTAATAATCATTCTGGTGAAGGACGACAACAGGTTCTCCGAGTCTGCGTGCTCTTTCTGATCCGACAACGATGCCAAGAGGATTACAAAATGTCTGCGGCTTGTCTGATATCCTGACAGTAAACGCCTTTGATTTTTCCGAAACCCGGGTACATGAAGAAATAGTCGTCAAAGTGATCACTACCAGTAGAACTGTTGTTTTAAATGTTTTTTTGTTCATGATGCTCATCTCCGCATAATTAACAGATTTCTATGCTGATTTAAAACTATTGAAAGAATCTCCCGGTATTGGAGACTCATTCAGGCATATTTTCCCCTTTTTTGTGCGATACGGGGAAAATCAAAATTCCTGTCAGTCAACCTACTTTGCGACACCGAGTGGTGAGAAATAAATCAATACAAGTACAATGATACCCACAATGATCAGTGTATTGATCACATCCCACTTGTTCCAACTGGCTCTGGATGCCGCCTTGTCTTCAGGTGTCAAGGAAGCGAATGTTAATCCCTTCAGTTTTTCCTCACTCGGCACATTTGTCAAAAGGCTAACGACAATCATGATGCCAACCGAAAAAGCAAAGAGCAACGGCGCAAAATAGAGAAAGTGGAAATTAGCAAGCTGACCAAACACACCACCGGCGTCCTTGGCAACAGTCTCCAAAAGCAATTTAATCATTCCTAAAATAAAACCGGAAACAAGTGCTGTCAGAGCGCCGTTACCGTTGATCCTCTTCCAAAAAATACCAAGTATAAATACAGCGGTGATCGGTGGCGCCAGAAAGGCCTGAACATTTTGTAAATATTCATACAACGATCCTGATAAGGCCTGAAGAATCGGGATCCATACAATACCCAAGATCACAACCGCGATGGTCGCCAGACGTCCCATATGCACCAGTTCCCTTTCAGAAGCGCCGGGTTTAATTCTCGGGTAAATATCCATCGTGAACAAGGTGGAACAGCCATTAAAAACAGCAGCCAATGAGCTCATCAAAGCGGCCAACAATCCACCGGCGACGATACCACGGATACCCACAGGCAGCAATGCGGCAACCATAGTCGGGAACACCGTATTCGGATCGTCAAAAGCCAGTTTGCCCTGTACTCTTAACGCAACTGCTACAATACCCGGAATCAAGAAAATAAAGAATGGAAACAGTTTCAAATACGCAGCCAAGATCGTTCCCCGGCGTGCATTCGTTTCATCTTTAGCAGTCAAGGTTCGTTGCACAATGCATTGATCCGTGCACCAGTACCAGATTCCAACAATCGGTGAAGCGAGTAATAAACCAAACCATGATGGATTATTCCAGTCAATAAAAGACGGGAACATGTTTAATTTATCAGAACCAACGGTTGTGATGACGTTTCCCCATCCGCCCGCTGTAATAATTGCCACTGATGTGACAATTATGGAACCTGCCAGCAGAACGACCGAGTGCATCGTATCGGTATATACAACCGCTTTCAATCCACCTGCGGCCGTATAAATCCCGGTAATGACGACAACGATTAAAGCGCCAACCCAAAAGTCAACACCCATCAAGGTTTGAAAAACAACAGCCCCCGCAAAAACAGTCACTGAAACTTTGGTTAACACATAAGCGACCAAGGACATCCCTGACAGAAATAAACGCGATTTTGAGTTGAAACGAAGTTCCAAAAATTCAGGCATCGTAAATACCCGAGATCGCAGGTAAAAAGGGACAAACACCCAACCAAGAAGCAGGACGCACCAGGAATGAAGTTCGTAATGCGCAAAAGCCACACCCGATTTGACTCCGGTCGAAGCCAAACCAACCACGTGTTCTGATCCGATATTACTGGCAAAAATGGACGCTCCGATCACATACCAGGCGATATGACGGCTGGCAAGAAAATAATCCGTTGTGGTTTTCGCCTTTTGTTTCATGGCCCACCAGGCGATTCCGCCGATCGCTATGAAATAAAGCACGACAATGATCCAGTCGAGAGGCTGAAAAGTACTCATAAGCTCGATCCTCCTGTTTTAAAAAAATTAATATGCAACAGCACCTATTCAAATGAGGATGACATGATTGAAGAATATATAAATTTTTCTTGCAGATCCTCGATCCGAATAATTTTTTCTTCCAGTTGTTTGTTTTTTATCATACAAGAACGATAGCCTCCACCTATATATCGTTCGAATTCGCTTTACACCCGGCACACACGCCGGTTTAACTTGTCACACCGCTACACAGAAACGAAGACAATGAATACAATTTTTCTCCCGATTCTTTCAGGAGTCCTTTGCGTTGTTCGATCCGCGTGCAAAATTGGGTTGTATTCTCTTAAAATGATTTTATAAATTCCTTCTTCGTTTACTTAAAATACAAATATCTTTAAGATTTTGAATACTTTTTGCTTCTAACCATTGTTCTTCAAAGTCTAAATTATAAGTAATCTGAGCAATTGCTGAAAGAGCCTGGAGATGAAACTGACGTTCGTCTTTTGAACCTATCAGAAAGAATATTGCTTTGACTGAATCGAACTTTTCAGAAAAAATCACTCCTTTTTTTACACGTACAACGAACATTTTAAATATACCGTTCCCCTCAACGATTATATGGGGTATCGCTAAAAAAGGAGTGAGAGCAGTACTTGATTCTCTTTCTCTTTCAACAAGATAATCTAATAACTCAGCAGGTTTCAAGTGCAGCAATTCCTAACTCGAATAATAGAAAGGTAAAAAGGATTATAGAAAAAATCTGAACAAATGGATAAAAAGGCACTTTGAAGGTTGGTCTGTAATTTTGTATCTTACTCTCTCTAATAACTATGACTGCCAGATTCGTGAGGACATATGAAAATAATATCGTTGATGATGCAAACTTTACAAGTAATTCCAAAGTTAGGAAAAATGAGCCAATTATAAATATCCCGAAACTAATCATTACTCCAGCGGCAATACAAAATATTTCGAAGGTGGATATTTGTTTTTTCAAGTTCATAACATGATCCCAAAAATTTTATTTATTGTCTTCCGTCAGCTGTGGCTCTATATCTAATGAGACATTTCGATTTATTTGTGAAAGCTTTTCTTTAATTAATTCCAAATACTTATCTGAATCGACAGGAAAATCTTTTCTGTATGGTTCGACAAAACTGGATTCTGATAACAATTTCATGCTTAAGCCAATAATCTGACTTGCTTTATCAACAGTCTTTGATACAGTCTCTCTTTTATTTTTTTTCTTATTTATCCACATTAATATTTCAGCATTTTGCTGAATAATATTTTCAGCTATTAAAGCAGTCAGCCTCTGGGATGCTTCAATAATGTTTTTGTTTTTTTGCAATAATAGCTCGGTTTGATAGTGTTTTTGTATTTTTTGTTTAAAATTAGACAAAAGCAAGGCAATAGTTACAAAAAGACATAATCGTATTGCTGAATTCCCTAATAAAATTAATGTAGATGAGTAGAGATGTCCACCAAGCATATCCGCTATAAACCAAATAATTTCACTTATAATAGCAGCATATAAACCTGAACTTTTGTTTGCATACCAAGATATCATTGATATAGGTATTAAATAAAAAATTGAAAAGTCAAATTCAACACCTGTTTGATAATCAATTAAACCCAAAATTAATATTAAAGGGAAATTTATAATGACTATAACAAATTTATCTAATTTTTCAAAAGATTCGATTAAATTTTTCATTCATAATCCCTCATATGAATTTCCGTTTTTCATTTGCAATGAAATGTATAAATAATATTTAAGAAAAACATAAAGAGTATTATTTAAAATTTTTACTTTTAATATTCATGTTACTTTAGAATAAAATATAACCAACATCACCCGCGCGGGCTAACGCAGCCAGCCGCGCGATGCGAGACACCAAGCCGAAAACGACTGCGGATTCCGCGTCGGGTGCATTTTGATGTTGAACTAAGCCCCGCCCCAAAAACAGGGCGGGGCAATTTTTTAGCCTGATATTCGCGGCCATGCCGCAAAGCAGGATGACTGACTTGTGTATACGGTTCATTGAGGACTTGCAGCTCAAAGGTATGTCCGAGCGAACTGTTGAAATGTACGTTCGAGCTGTGTCTCAGCTTGCCAAACACGATAACAAATCTCCGGACCAAATATCCGATGAAGAACGACGTCAATATTTTCTCTATAACAAAGACAGATATATTCCGCTGCCAACGAGAACTTGACTTTCTACGTGACTTTTGGAAATAGCCACATCGGATTAATGGGCGTATTACAAACATGGGCCAGAAATCTCGTTTACCATCCGCATATCCATTTTCTTATTCCCGGTGGTGGGATATCGATGGATGGTAAACGTTGGATATGGGCCAAACCTGACTTTTTTGTCCATGTCAAACCTCTCTCCATCCTTATTCGTACCAAGTTTAAACAAGCACTCAAGGATGCCGGCTTGTTTCAAGATGTTCCTGCAAACGTCTGGAGGCAGAAATAGGTTTGTCACATTGAACCTGTAGATAACGGAAAAAACGTTCTCAAGTATTTGGCACCCTATATTTTTCGTGTTGCTATTTCCGACAAGAATATTCTTCATTATGACGGAGAGACGGTCACATTCCGGTATAAAGATGCCGAATCCAAAACCATTTCAACATGTCGTCTGAATACATTCGAGTTTATGAGGCGTTTTCTCCAACACGTTTTACCAAAAGGTTTTGTAAAGGTCCGGTATTATGGCTTCCCGGCAACGAAAAAACGGGCCGATCTGGATTTTGTCAAAGAACTGATTGGTAAAAGATACGTCGAAAAAAAATTCAAAACAATAAAAAATGAAAAATCCATAGTACAATAGCCCCGCCACTCCGTCCCGCAGTGCGGGATTCAACCACACGTTGCATACAGACCTGTGCTCATTTTTTGAGGTCTGATGCAACTCTTTCCGTTTGTTAGCGAGCACGGTTTTAAAAAATAACAAGATAAATATTATCCCTTATATTCTATCCTTTCATACAATCTGTAATCGTTGGAACGAGATTAGTACTCTGGCATATTTATAGGCTGGTTGGAAGCTCTTCACGAAGAGCTTCCAACCTTTTTTGGGCTGCTTCACGAACCTTAGTAACTCCGTCATCTTTGGAGATTTTTGCAAGCAGGGTTCGGTCATTCATACAATTCACGGCCTTCATACGGACATACCAATCACCATCGTTCACGGCTATCTTTGCTATCAATGCTTGATCGGTGAGTCTTTCGAGCGCAATAACACGAACACCCGATATCCGATCTTTCGTAGCAAGTTTTGCCAACAGGATATGATCATTTAACTTGCTGACGGCAGTAAAACGAACATCCAAGTCTTTATCTTCCACAGCTATTTTTTCCAATACTGTTTGGTCGGTCAGTTTCTTAGTAGCGTTTCTCCGGTTCCACGCATCAGCATCTTCCATCGCAATTTTTGACAGCATTGTCTGGTCATTCAGCCTGTCAAAGATAGCGGAGTGGACTTGCCAGTCCCTGCTCCCCATAAGGATCCTGGTTAGTTGAGATTGGGATAATCGATCCAAAATCAATCCAAGCAGATCAGCACCATTAACCTCAGCCTCATTAAAACTCAAATAACTGCCAGTTGTTATTTCTGGGAAATAAGACTCCCATGAATTTGATAAAGGCCCGGTTAAATGCTTGAGCTTAATTGAGCATTGAAACGATTCACCGGGAAATGATCTAATCCCGGAATTCGTTTTATAACTTTGGCGGTTATCGGACCAGCTTGTTTTTATTGAGACAATTTCTCCAACTTCATTTTTAACTTCCGGATCATTCAATACATGTATGGCCAGTAAAATTTTCGATATGAGACGTTTGCGGTGTTCTTGTGGTACAGCATCAAAAGAGTGTATCAACTTGTATATTATTTGAACATCGTAATCTTCTTTTTCATTTGCGAATGTTTCCAATAGAGCCGGATTAATAAGTTTCTCTATGACAGATTCGCGGATGGCCTGATCTTTGGCTTTTAAAGCGATTTTTGCCAGCACAGTCGGGTCTATCAATTTCTCGACAGCAGCCAAGCGGACGCTATAATTCTTACCATCGACTGCCAACTTGGCTTGTCCTGCCTGGGTGGTACGTCTCTTGACAGCAGGCATTTGAGATGTTGTTTGTTCAAAATTTATTTTTAAATGACCGGATTCATAAAGATCCAAAATATTATTGGGCAACGATGTCAATTTTATGCCTGCAATACTTAACTCTTTAAGCGCTTTCATCTCTGTGAGCCATTCTGGAATTATTATTGGATTATTATCTAATTTCAAGATTTGTAAATTTTCTAAATTTTGTAGACTAAACGGTATCGTACTTATATTGTTGTTATTAAGATTTAAAACTCTGATTGATTTGCACTTAATAACGATTTTCGGAAAATGATTAAGATCATTCGCGCTTAAATCTAATTCTTCCAAATTCTCTAAATTTGAAAACTCAGCAGGTAATTTATGAATATTATTTTCATTAAGGCATAATATTCTTAGTGAAGCGCAATTGGTTATATCCTTTGGAAATTCAGTAAAATTGTTATAGCTTAAATCCAATTCATTCAATATTTTAAATTCATTTGAACGAAATTTATTTTTAAAATCATCTGATAGCGCTGCTTTTTGTTTATACGATAAATCAAGACTGGTCACATTGTCAGGATTTTTTAATGCTTTTTTGATATTTTTCATATCATATATATTTATCAAATAACTATCGATTATAATACCCGAGATAAAAATTAATATCACGATTTTTCTATTTTTCTTTTTTCCCCATTTTATGACAAGTTCTGGTTTTATTAAACCAATTATAAAGAAAATACACAATAACAAGTATATAACAACGAATAATATTGACATGTTTTCCTTTCAGAATATAACAATTTGAATTTAATTACTTAATGGCTTATTTCATTATTTGCTAACGACCAGCATAACCAGTACAGCGGTGTTTGGGTGGAAAATAGGTGGAGCTGTATCTGGTTCATGCTTTTGTTATGGTCCTATTTTACGGTCGTTCAACTAATTAATTTTCCGGTACTGATGATAATTGGATCCGTTTATATGCATTTCTTTTTTTATCTTCCGGATGCGGTTCAATACCCAAGATGGTAATCTTCACCATGGTTTGGACCATAAGTCCAGAATATTCTTTCAGCAGACGGGATACTATTTTCCAAATATGATTGCCAAATTTTTATGCCGTATTTTTGAGTGAGAGGATTTATTTCGTGAGAATTAAGACTGTTATGTCTGGGATTATCGGATAGTAACCGAAGAGCCTTGACAAATTTTTTAAAAAATATGCGTTCAGTTGCGTTTAATTCGTCACGTTCAAATTTTTTATTCATTTCATTCCAAAATATCTCGACTTCCGGGATACCCAAACGAATTTTAAAAGGCATATCAATTTATTCCTCATTTTCAAACTTTGAAAGATCGATTGGTTCAGATACTTTACCCTTTTTTAAATTGTTCACTGATTTTTCAATCATTTTTAGAGTATTTTCTGAAAACTGATCTGCCTCTATCAATACTTGTGGTGATAATTCAATTTTACCATCACTTAATTCTCTTACTTTATAATGATCGAATTTAGCGCCTCTGATTGTTAAGCGTTTTTTATGGTCAAGTTTTGCGTCATATTCTTTAATGACTTTCATGATTCACCTCAAATTCCTGCATAGTGGGATTTCCCACAATTTATATTAAAATATCTGAAAAGTCAACAATTTTATGACCATTTAGTGGGCCATAACATATGTATTGAACGCCCACTGTGTTTATTAGTGGATATTATATTTTTAATTAATTGAAAAATATAATTTTATGCCACTGAATTTTTTGCATCATATCCGGCATTTTTTTTCGTTTTCACATCTTCATGTCAGATCTTTATAAAGAGGAAATTTATAAAAAAAAGAAAATCCTTGCTCAACTTTCAGGCCGAAATTTCATTAAAGCCGTCAAAAAAGCATTCAGGCAGCAGGTATCTGTAAACACCGTTTGTCGCACATTTCGTCACTTACCGCACTCGGGACGACCCACCTGCTGGAAAACGGTTAAAATATCCGCACCGTTCAACAATTGCCCGGTCATAAAGATGTCCGAACAACAATGATATACATGCATGTCATAAATAAAGGCGCGATGGGAGCAAAAAGCCCGTTGGATCATCCCTTTCAAGTTCCCATGCCGAGGGGCTTTTTTACTTTTTTGAAATAGTAACGAAAAATGTTAATATAGTCAAGAAAAATAATCAGATTTTTTCGGTAAACTGCCGCTCAACAGAACTCAAGCGGAGATGCTGCTCAAATAACTCTCAATTTTTCCTCAAGAAACTTCCGGTTCATTCTCTTCAGGTTCCACGCCGGTAATCGCTTTATAGATTTGCGTGGGGACAGGAGGGCAGCCGGGAACATAAATAGTTTTTGGATTACCATTCATATTTCTTCGGGAACAATTTCCAATCCGAACTGTTCCTTCCTTGGCGTCTCTTATTCCTTTTCCAATACCAATATGAAATTTTCCGTCATCCAAAAAGTAGGGAGACATATCATCCTTGAATCTTCGCAAGAATAACATTAAAGTCGACAAACAGGCACTACAAGATTCCTGATCATAAACCACTATATTTTTATAGTCTATTGAAATATCTTGCGGAGCTAACCTGTAAGGTACAATAAATTCTTTATAATCTGCGGGACTTCTGTATGAATCTACATCCATAAAAAATCCCATTCGCTCAGAGATTATTCGAAGATGGGGTACGGATAAGGGATCCAATCCCATAAGTAAACAACCATAAAAATCTGCCGCGAAAGGATGTGTGGAAGCTACACAAAAATCAGATTTTATGGCATCCCCGCCTGAAGGCCCGAGACCTTCCATTCCGATATACCCATCTATTACTGTCAAGTCAGGTAATAGAATAGTCGCAAGATCGGAAATTGCAGAATCCAATGTTTTTTCCGGATACTGTTTATCGATATATTCAAGCTGATGATAACGCACTTTTTCATGTCTATACAGGCAGCCTTTCATGTTTTTTATTCCCAGCGTAACGACTGTATGCATATGCGTTTTGGCCACAGGTACGGAGATAAGGCAGTCATATTCAAACAACGGCGCGCAAATTTTTGTTTGTTTTAGTATTCTGGGATTGGGAATTGTTTTTATAATGGGTGATACAGCATCAAAGTCGATTAATTCAACATTGTATTTATTGGCAATTTCGGTTATCCCGCCTCTCTCAAATGCTTTAAATGTGTCTAATCCGACTATCGGACTCTCCCCAATGGCAATTTTCGATACGGGCAACTCTTTAAGCGTCTCTATTAAACCGGCGATGGCTAAAGGATGTGTATTATAACCTTGCTCCGGTTTTGCTACTCTTCCAATATTGGGTTTAATCAGAATTCTTTTGTTTTTTAATAAAGACAGATCAATTTGTTTAAGCGCATTTTTAACATTTTCAAAAGGTCCATGTTTTCCAGTGATGCCGATCAGTGGTTTACTCTGCATTTTCGAACAATCCAATCTAGTAATTTGTATATATAGTGAATGAATTTATATATATTTTCACTGCTGTCCGGGTGTTAATTGAAAATAGCTATAATTTTAATAAAATGATATGAAATTCTCCAAAATTTAGTAAAGACTATATTCACCTTTTTAATATTTTTATCCGTGATCTAATTTTACTCTTACATCCAACACCCGGGGACCGCGCCATATAATGCAGACACTCGCCGTTGTGAATGTCCGATTAAAAATCGATAAACGATAATGTATATCCCTCCAGCGCGGACACCCGGGGTTTGAACCGGAATTTTTAGGTAAACTGCCGCCACACAGAACAAAAGCGGAGATGCAGTTCAATGCCGCTGGTTTTAAGCCGACGACAAAAAAATCGAAATATTGGGCCCCATGCCGAATAGAGATATTTTGTTCCGCCGTGATAAATTTCATCGGACATAACTGCAAATGCTCCGCACCCGTCCATCCCCCTTTTATATCTTTTACTGAAAGTTATTTGATCGTTGTTTATTGTTCACTGTCCACTGCTCACTGTTCATTG
>JAFGEC010000016.1 GCA_016931775.1 Candidatus Zhuqueibacterota bacterium | reverse complement strand
TTTGTTTATAAATAATTAAATTTATTAGACCGGATCAACAGGATAAACTGGATGTGAGTAATATGGATTTTTTTCTGATTTTTTATCCAATAAATCCATCCTGTTGATCTCGTTGATCCTGTCAAATTTTACAGTATCCTGATCCCTCATCGCATATTCAATAATTTACCGACATCCGCAAAAATACATTCCACGCATCAAACCGGTCGTAACCACCGGCAGCCGGACGGCCGGGGTATTTACTGATAATCCGGGTATAGTCCAGACTGATAAATCCATCGCGCAAGAATTCGTATCGCACGCCCGAACTCCCGGTTGCAAAATTCTCCCGGTCGCCGGCGAGAAAGTCCACATATTCGGCATCCTTGGTGGCGTCCCGCGGTACATACATGTTGCCGCCGACATTCGAATCGGTGAAATTACGTCCGTGACGCATAAAATCAGTGGAACAGTAAAAACGCCACCGGTGCGTAGGTTGATATGTCAAACCGAAATACAGATTATCCGCGTTGGGCCCGATCCAGTGCCCTAGGGTGGTGGAAAAATGCCAGTATCCGGTTTTTTCGAATTTATGGCTGTATACATAGGGCCGGATACGCGTGTATTCGATCCGGAGATCGAGGTTGTCCGCCCCTAAAACATTGGTACAAAACAATCCGCCGGTATACGCATACTTGTTCCCGTAAAAACCCGTACCCAGTTTTGTGGTGGTAACGTCGTCTACGAACAACTCGCCATACAACTTGGTGCCGCGCACCACCTTGATCTCCACATCCAGACCCATGGCGGCGTTGTCGCGGTCACCGAGATAGTGCTCCGCCGAGCGGAAAAACATGACCGGATTCAAATAACCGGGCTCAAATTTCCGGCCGGTATACACCACTGTTTCGTGCAAACCGATGTCTATAAACCGGAACGGAGAAAATTCCAAACGGTGACCGGCCAGGGTTTTTTCAGCATGCCCGCCTTCGAAATAATCGTCTGAATAATGTTTTAAAAACGCGACCAGGCTGGTAAATGTCCAGCGTTTGCCCCTGGCCTGAAATTTGAACTGATCATAGGATGTGGCATAATCCGACAGTGCCAGCTGTCCGCGAATTCCGGGACCCCACCGGTTAAAATCTTTGCCGAATTGCACCGTCCAGAATCGCCGGTTTAAAACCACCGATGCAGTGGTCTCATCGTGATAAATGTGGTCGCCGTTGGCCTGTACAAAACCCAGGCACTCCAGAGTCATGTTCTTACGCGGCGGATAGCTGAAACTGCCGCTTTCTTTGGTATCACGCACATCGCTGATAAATCCGATAGATTCCCCCACTGTTCCCCACATCACAAAGCCGAACGTCGATTGCCGTTCCGTGACACCGGATGCCAGCGTATCGCTGGAAATCCATTTGTTCCCCCAAAAAACCACGGGATCCCAGAATAGATTTAACGGATCGCTGTTCAGGAGGAGCATATTCCGGCCGTTGGCATAAAAAAAATCGGGCAGCGCCGGATCCAAAATCCCCGAAACGAGCCTGGAGATTCGCGTGTTTTTTGCCGGCTGCAAATCCAGCTCGGTGTAAAATTCATTGCGCAGGTAATCCAGCATTTGGCGGTCGGTTCCGGTCAACAGAGATACCTTTGGTTCCAGCTCCTGTAAATATCCGGCGATCTGCAAACGTGTCAGCGGGCGTGTTCCGGACAACACAACAGGCAGTACACCCCCGGTTTCCATCCGGTCCAGAAACTCATAAACACGGTGCTGTACGGGCACAAAAACGGTCTGGGCAAACAACCGGCCCGTTAACCAAAAAACTAAAAAATAAAGGGATATCCGTTTCATGGGTATAAACTAGTCCCATCCCTGATTCTTTAACAATTGTTCCGGCGGCACATCGCGGAAATAGTTAGCCGGGGACCCGATAACGACGGTTCCCGGCGGCACATCGCGGGTCACCACCGCACCGGCGCCTACCACTGCATCCTCTCCGACCGTCTTGCCCGGCAGAATGACAGCCGCCCCTCCGATTCTTGCGCCTGTTTTTAATGTCACACCTTTAAAATGCTTGAAACGTTCCTCCGTCCGGCCGAGATAGTTGTCGTTGGTCGTCGTTACACCCGGTGCGATAAAACAATAGTCACCCACATCGGAATAGGCGGTGATATAGCAATTTGTTTCCAGTTTGCACTTTTTGCCGATCGTGGTAAAATTCTCCACCGTGGCGTTCCGGCCGATAATCGTGTATTCACCGATTTTAACGTTTTCACGGACCGCCGCCCCGTCGGCCACCAGGACGTTTTTTCCGATCTCACATCCGGTGTAAATCACCACCTGGGCGCCGAACATACAGTTGTCTGCGATTTTTGTACCCGGCAGTTTCTTCTCGTCCTTGAATATACTGCGTTTTGCCCGCATGGGCTGTTTGCCGATAACCGTACAGTCATCGATGCGCACATTGTCACCTATTTGCGTTCCGGTTAATATGACCACATTATGACCGATTTTGCAGTTTTGGCCGATGGTTACATTTTCTTCAATAACGGTATACACGCCGATGGTCGTACCGTCTCCGATTTTTGCCGAGGTTGCGATGTGATTCTGCATTGATACTCCGGAATTTATTTTTGATTTATTGTTTATTTCATGATCGTGGAAAAAGGTTTTGCCGGATTTTTAAACCGGCTTTTTACTCACAAGATAGCTGTACGTCTTTGTTAAATTCTCAAATAGTATGGGTGGTGTAGCGGCACGTAAACAATTTTTAAGGGTATATTTCTGTTTTAAATGCCATTGGTCATATTTGTTTTTAAAATTTAAAATATCCGGTTGTTCGTTTTTAATGCCGATCCCGACGACCGTATGGGGTAATATTTTTTTGCCGGCATATCCTACAAAAATACCCGTGAACGGTTCGAGCAACAGTTTAAAGGCTTCGGGTGTAAAACGCCAGTAATCATACGGATAATCATGAATTGGAAGGTCCATAACGCTGCTGATAACGACCATTCCTGAAGGCTTGAGAATTCTATAAATTTCCTGTAAAGCAAGATGGGGACATGCGACATGCTCGAGCGTATCCAGGCAAAGTACGGTTCCGACGGATTGACCCGGCAGGTCGATATGATGCAAATTCAGAACGACATCGACACCGGGCCCCTCTCTCATATCGACGCCGATGTAATGATATCCCTGAAAGATGGGACGCAGGTTGGCCCAGTCCTCCTGGCCGGGCACCTGGAGCGATCCAAATTCGTATATTGGCTCTTGGATAGGAAGAGTTTCCGCAACGATGTTTACAAATTGTTTGATATTTTTTCTCATCTCATCTTCTCTTCCTTTGAGCGATTATCCAAAGTTTTGAAAATAATAAACCACGTCAATGAAATTCTTGTGAAATTTTAAATATTAATATACATATAACCTTAAAAATATCAAAACGAATTTTGGGAAAAGAGGCAAACTTGAGTGCCGGGTTGGAAAAGTGAAAAGGATTCGGTTTTGGCAGCATTTTTGCTTTTATATCCTCAAAAAATTGCTGCTCTCAAATCTTGTTTCTACATAGTGAATCAAGTGTCTGTTTAATAAAACTTTGTGTTTTAAAAATGTAATATTTGATTTTTTTATTAAAAAATCGTATATTCTCAAAATTGAACACTAATGATACAAGATGATTAATGTGAGACAGTCTGCGAAGAAAATATCAGGCATCCATAAAGGTAATAGGCATTCGGTTAAAATAAAGGTAGAATATGATTCAATATTTGGGGTATTTAAGCTTCACGTTCGGCATTGCGCTGCTCACGACACCGTTGGTCAAAAAGTTTGCGCAAAAGTATCAGGTTTATGCAATGCCGAACCACAGGACAATGCATCAGGGTAAAATACCCAAATTAGGTGGCGGATCGATTTTAATTGCTTTTATTATTGGTGTTTTTGGGATTATGTTCCTACAACCTGCAATTGCTTCCGAATACAAGAGTCAGATTTTCGCAATGACACTTGGTGCAGCGGTTCTGTTTGTTTTAGGTGCTTTTGACGACAAAATGGATTTGGATTGCACCCTGAAATTGTCCGTGGAAATTTTGGTCGCACTCCTGGCTATTAAGTTGGGTTGGCGGGTCGAAACCCTTTTGTTACCTGCCGGTATTGAAATCAAATTGGGGGTTTTTAGCTATCCATTATCCCTTCTCTGGATTGTCGGAATAATAAACGCTTTCAATATGATCGACGGTCTGGACGGTCTTGCAGGAGGTATCGCCATCGTTGTCTCGCTGGTGTCGCTGGCCGTGGCCGGGCTATATGGAAATTCTCTTGTGACAGTCCTGGCCGTATTACTTCTCGGCGCGACAGCCGGATTCCTGCGCTATAACATCAACCCGGCCTCGATTTTTATGGGCGATTCGGGGAGCCTTTCATTGGGTTTCATTATCGCCTGCATCAGTTTGCAGGCTTCAACATTGAATACCGGCAAGGCGGTTATTTTCGTTCCCCTGCTGCTGCTGGGTCTGCCCATTACCGACACAACACTAGCCGTCATCCGCCGCGTGCGGAAAGGTATCCATCCGTTTCATGCCGACAGAGAACATATACACCATCGTCTGGTAAATCTCGGGCTGACCCCGGCCGGGGCGGCTATGGTGATGGTTGGGATCAGTCTGGTTTTTGGTATTATGGCGTTTCTGGTGGCTCATGGAACATGGACCGATTTGAGAATTTTCGGACAATTGGCCGGCGCCCCCTGAATCGGACACATTTTTGCTGTATAATATGACCTGCTTATGAATAAACGATCCCTTATTTTCCTGTTCCTGCTTGCAACATCCGCTTTTGCCCAAAGTGGATTCCATATCGTTGAAAAAAATCAAACCTCGCTTGTTTTGGAATGGACCAGCCCTGATTTAGATTGGGACAAGGTTTCCATTAACAATGTCAACTTTTATCTCCCTGTACTCGGTAGCCTGCCTTTATCTCAGGAATCCGGAAAGCCTCAGCTACCCATGGATGTCTACCGGTTACCGCTTCCGGTTGACTCGTGTATTGTGACCGTTCTGGATTCTATGGCGGTCACGGAAAAAATCGGCGCTATCTGTCCGGCGCCCCGGTATCAGTTGACCGGGCCGGAACGGCAAGTCAGGCTGTCCTATGAGGCCGATCCGGTGGATTATTCGAATTCATTTTACCCCTTAAAAGTTGTCGCGATTGAATCCGCCAAGATTCGGAATCAAAAAATATGGCGCTTGGCCGTTCACCCCCTGCGCTATTCACAGACCACATCGATGGTTCGGCACTACCGTTATCTTTTGATCAAAGTGAGCCTTGTTCCCGACCGTTCAAAGGTTTTGCCCGGCCGGCGAATTCCTATACGGGCAATACCCGCCTCAACGGATCAAATCGTCCGGGTACTGTGCGCCACGGACGGCGTTTATAAAATAACCGGTGCTGATTTGCAGAATATAGGCCTGTCCCCCGGTGATATGCCGCCGCAGACCATCCGGCTTTATAATCAGGGGGAAAAGATTCCCTTGATACTGCTCGGCACGGAAGACGGAAGGTTCGATCCCGGTGACGAATTTTTGTTTTTCGGCCAAAGGCGCCGGGGTGAAACGGAATATTATTCAGCATGGAGTGATACCAATGTATACCGGCTGGAATGGGGGGGTGAAGCCGGCCTTCGGTATAATCCGCGGATTTCGTATTCTACACGGCATACCAGTACGTCTATTCGCGCAATCCTTCATCTGGAACAGGATCTGGACTATCACGAGGGTGATACCGACGAGGAAATTCAGAAAACCGAACACGTGCCGGGTGAAGGCTGGGTGTGGCGTTTTATCAACCGGGGTGAAAAACAGCGGGTGTCTTTCGACCTGCCGGGATTTGTGAAAACCGGGGATTCCCTGCATGTGCGTTTGCGCCTCCGCGGGACAACGCTGGACAAAACGGAGCCGGACCACCACGTGCGTCTCTCCGTGAACGGTCGCGTGGTTAAGGACGCCTATTTTAACGATCGCGAAGAGCTTTTACTGTCTGCAGCTGCACCGCCGGATTATTTTATCGCTGCGGGCAATCAATTGGAAATATTTTCCGTTAATGACCTGGGTGCGGAATTATCCCAGTTTTACCTTGACTGGATCGAGTTTGATTATTTCCGTAAAACCAGTGCGGATAACGGATTGATTCGTTTAATGGAAAATCCCGCAGCCGGAGCCGGTCAATATCTCATGAACGGGTTTTCTTCTGCCGATCTGTTCGTTTGGGACACCGGTCTCAACAATTCCATTATTCCTGAACTTGCCGGACAAATTGCCAGGAAAAATATCACCATCAGATCGGCCGGTATTTCCGACGGCAATTTGGCTCAGGTCTTGATAGACGGCTTGAACGTGATCACTGCCCGGAGGGGATTTAATGTGGTTATCCTGGATTCGCAGACCGGAGAAATCGGGGATATTCGCTATTTTGATACCTGGCTTTCGGCTGACGATGCGGCAAATCTCGCTTTATTTTTAAATAACCTGTCACCGGGAACCGTCGTGTGCGCCGCAATCAGAGATGAGGGTACCGCAAAGCTGAACGAAGCGGTTTATACGGCATTCGAAGGAATCGGCAGCGCTTTTATCCGCAAAGTGGGTTTGCGCGGATCATTCGCAATCATCGGCCGCAAGGGTGCGGAAATCGGAACGGTGATGGAAAACTATTCACCGGAATTTAACGGACCCGCGATGGTGAGTGAAGATGTGAATTTTTTACAAGGCGGAACGGATTACGGTGTCGTGTTTTCCGACAGTCTGACCTCCGGTGAATTGTTGGTTTTTGAAAAATCAGCGGCGAAAAAACCGGTGCTACAGGTTGCCGATCCCCAGGATCTGATCGATGGCGGCAACGGTGCGGACTATATCATTATCACTCATAAAGATTTTAAAAATTACGCCAAAAGCCTTGCAGATTACCGTTCGGTTTTTAACAACTTTCGCACGAGCGTTGTGGATGTGCAGGATATTTACGATACCTTTAACTACAGCCTCAAAGCCCCGGAAGCCATTCAAAAGTTTTTACGTCAAGCGTTTGAGAACTGGCCCAAACCCGCACCTGCTTATGTGCTGCTGTTTGGTGATGCCAGCTGGGATCCCAAGTTAAACCAGCCGGACAGCAGAAAGCGGGATTTTGTACCCAGTTTCGGTAATCCCGTCAGTGATGAATGGTTCGTCTGTTTTGACGGCGAAAAGGACTTGCTGGCTGATATGTTTATCGGCAGACTGCCGGTTGAAAATGCGCAGGAAGCTCAATCGGTCGTGGACAAGATCATTGAATATGAATCTTCCCCTGATGAAATGTGGAATAAAAATTTTCTGTTTATCAGCGGTGGATTTGATTTTGTCGAGCAATCTATTTTTAACCACCAGTCTGTTTATCTGGCAGAGCATTATGTGGACAAATTTCCCGTGCACGGAAACAGCGTTCTTATTAATAAGGAAACAGAAGGACTCAAATCCGGCGAACACCGGCAGGATATACTCGACGCCATGAATGAGGGTGCCGTATGGACCAATTTTATCGGCCATGCCGGAAGCCGTACATGGGACCTCATGTTTTACAATCCGGATATCGAGGCGCTGGAAAACGGCCCGCGTTATCCGTTTATCACCAGCATGACCTGCCATACCGGCCGCTTCGCCGAACCGGATACAAACAGTTTCGGCGAGCATTTTATCCGTGTACCCGACCGGGGTGCGGTAGCCTTTTGGGGCACGTCGGGTTGGGGTTATGTTTCGGAGGATTTTCTTTTTTTACAGAGGCTGTATCCAATCGTATTGCAGGATTCGGTTCGTGTACTGGGAGATGCCATCACACGGGCCAAAACCGCCATGTGGGAGACATTTGGTGCAAGCACTCATATCCAGAATATGATCCTTCAATATTGTCTTTTGGGTGATCCCGCGCTCAAACTGGTGCTGCCGGAAAAACCCGATCTAGCCGTCCTTCCGGTGGATCTGACCGTTGCACCCGCCGTACCCAGCGAAGCCGATTCTATCGCCGCTGTTCTTGTACGTGTCAGGAACCTGGGATTGTCCACATATCCGGACAGCGTCCAGGTCGATCTGTACGCCCATCATCCGGTTATGGGAAAGATTCAAATTGATTCCACCGTCGTTTTGCCGGTTGTCGGACACAGCGATTCGCTGATTTTTTACTGGCCGCTACGTAAGATGTCGGGATCCGTGCGCCTGGAGGTTGTGGTCGATGCGCAAAATCTTATCGCCGAATCCGATGAAAACAACAACCGGCAGGAACTACAGGTGTCGGTACTGTCCAGCAACCTGGAATTGGCTTCGCCGGTCGGCAACCAGATAGTCCCTTCGGACTTTTTATCGCTGCAGGTCCGTAATCCCCAGGTGCGGCGAGTCGAAACGCCGTATTTTGAGTTCGAGATCGATACCACAGGCTCCTTTGACAGTCCTTCTCTTCAGACGTCAGGGCCTGTCCCGGCACAAATACTGCAAACACGTTGGACACCTGCCGATATTTTATCCCGGACCGTACATTTCTGGCGTTGCCGCAACTCGATGGATAATGCCTGGTTCACAACGGCTTTTTACCCGCATGATGCGGCTGAATTCGGCTGGCGTCAGCAACATGGGGCACAATTTGCGGATAATAAACTTTTCAAAATTAAAATATCCGGACACTCTTTACAGCTCGACCGTATTCAAGTAGCCATGTATGCGGAATCCGCCGGTTATACCGACGGCAACTATGCCCGCATCGTCGTCAACGAGGAGGCCGGTATCGAACCCCAGCGCGGCCATAACCTGGTTGTCGTGGATCCGGGTACCGGTCAAATAATCGCCGAAAAATCCTTCGATACCTGGGCCGATTCCCTTCAGGCGGAGCAAATGGCGGAGTTTATTGCGGATGTTGAAAACGGCTTTTACGTACTGGCCGCTATTCGTGATGAGGGCAGCAACAACATGACCGAAAACGCCTTTCGCGCTCTGGAGTCCATCGGCAGCGCCATGTGCCGGTCGGTGGGTTCCCGCGATTCGTGGGCGATTATCGGTCTTAAAGGTACCGCCGTCGGCAGCGTTCGCGAAAAACTTGTCAAGACCGGTCGTGGAACCGCTATCGTGACCGATACGCTGAGCTACTTTCCAGAAAAAGGTCAATGCTTGAGCGAAAAAATCGGACCGGCCGCAAAGTGGAAACAGGCGGAATGGAGTACAACCATTCCTGATGAGTGTTCTCTGATGGTCAAAGTTATCGCTCAAAACAACAATACCGGCATAACCGATACCCTTGCTGTTGCCGACGGGCCGGTGGGAAAAATTACACTCGGTGGATTGGAACCTTTGATTTATCCCCAAATCCGTCTGCTGGCAGAGTTTGGCACAAAAAACGGCCTGCTGACGCCGATACTGTTCGACTGGCAGGTTACATATGATCCAGTCCCCGATCCGGCTGTCGGCCCAAAGGTTTTATCCCTGTCTGCGGATACGGTGCTGGTCGGACAGGATATTCTCTGCAGCCTGAATGTTTACAATATCGGCCAGGCGACAGCGGATTCCGTGTTGATACGTTTCGAAGAATCAGATCCTGCCAGCGGCCGCCGCACATTTGCGGAGCAAAAAATCCGGTCCGTCGCTCCGGATAGCGCAGTAACCCTGCAACAAAACTGGCCCTCAGCCGGAAAAACAGGGACCGTTCAATTGTATTTTTCCGTGGATCCGGATTTTCAATTGAGCGAGCTGAGTGAAACCAACAATACCCTGGTAAAGCCGGTATACGTACTGCCCGATACCAGCGGCCCGCAGTTGTCCATAACATTCGACGACAGGGAAATCCTGGACGGGGATATGGTGTCCAGCGAACCAAAGATCCGTATCCGGATTTTGGATAACAGCCCCGCGCCTGTTTCAGATACGGCGGCGGTGAATGTGCTGCTCGACGGCCGGCGAATGGCGTTTTCCGCCGAAAAGAACAGTATGGAACTGGCCTTTGAAGGTCCGAATAAAAGCACGGTTCAATTGACCCCGCAGTTACCAGACGGCAACCATGTACTCGATGCCATTGTTGCCGATGCCAGCGGCAACTATAATTCACTGCAGATTTCCTTTCGGGTGGTGAGTGATTTACAGCTGTTCAAGGTGTTGAACGTGCCCAACCCGTTCGCCGACGCAACGAATTTTACCTTTGAAATATCTCAACCGGCCGATGTCCAGGTTAAAATTTACACCGTGGCCGGACGTTTGATTCAAATGATCGATGCCGGCTGGTGTGCCGCCGGATTTAATTCGTTTTACTGGGACGGCAGGGACGCAGAAGGGGACGAAATCGCCAATGGAGTGTATATTTACAAGGTGTTTGCAACGTCAAATTCGCAAAAGACAGAGGCGCTGTCGAAAATCGTGGTTATGCGTTAAAATGGTCCCAGCCGAATCGCGATAACCGGGTTCTTTCCCCCTTATCCTCCAGATACACGCCGCTGCCGCTGAAAATCTCTCCTACGGTGACACCAGGACACCGGTCGGCCGACACGGGAGGCACGGTGTAAACCAGCTCAAAATCTTCTCCGCCGAACAGCGCATAATTTACCCCGTCCTCACCCAGGCTTTTTGCCGCTTCGATGGTTTCCGGTTCCACGGGTATCTT
The DNA here is from genome assembly GCA_016931775.1 of Candidatus Zhuqueibacterota bacterium. Lineage (GTDB taxonomy): Bacteria > Zhuqueibacterota > Zhuqueibacteria > Residuimicrobiales > JAFGEC01 > JAFGEC01. Next base: position 6,452 of record JAFGEC010000016.1, on the reverse strand, counting down.
GTCGCGGTAAATCATCGCCCCGGTACCGCTTGATTGACAGATGTTTCTGACTTCCGAAGCCAGCCCGTCGCTCACATCCTCCATGGCGGTAGCCGTACCGGCGATGGCTTCTGATACGTCCAGCCGGCAGCTGGGCTCCGTATGCTTGAGCTTAACGGCTGCAAAACCGGGTCTGTTATCCACGAACAGTTTTAATCCGGCCGTGGATGCCCCCAGCGGCCCGGTCACCCTGATGATATCTCCGGGCCGGGCGCCGGAACGGGTGGTAATTTTCTCCTTGTCCACCTGTCCTATCAATGTCACACTGATGACCATGGCCGAACTATGGGTCGTGTCGCCGCCGATGATATCCACACCGTATCTGTTACTGCGCTCGTACAATCCGTCGTAAATACCGTCCATGGTCTCCACATCCACATCCTGCGGCAGGGCAAAGGACAGCAGGGCGTACAGCGGCCGGCCGCCCATGGCCGCGATATCCGACAGGTTGGATTCCATGGCCTTGATGCCGATCTGTTTCGGCGTGAAATACCGGCGTGAAAAATGGTCTTCTTCGCACAGGGTGTCCATGGTGACGACCATGTTGTTATTGCCGAATTCAAACACGGCTGCATCGTCGCCGATGCCGACAATTACGTTTTTATTTTTCACTGCGCGTGTCACGCGTTCGATCAGCTTGAATTCACCGCCGATATCCCGGATCCTCATACGGTCTCCCGGCAAATTTTCACGGCACAGAAATCACCGCACATGCTGCATGCCTCCGGGGAGTCGGGCAAATTGCTGTCCTCGCGGTACTTGCGTGCTTTTTCCGGATCCATGGCCAGGCCCAGCATGCCCTCCCAGTCCAGCGCCTTGCGTTTTTGTGACATGTTCAGGTCCCATTGCGCGGCACCGGGCAGGTTCCGGGCGATATCCGCCGCATGGGCGGCGATCCGGCTGGCAATGATGCCGTCCTTTACGTCCTGCAGGGAAGGCAGGCGCAGATGTTCCGCCGGCGTCACATAGCACAAAAACGCCGCGCCGTACCACGCCGCCAGCGCACCGCCGATGGCGGAGGTGATATGGTCGTAACCCGGCGCCACATCGGTCACGATGGGTCCGAGAACGTAAAACGGTGCGTTTTTGCAGCGTTTTTGCTGAATTTCCATATTCTCGCGGATTAAATGCAGCGGAACGTGCCCCGGTCCCTCGATCATCACTTGAACGTCGCGGGCCCGCGCGCGCTCGGTCAGCTCGCCCAGGGTGCTCAGTTCCGAGAGCTGGGCCGTATCCGATGCGTCGGCAATGGCGCCGGGTCGCAAACCGTCGCCCAGGCTCAGGGTCATGTCGTATTCATAGGCGATGTCCAGCAGCCGGTCAAACTGTTCATACAGGGGATTTTCCTTGCCGGTTCTTTTCATCCAGGCTGCCAGAAATGACCCGCCCCGCGAAACCACACCGCCGACCCGGCTTTCGATCAACGGAACCAGGTCTTTGGTGACGCCGCAGTGCACGGTAATAAAGTCCACACCCTGCTCGCCGTGCCGGCGGATGGTGGAAAATATTTTATCGGCGTCCACATCAGTGATGGACTTACTGTTGACCATGACGTCGTAGATGGGCACCGTGCCCACCGGCAGGGGGGAGGCGGCGATAATCGCCTGCCTTATCGTGTCCAGATCACCGCCGGTGCTCAGGTCCATAACCGCGTCGGCTTTGTTGTCCACACAGATTTTGAGTTTGGCCAATTCGTTGTCCACCGCGCTTTCAGTGGGTGATGTACCGATATTGGCGTTGATTTTGGTGCGTAGCCCGCTGCCGATACCCACAGGATGCAATAACGAATGCCGGGGATTGGCGGGAATGACGATTTCGCCGCTTTGCAGTTTTTCAACGATGAAATCGACATTCACACCCTCATCCGCGGCCACGATTTTTAATGCCTGTGGAATATTGTTTTTTCGGGCTTGAGTGATAAGTGTCATGATTGAACCTCTTTATAAATTTGAATCATTTTTTTGATCCCCTTTTCCAGGGATTCGGCTTGATAAACGGCGGATATGGAACAGATCATCTCTGCGCCGGCGGCCAGGACCTGCCGGACATTGGAAAAATCGATACCGCCGATAGCAGCGACGGGAATACGGGTTCTGGCTTTGATTTGCAGGATCAATTGAACGCCGGCCGGTGCCGCGGCATCGGGTTTTGTGACTGTGGCGGTGATGGGCCCGGCGCCCAGATAACCGGCTCCGGCTTTGATGGCGTCTTCCACCTCCTCGAGTGAACTCACACTGACACCGATCATTTTGCCCGTACCCAGAATGGCCGCCGCTTTTTGCGCCGGCAGGTCGTTTTGGCCCACATTGACGCCGTCGGCGTTGACCGCGTGGGCGATTTCCACCGAATCGTTCACGATAAACAGGGCGTTGTACGAGCGGCACAGTGCGGCAGCCTGCTCCGCTTCCCGGTATTTCTCCCGGATTGTTTTATTTTTATCCCGGTATTGAATGATCGATACGCCGCAATCCAGCGCGGTTTTGATGTCGTTGAGAACGCCGTGCCGGGTGTAACCTGGATCCGTAATAAAATAATATCCTTTAATTTTCATAAACAACGACCTTTTGACGCTCCGTGAAATCGGTATGCCGGTTCAGGTATATCTGGTCAAAAAATTGCTCCCGGAACGTGCCGGGGCCGTCGGATTTCTCTGCCGCCAGTTCACCGGCAATGTCATAATACGTCACCGCCTGTGCGGCAGCGAGATTATAGTCCTTGTTCACGGCGGCAAAGCTGCCGATCACCGATGCGAGCATACAACCCGTACCGACCACCTGTCCCATCATTTCATGGCCGTTATCGATAAAATAAGTGGTTCGGCCGTCCGTCACGATATCCTGCTTGCCGGATACCACGATCACGGCGCCCCGTTCCCGGGCAAAATCTGCGGCGATCACGCGGATGTCGCCGGACACCGAAACGGATTCCACGCCTTTGACCTCGGCCTCGATCCCGGCCAGCGTGGCGATCTCGCCGGCATTGCCTTTGATGATATTGATGTCCAGCGCCGCCAGCAATTCTTTGCATTTTTCCGTTCGCAGTTTTGTGGCCCCGGCACCAACCGCATCCAGAACGATGGCCGCACCCGACTTGTTGGCCTTTTTGCCGGCGATTTTCATGCTTTTAATCAGTTCCGTCGTCAGCGTACCGATGTTCAGCACCAGGGCGCTGGAGATACCGGTCATTTCCGCCACCTCTTCCGGTGCGTGGGCCATGATGGGCAGCGCCCCCACGGCCCGGGTGATGTTGGCGCAGTCGTATATGGTTACCCAGTTGGTGATATGGTGTATCAGCGGCTTTTTTTTATCGATGAGATCGAGTGTTTTTTTTATTTCCATGCGTCACTCCCGGATATAAATAAAAAAAGCCTATCCTCTTTTGAAGAACAGGCGCACGTTTTAACCTTCCCTTCGTGAGGATTATCTCAACAGGTTCATAGGGTCTTTCCCGCGCGGGAAACTCTCAGCCTTTCCGGCTCCCCTAGGACAGTATTAAAATATAAAATATTGGGATAGAAAACAAGGAATAATTTTTGGGGCGGCTCCGGCTTCCCCGCTCGTACGACAACTATTATTTTTCACCTCTCCGATTTTTTCCGGCCGTTCGAATTATTTATACGGATGCAAAGGACGCGGGGTGATCCTCCGCCGCCCCGCTGAGCGGGGGCGCCTCCTCAGCACGGGCCGGTTTCCCTGTCCGGATTGGATTTTCCCCAAATACCTGCATAACTGTTAAATTTTATGAAATATTTGAACCGCCCGTGCTTCCGGGGTCGCGCTCCGCTGGAGTTTAAAAGCCTAAATTAGTCAAACCCCGGGTGTCCGCGCTTTCGGAAGCTGAAATATCTGTGTATTTATGATCTTGAAATGTCATGAGCGATAATCACCGACCGAGAACGGCGCGGTCCCCGGGTGTTAAGTGGACTTTATTATCGATAAATTTTTCAACTTCCAAATAATAAATATCCCATGCTTTGGTGTACCGATTATAAGCTATGTTGTTATGGACCGGTCTGGATCACCAATTTTAAGTTATTTTTACCGTAATACAATCATCTTTTTACTCATCATTTCATGATTGTCGAGGCTCATTCTATAAAAATATATTCCACTTGCAACTGTCGTACCCGACTCGTTAGTTCCTTTCCACGTTATTTGGTGGTATCCCGGGGGATATTTTTTATTCGTTAATCCGCAAACTATTTCACCGTAAATGTTATATATCTCTATTTTTACATTTGATGTTTTGGAAATTTCAAAAGGTATCGCCGTAATCGGATTAAACGGATTGGGAAAATTTTGATATAGTTTATAAAAAAAGGGTGAATACTTTTCGCCAGCACGCTTTTCATCTTGCATTGTTAAAACAACACCACCTTCTCTGTAAACTGAAATATCACCACTCAATGAATAAAACCATTTATTGTTATGATTATCTATCTTCATTCTTAATACTTCATCATCAGCTAATCCTGAATTTTTTTCGTGATAAATTTTCCAGTCAAAGCCATTAAACTTAGCCACACCATGATTGGTACCAATCCATATATTATTGTATTGGTCCACTATGACATCATTTATTACTGCATACGGTAAATTAAAATCACTTAAATTAAATGTAGTCCAGTTAAAACCATCAAATTTCGCCAATCCACTATAGATCGTTCCTATCCATACATTTTCCATAGAATCAAAGGCAATGGAAGACACAAGGTTACCGGGTAACCCGGAATTTTCAATAGTGTAGGTCGTCCAGTTTAATCCGTCAAATTTAAATAAACCATTATTTGTACCAATCCACATATTCCCAATTTCATCAAGTGCCATTGAAAATATTGTGTTATCAGGGGATTCGGAATCACCAATATTATAGGCTGTCCAATTTGTTCCGTCATATTTTGTTAAACCACAATTTCGAAATCCGAACCATTTATTATGCTGATCGTCTATTCTTATCATTTGCAAAGAACAGGATGATTTAAACGAACTGATAAATGTCCAATTATGGCCGTCAAAATTCCACAGCCAATCTCCCGCACCGACCCAAAAATTTTCACTGTTTTCAACCGCAATCGCGCTAATACATATTTGCTTTTTAGGCATTTCATAAACATGCCAGTCTGAACCGTCAAATTTTAACAATCCATAACAAGTACTTATCCAGACATTATTTTCTTTGTCAAATATTATATGACCGCCTGAAAAACCTGTAAGAGGCGCATTACTTGGATTGTATAAAGTCCATTGACCTTTATAAAATTTTAACAAACCACCGCCCAAAGTTCCTATCCACTTGTTTCCGGAATTATCTATCAATATTTCATATACGGCATATTTTGGTAATTCTGAATTCCGGTCGTCATATATCTTCCACTTTAAATTGTCAAAGAATACCAGGTATCGGTCTATCCCTATCCACTTGTTCCCATCATTATCAATTGCAATTGTAGAGACATGATTGCTCGGCAGGCTGGAATTTTCACGATTATAAACTATCCAGTCTTCTCCATCAAAATTGGCGAGACCTCCACCAAAGAATTTATATACAGCTTCATAAGGTTTTGTGGCTACCCAAATATCGCCCCTTTCATCAATCTCAATATCAGTGATATACGGGCTTGGGAGATGAGAATTTGATAAATTATATACTTTCCAAGACGAATAATAAAAAGCAGCTAATCCCCATTCTGTCCCAACCCACTTTTTCCCCGATGGATCAATTTCGATCGCTGTTACTCTATCATTGGGTAATCCCGAATTGTTTTTATTGTATACAATCCATTTTCGCCCATTATACGTAACCAGTCCGGCATTCGTTCCGATCCATGTATTACCCTCAGAATCAAAAGTGATGCATCGAATTGCATTATTGGGCAAACCGGTATTATCCGTATTATAAACGGTCCAATCCTGGCCATCGTATATAACGAGTCCATTGCCGGTCCCAATCCATTTCCTGCCATTGGAATCAATTTTAATTGTATTAATGCTATTACTTGACAAAATAGAATTGGCTTTATTATAAAATATCATCTGGCCTGTTGTAATGTCCAGTTCAACAAGTCCCCCTGTTGTTCCAATCCATAAAGTGTTGTTGTCTCGAGCCAACGCATGAACTTTATTGCCATAAGTGAAATTTACCCACTCGGACTCGTGTGAAAAAACATTTGTCGTAATCAAGATGAAAATTGGAATAGCTATTTTCCGAAAGATTTTAAATAATGGTTTTATCATTTTTTGTCTAAAGAATTTTTATCTCCTGGCATTGAACATCGAAAAAAATAGTAAATAAAATTCATGAAATATTCAAGCAAAAAACAATAAAAGCTGTAAAACCTCAGTCTCGGGTGGGATAGAACCGGTGCGACGCACCTCCTTTTGCCAAATATATGTAATTTTAAAATTTTGACAGAT
>JAFGEC010000167.1 GCA_016931775.1 Candidatus Zhuqueibacterota bacterium | reverse complement strand
TAACCAGTACGAAAAATGGAGTTTCAGTCCACATTCGAAAGCATTTACAGTTTTGGCAACTGAACACGCGCTAAAAGTCGCCCAAGATGCCGGAATTAAAAGCAATCCGCAGGAAGCGGCCGAGTGCCTGAAATGTCACGTCACAGCTTATAGTGCGCCTGCATCGGCAAAAGCCGAATCTTTTTCTCCAGACGAGGGCGTCGGCTGTGAAGCATGTCATGGCCCCGGTTCGATTTATAAATCTTTAAATATAATGAAAGCTCTGCACGCCGGAACTCAGGATGCAGAGGCCGTTGGATTTATACATGGTGGTAAAGAAACCTGTCTCACCTGCCATAATGAGAAAAGTCCGACATACAAGCCGTTTAAATTCGAGGCTTTCATGAAAGAGATCGCCCATCCGATTCCGGAGAAAGAGTAAACGTTTACTTTTCAAATCTTTTTATCCACTTTTATGCGTAGAATAATAATATTCTTATTATATATTTTTAGTCTTACAGTTATAATTAAATAATCGTCAAGTTGTAAAAAATCAGGAATATCCTAGAATTTTTATCCTGATTAAAGTATTAAAGACTTTAATTTAGCCTATTTGAACATTAGTAGAAATAGAAGCACAAATAATGAACTTATTCGTTTGTTAATTGAAAGCTTAAACCACTGCCTCTGGCAGTGGTACCCATAAATGGTTAAACCGTTTCATTAATTCTATTTTTTTTAAAAATAATAATCATTGATCGTCACGCCTAAATATAGCTTACCTCTTTATTTTTGATATGCATTTAAAAATTAATTTTTGCAATTTTAAAAAAATATGGATATATTATCCACATGAAGGAAGAGAGTCACCAAATATATTTGAAACAAAGTGGAAATGGGGGCCTTTATGGAACCAAGAATTGATTTATATTTGGGAGACTGTAAAGAGATTTTATCGGAAATTTTAGATAATTCCGTTGATTTAATATTTACCTCCCCACCTTATGCTGACCAAAGAAAAAAAACTTATGGTGGTATTCACCCTGATCAATATGTTGAATGGTTTTTACCCATCTCAAAACAACTTTTCCGTGTCTTAAAACCGACAGGTACGTTTGTATTAAATATTAAAGAAAAAGTTTTAAATGGTGAAAGACATACTTATGTAATTGAATTAATACTTACCATGAAAAAACAGGGGTGGCTTTGGACAGAAGAATTTATTTGGCATAAAAAGAATTGTTATCCTGGTAAATGGCCAAACCGATTCCGCGATTCATGGGAGCGGCTTCTTCAGTTCAATAAACAAAGACGGTTCAATATGTATCAGGAAGAAGTCATGGTACCAACTGGGGATTGGGCCAGATCTCGGCTAAAAAACCTTAGTGAGACTGATAAAAAACGTGATGAATCAAAAGTTGGTAGTGGCTTTGGGAAAAATATTTCAAATTGGTTGACAAGAGAAAAAGCGTATCCAACAAATGTAATTCACCTTGCAACTGAGTGTAATAATAAAAAGCATAGCGCTGCTTTTCCTGAAAATTTACCAGAGTGGTTTATAAAATTGTTCACTAAGGAAGGGGATGTTGTTCTCGATCCATTTATGGGTTCCGGTACAACAAATTTAATAGCAAAGAGAATGGGAAGGGGGACGATTGGAATCGAGATCGTTCCGGAATATTATGAAATGGTGAGAAATCAGATTAAACCAGGACAATTGGTTTTATTCGACGATAAGGTAAAATATGGAAAATCTCAAAAAACAAGATATTGTTCAGTACGTTGAGCAAAATATTGGTTTTTTCCATCAAAAAAGAATTGAAAGTCTGAAAAAATTAGAATTAAAAGAGGTTTTAAAAAGGAAAAATCCATATCTCTTTAAGGCAAAATATCTTTTAACAGCCCAAGATATAATTAAAGGATTGACAGATGCATTTATTTCCTCAAATGAGGAAACAATATTTGGTGATTGGCTCGAAGGTCTTGCAATTTTTAGCAATCAAAAAGTCTATCAAGGTTGGAAATCAGGTATTAAAGGAATTGATCTTGAATTTGATAAGGATAGTATCCGATATATTGTAGCAATTAAATCCGGTCCAAATTGGGGAAATAGCAGTCAAATCGCAAAAATGAAAACTGATTTTATTTCTGCAAAAAAATCCTTGAGAACTAGTAATTCGAAAATTTTAGTAAGAGCAGTTAATGGGTGTTGTTATGGTAAATGTTTCATTACTGACAAAGGAGAATATTTCAAGTTTTGTGGCCAAAAATTTTGGGAATTTATTTCTGGTGATTCAAATTTATACCAAACTATAATAGAGCCCTTGGGATATAAAGCAAAAGAAAAAAATGAGGTTTTTCAAGAATCATACTCGAAAATGATAAATAAATTTACAAGAGAATTTATGCAAGATTTTTGTTCTATGAATGGAGAAATAAATTGGGAAAAACTTGTCAAATTCAACTCGGGAATAGGTAAATAAGGTAACTTCATTCCCTGGCATAGTATTTCTTCACAATCCCCCAGATATCCTCAAATGCTTGAACAAAGTTATTCCGGTCTTGTTCACCAAAGGGTAGCATGAATTTTTCAAACATGTCCGTCATTTGTTGTTTCCTCTGCTCCAGGAGCGATTTCCCCTTTTCGGTGAGAAGGATGAGTACCTGACGTCTGTCCGTGATTTCCGGCGATTTTTCCAGCAATCCGGCCGATATCATACGGTTGACCAGTTCGGTGCCTGTGGAAGCCGCCAAATTGAGCTTTTTACATAAATCTGTTAATGTCATCCGTCCCGAGGTTTGCAGTAACACCAGGGCCTGGTATTGCCGCATGGTCAAGTGCTCCGTTCCGGGATGTCTGCGGCTTAAATGATGAAATGCGCCCATGACTTTTGGTGCAAGCACAGCCAGACGGCGGGCGTGGTTGTCATTCATGATCTATAGCTCTTCTGCTTTAAAGTTAACAAATCCGGACTCACCGGTTTGGGGATGGTAATAACTGGTAATTTTTAGTTTGTAAAATTTTCCGCCGGTTGATTGAATCACGTAAACCACATCCGGAGTCGAAAGTTTGTGGGTTTGTGGGTTATAATCAAAAATCGTATCACCCAGCGCCAGTTTTTTATCTGAATCGGTTTTGAATTCCGCGGTTCCCGGTACCGCGGATAAATTTTCGAATGTTACTCCGCTGATTTCGGCAACCTGGGCGCCGGCCACGCCGTTTATACGGGCGGCAGGATTCTGAATAAAAGCCGCCATTTCTTCGATAAACAGGCGAATCGTCGTAAACGCAATGTCCCAAGCTTCCGGTGTGATCACTTTTCCCTGAGAAAAAGAAAAATAAGCAGGTGTTTCTTCTGTTGCACTTATTTCCAGCGACTGGATATTTGTAGGTACACCCTGGTCATCGACCGGGGAAAAAGTGATGGTCCATGTGTTCTGAGTGTATGCGTCAACACGGAGCTTGTACACCTGGTTGTCCGCACCTCTGATGAGGTAAATATTGTTTTTACTGCTTACGGTATGAGTGACAAAATCATAGATGTACCAGCTGTCGCCGATAACGGTTGTGTCTCCGGCATCCGGGTAAAATCCACCGGAAACATCCGCCGCTTCGTTCAAATCCACCGGCCCCAGGTCTTTTGCACTGACACCGGCAGAGCCGTTGGATCCGCTGTTTAAACCAAGGTCGGGACTGCGGTTGACTATGTGAAAGACAACGTCGAAAGTTTGAACCGGGCCCAGTTTCCCCAGAGAATAAAATGACGGTTCGATTTTGATGTTGGATGTCAAATACGTATGGCCCGAGGTGTCCGCCGGTTTGGTCGGATTTTTATCTTCTGAACAGCCTGATATAACGGCTGTTGTTATAAATGCCGTTAGAAATAATTTTTTCACTGGTAACCTCCTTTTGGTATAATATTTATTCAATGTGCCAAATATTCAATCTCCAGCGCCGAAAAATATCTTCTGCCTATCCAGGGGCCGTAAGTCTGATCGGTATAGTCGTTCAAATTGGTCACCCCGGCCTGCAGTGTCAGAAATTTTTTCATTTTCCAAAAAAGTGAAATATCAATCAGGTGATAGGGCTTTTTTATTTGAAATTTTTCAGTATAAGCCCCGGTTTGACGTTCGAAAGGGCGAACGTCTTTTTCGCCGAAAAATTGATCCTTAAAGGTCAGCTTTAACCGGTTTTTAAATATGCTGTAATTGAGTTTGAATAATGCTGTGTGCGGTGAAATGTTCGAAACTTCGTCGCGTATATTTTTTTGAATGTCGGAATAATTATACGACAGAACAATGCTGCAGTTTTTCCTCAGATAGAATTTACCCTGCAATTCAACGCCCGTAAATGAAGCGTTTTCGATATTTTTATAAGAGAGTACGCCTGGGGATTTGGTATAATCAAAAATCATATCGGTAAATGTATAATGATAAATATTGGCATTTATTAAAAGAGAATGGTTCCAGAAATATTCCAGCCCAAAGGAGGTACTCTGTGATTTTTCCGGCTTTAATTCCGGATTTCCTTCAACACGGTATCCAACGAAAATGTTATTATAGTCGATGTACATATCCGTAAAAGACGGCGCTCGAAAACCACCGCCCCATGCCGCTCTTAATTTACATTGGGACGTGATGGTGTACATGGCATTCAGTCTGGGACTCAGGTGTGAACCGACATTGGAAATATAATCGTATCTGGCACCGATGATTATATTGAGTTTTTTGTAAAGATCCAATTCCGACTGCGAGAAAATACCGATCTGGCTTCTGCCGGTCTTTTCATCTTTTATTCGTTCCGATTGGAAAACATCAAAGAGGTAATCAATACCGAAATCGAGTCGTGAGTTGGGGGATAACTTTTTGTTTAAATCGGATTTAATGCCATATAAAGATTCTGCAATCGAATCCCGACGCGCCAGATAACCGGAATGAATAACCGTCTCAGAGTACGTACGATGGTAACCGGAAAAAAAAGCCTGGGTGTGAATGGTGGATACTTTTTGTTCCTTCGACCAGGTCAGGGAAGCATTTTGCCGTGTAACCCGGGTTTCGTTGTAAAAAACCGGATCCTCTCCGTTTTGAATATTTTGGTGGATGCCGGCCGATACTAAAAAATCCCCGGCAGCCGTATTTTTAAAATCAAGTTTGCCGTTTATACTGCTGTTTTGGGTGTCGGTGACATTCATGGAAATTTCGCCTTTTTGAATGCCACCCTGCGCGTGATCGGCGTTTAATAAATATCCTGCTCCTTTTGTTGTCCCGGAAATGTCTACATGACCGCTGTAATACCGGTATGATCCAATTTGACCTCTCGCATCAATGCGGAAATCGTCGGAAAAATCCCGGGTAATAATGTTCACCACACCACCCATTGCTTCACTGCCGTACAGGGCGGAACCGGCGCCTTTGACAATTTCAATATGATCGATTCCGTCCGCTTCGATGTGATTCAGTTGTGTTCGGTTGTTAAATTTGCCGGCAATCGGCACCCCATCGATTAAAATGAGGACATATTTACCGTCGATTCCGTTCATTCGCAGGATTTGACCGCCGGCAACATCGTCTTCTATTGCCAAACCGGGATGGTCTTCTAGAACCTGCGCCAGATTTTCCGCACCGCTTTCCTGAATTTCCGTTTTGGTGATCAATTCCGTCATTACCGGTACGTTTTCAAGCAAGTTTTGTGTGCGTGTTGCCGTTACGACAACCTGTTCGGTCTGGAAAAAACTTTCCCGCAACTGGAATTCTACGTATAAAGTACCCGAAGATGTGACGTTGATCTTGCGGGTTTGAGGTTCATAGCCGATCATTTGGGCCTTCAGTGTGTATAAACCTGGCTTAACGGGGTAGATGTTAAAGCAACCGCTGGTGTCGGCTGCAGCACCTCTGGTGGTCCCGTCTACCAGAATGTTTGCGTAAGGCAAAACACGATGTGTATAGGCGTCGAGTACAACACCGTTGATTCGTCCATAATTTTGAGCCGAGGATACAATGGATACAAAAAGTAAAAATGTTGATAATTTTCTGATCATATTCCCGTTTTTAAATTATTTCGTATAAACGAAATATATTGAAAAAATTTGTTTTTCGCAAACAAAAACCAAAAAGAGGAATATTACCGATTTTTGTAGTGTTTAGAGTATAAAATGTTCTTAATTGGATATGCCTTATTTTAAATATAACCATTTGGAGGTTTTTATGAAAAATATAGCAGGTATGCTTTTTATTCTCGCTATTGTTGTTTACGCCGGTGATGATAAAGATCACGGACGGATAGTTAATCATGATCGATTGAACGGTGCGGTGTGTGAGTTGGAGCAAGGACAAGCTTGTGAAAATATATCCGTTCCAACCGCTCAGTGCAGAATGTGTACGGCGGCCATTGAAAAGGCTTTAAAAAGCGCAAAAGGTGTGGAAAAGGCCGATTTCGATCTGGAAAAGAAATCTGCCCATATTCATTATTCCGTTCAAACGATAAACCTTGAGCAGTTGGAGCAGGCAATCACCGCCGCCGGTTATGATGCAAATGATAAAAAGCGGGATGAAACCGCACATAATTCTTTACCCGGATGTTGTCAATTAAAAAGATAAAAATGTTGATACTGTCTCGATAGTGTGAACTTTTTTCGTCTTAAGCCAGGCCATTAAAAGCAAATGAATATACCGTATTGAATTGAGGTTTGTTCAATTTCAGTGTATCCCCCAAAATTACACGATGCACTATATTTAATGTGATGATTTATATTAATTTAAAGGATGGAATAATTGTGAAAAAAATAATTTCATGGTGAATATGTAGTTTTGTATTTTGTCCTTTTTTTAATTCATCTGTGATTTCGACTGATTGATCGCGCAGAGCCGCGGAGCCGCAGAGGGTACATCGAAGAGGGACAAGGCTTAAGTCAAGAGTTTTG
>JAFGEC010000166.1 GCA_016931775.1 Candidatus Zhuqueibacterota bacterium | reverse complement strand
TCTGCCGGCGGAAAGACACGATTACGGCGTCACAAAGAGGGCCGCAATGTATAATTTCCTTGCCCATCATCTGAAATTAAATATCGGTTCAATGGAATATGACAACGGATATGATGAGGGTTTTTTAACCATATTGAGTGAAGAAAATTTAAAAGTTTTCGGTAAAGAATATCCCATGCCGGAAAACGCGTTGCAGGGAGATGAGGCGGTAATAAAATATTTAATATCTCACAAAAATTGAAAGCGCCGTCACCGAAGCACAGGTTGCATTTATGCGTTGGCAATTTTGAATTGCGGCAGTTACATCACTGGCCATAACAAGGTTGCCCTGTATTGGACTGCCACAGGCATAAAACTGTCTTTTTGTCACACCTGAGCCAACGGTAATATTCCCTCCCGTCGTGTAATCACCATTCCCAAAGAAAGTGTGTGTGGGGATGGCCGTACCGCCCGCATCATGAAACCTTAAATCAATATAATCGGCGCTCGATCCGTAGCCTCCAAACCTCCAATCCTTATTTGACATTATTGCGTTCATAAGCTGCCAGCACCTTGTCCATAAAATTTTTATTGTCTTTGTGAATCACCATACGCTCCGGCTTTGCCTCGAACCACTGAACGGTTCGTTTGATGCCGGTCCTGAAGGGTATCGTGGCGGTAAAATCCGGCACAAACCGTTTTATTTTGCTGTTATCAAAAATTGCACTCACGGCCTTGTCACCGAGCAGATTACCGCGCATCCAGCTCTGTCCCAGCGTATCGGCCACATCGCAGATAAAATCAGATGCAATATGTACAATGTTTGCCTTAACTCCGGCTGCTTCGGCAACAGCCTGATAGATCTGATCCCAAGTCAGAATTTCATCGGATGTAATATGAAACGCCTGGCCGATGGCCTGTTGATGCCCCAAAAGTCCGACAAAACCTTTAGCAAAATCTTCCGAATGGGTAATAGTCCACAGTGATGATCCATCCCCATGAACGATCACCTTGCCACCCTTTTTCATCCGGTCGATGATGGTGTAATCGTCCCAGCTGCCGATGGCAACGGGGATAACAGTATCATAGGTGAGTGACGGCCGGACAATGGTGATGGGAAAACCTTCGTCCCGGTAGGCCCGGTTCAAGCGTTCTTCACAAGCGATCTTGTCACGTGAATAATCCCAGTAGGGATTTGCCAGCGGCGTGGATTCCGTAATCACCGGATGGGAAAGAGGTTTCTGATACGCTGATGCAGAGCTGATGAAAATATACTGTTTGGTTTTGCCGCGAAAAAGTTCCAGATCCCTGTTGATATCATCCTCTTTAAAGGCAATCCAGTTGACGACCACATCCCACATCTGCTTGCCAAGTGCGGACCTGGCTGCGGTGGGATTTAAAATATCAGTTTTTATTTGCCGGGCTTTTGGGATATCCACTTGCCGCTTTCCGCGGTTGAGAAGATAAAGATCGATGCCCCGGTCGACAGCCAGGCGGCTGACGGCACTGCTGATATTCCCCGTCCCACCGATAAATAAAACTTTCATAAAATTTTCCCTCTTATTTTATAATGGGTTTCCGTTGGTTGCCGGTTACTTTGTATAAAGCGGGACAAACGCGCAGTATTTCCGGCAATGGTGAGCTCTTGCCTACGTGCCGGATCAACAACTGCGCTGCCTGATATCCGATATTTTCCCAATCGATGCAGACAAGTGTCGTATTCATTTGTGGAAAAAATAATTTTTCGGAAAGGATATCATGGACCGGTAATAACGGCCAGTCCTCAAAATGAACGATCTCCAGATTCCTCAAAAAATGCGGTATCCGGCCGTTTTCCGATACGAGTGGATACAGCAGAGACAGACTGATAAAGCTGTTGTCGACAAAAATTGCTGTCGGGGGATCGTTTACGGCCAGCAATTCCTCCACAAGCCTCCGGGCGGGTTCCCATCCCGGTTCCCCCTGAGTTGCCGTTAATTCTTTGACAATGGTCGCATCAACACTATGACCGGCAACCGCCAGAGCGGCACCATAACCGGCAAATTTTTTATTGGAATTTACAGCTGAAATACCGGCAAAAAACCGGATCATTCCAATTCGGGAGTGTCCCTTATCCAGCAAATACCTGGTTGCCAAATAAGAGCCGGAAAATCCATCTATCACGACAGCATTATAGTTGGGATCCTCTGTGTCGTAACCGATTTGTACGATGGGGATTTTAGCTAAATGAAACAGCCGGCAGGCATCGTGTAAAAATTGGGCATCGGTATTTATAAAAACGCCGGAGGGTTTACGATTGGCAATCATTTTTAGCTGTTGAACGGCAGGATCCGTTCGAATAAATTCGACATGAAGGGTTAACCGGTTCGCCTCAAATACTTGTTCGATCCCGCTCAGTTGTTCAAGAAAGATTGTCGTTTTTCCCGACGCCTCTATTCTGGGCAGATCGGCTATATAATAAAATGGATATCGTGCATATTTGGGACGATGACCATTTTCTTCCAGCCGAGCTAAAACTTTATTGCGAACCTGTTCCGAAGCGCGCCCGGTGCCGTTAAGGATTTGAGAAACCATGGCGGCGGAGACATTGGTTTCCCGGGCGATTTCCTTGAGTGGTTTTTTATGCAGCATAACAATTCACCTTGATTATTTACTGATTCAATTCCCAACAACGCACAAAACAAAAACTGCCAGGACAGAGCAGTTGATTAATATACAAATTATTAATAATTTACAATAAGCGAATATTCAATTGAAACCTGCATATGGAAATTAAAAACAAAAGCCCATAATCTTCAATGGATAGCATTATTTATTTTATCCAAAAACTAAATTTATAAAAAGCGCTTGATCTTTCGACTTTTCACATATATCTATACTTATTTCCTTGCGACCCGGCGTGATTTTAGCATACCTTTTAAAATGGTGAATTTTCTATCCGTAATTTATGAAAATTCCTGCGGAAAAAACGGTGGCTGGCAGTTAATCGGCTTTAATCTTGTAACACCACATTGCGTCCTGGTCTCTAAAATAGAGCCGGCCATCGGCGATGACGGGATACGCCCATGCCATTTCACGGTTGTTTTTATGTTCGGGTAAATCAGGCGGAGTGAACCGTCCCAGTTCACAATACTTTTCAGGTGTCGCCTCAATCAGCGCCATATTGCCGTTTTCGCCATGCAGATACAACCGTCCTTCGGCGTAGCAGAGGGAACCCGGCGCGATGCTGGGTTCTTGCCATTTTATCTGGCCGGTCTTGAATTCGACACAAAGAAGTGATTTGCCGCTGGCGCCGTAGAGATAGCCGTCAATAAGCACAAAACCTCCGATGGCATTCGGCAGATCCTTTTGCAGATAAACCTGTACGGCTTTAACACTATCCTTTTGCGATTCTAT
>JAFGEC010000165.1 GCA_016931775.1 Candidatus Zhuqueibacterota bacterium | reverse complement strand
TTTAGGCGAATTTCGAGGCAACTTGAAGGTGCAGTTCGTTTGCGCTGGTTAGCCTGATGCGGTTCCAACCGGTGATGAACTTGTTAGACCATAAAAGGAATAAAAAACGCAATGTGGATATGGATAATTTTATTAATTCTTATATCAGCCTATAATGCATTTTTTAGTTTCTTGCCTGACTCAATAAAAGCAAAGAAAACTATCAAAGTCATTAGCATTATTGTCGCGTGTTTTACGTTCTGCTATGGAATAGTTCAAGCAGTATCCCAATATAATAAAACATCATATGCCTATGTGACATCCGAAGGAGAAATTTTAAAAGAGCGTAACTTTTCATGGGAAATTACTAAAGATTCATCTGAAAAGGAGAATGCCGTCTTTATTATTGAGGATCTGTATACTTCGTCAAATCGCATAAAAATAAAACCCGATCAAAAATCAAAGGTTGATATTTATAATTGTATTGCTGGTGTATGTCTGAAGTTTCATAGTGATCCTGCTAGAGTCCCAAATTTTAAAGTCAGAATTTCTTTTTAGGAACCGAAATATGTCTATTTTTAGCAAAAAAACAAGACCAAAGCTAAATGGTAAAATTGGCTTATTAAACTTGGAAAATTGGCATTTATCATTATCGGAATTGCAGCAAGAAAAAGTAAAGAATTATTCTGGAGAGGGCGACGAACTAACAACAAAAAAGATCAGCAATACCTCGCAGTCACAAAAGCATTTTTTATGGTGCGTAGCCTCTGACGCTTTTTTCCAAAAAGACTACAAATTTGCTCTTTTAATTGCACAACAAGCTTTTAAATTCAACGGTAACTATGTCGATGATCATTTTTTGTATAATACTATAATAGAATCCTACCATAAGATCAATGACAATGAAAGTGCTAAAAAGTTCTGTTTCGAAGAAATTAGCCGGTTTAATCAGATCGGTCCCGAGTTAAAACATAGCTTCAAAGGTAGATTTCCCATCTCAATGCCAGCCATGGATTATCTTTTAAAATATGCAACTGATGATGAAGATTATGACGAGGCAGTAAGACTGATTGATATCTTTGAGAAAAATGGTTTAATAGATAATGAGGAAGCAGAACGCCGGCGATTAGAGTTCCGAAATAAATTGCTCTATGATAAAGCATATATTGCCATTGAGAATGAAGATATTGATAAGGCAGTATCTCTATTTGATCAAATTGTAAGCAATGATTCAAGCGAAGGAGCCTCAGTATATAAAATCTTAGGCAATTACTTTTTGGAGAATGATCGTGAAATTGAAGCCTATGATTTTTATAAAAAATCAATATTGGCAGATCCGGAAATTAAAGGAGTCAAAACAAAGCTACAAAAAATTGCAAAGAGAAATAAATTACCAGTTGATTTTTTAGAGCGTCTATCTTAAGTGGTCTAACAAGCAAATGCAGCCGATTTTAACCGCCGATTCTTTTAGGCTAAATTCGGGGCAATTTCAAGTTTGGTTATTTTGTGCCGGTTACTCCGATGCGGTTAAAACGGCTGATTTAATTGTTATACTATAATAAACATGAGATAAAATTTCGAGTCAATCATGATTGGCAAAATAATCTCTCATTATAAAATCCTCGAAAAGATCGGTCAGGGCGGCATGGGCATCGTTTATAAAGCAGAGGATTCGAAACTCAAACGAATTGTCGCCTTGAAATTCCTCCCACACCATTTGACCATTAATGAAACTGACAAAACCCGCTTCATGCAGGAAGCACAAGCTGCATGTGCTATCAATCACCCCAACGTGTGTGTCATTCATGATATTCAAGAGTATGAAGACCAACAGTTCATTGTGATGGAATATATTGAGGGGAAAACATTAGGGGAGCATATAGAGTCTTCGAAGAGTGCACGGCTGAACCTTGATGAGATTATAGACTATGCCATCCAAATTGCTGAAGCGCTTGAAGCTGCCCATGAAAAGTCTATAATCCATCGCGATATCAAATCTGAAAATATCATGGTCAACAGCAAAAACCAAATCAAAGTGATGGATTTTGGATTAGCAAAACTCAAGGGATCGGCAAAACTCACTAAATCCTCCAGTACGGTTGGCACAATTGCTTATATGTCGCCGGAACAGATTCAGGGACATGATATTGATGCACGATCGGACATATTTTCATTTGGCGTTGTTTTATATGAAATGCTTACAGGAACTTTGCCGTTCAAAGGTGATTATGAAGCCGCTGTAACTTTTGCTATCCTGAACCAACCACCAGATCCCGTTCAAAAATACCGTCCTGATCTCTCGTCCGAATTGTTGCATATTCTCAACAGGGCGCTGGAAAAAGAGCCGGAGAATCGTTATCAAACTATTAGAGATGTATTGATTGATCTCAAGCGGTTGAAACGCGATTCGCAAAAACCGGCAGATTCTGATTTGGCGACAAAGATCGAGCACGTTACAAACGGAACACCTCATAAGAGCAAACGAAAATGGCTCGTTTTTCTTCCAGTACCATTTTTAATTTTAGCGACTATTCTATTTCTTATCAGGTATTCGTTGGACTCGCGTCAATCAGTGAGCCCCGGCGATATGAAGATAATAAAATTTACTAACCTTCCAGGCAAAGAATCGGCTCCGGCCTTTTCGCCGGATGGTAAACAAATTGCTTTCCATCACCTGGAAACAGATACGAGTGATGCGGATATTTATATTCAACTTGTTGGTACGATCGAAGCTGTACAGTTGACAAATAATCCAGCAAATGATCTGTTTCCAGTCTGGACTCCCGACGGTCTGCAAATTGCATTTGCACGCCACTCTGCGGATAAAGATATACAGGGTGTTTATCTTATGTCCGTATTAGGAAAAAGTGAACGAAAAATATCTTCTCGATTTGCCGTCCAATTATGTTTTTCTCCTAATGGCGAATATCTGGCGTTTACTGAGCGTCAAAGCAAATCTGTTCACATGATTTCAATGAAAGCTTATACGACGTATAAACTAACATCACTGCCTCTAGGTATTGATAATGGCGATTGGTACCCAGCGTTTTCTCCTAATAGTAAAATGCTTGCATTCGTTCGATCGTCAAGTTATGCGAGCGGCAATATTTACACCATGTCCATTCCAGATGGTGAACCCAAACAACTTGCATCTGAGAATTGTTGGATGCCAGGCATAACATGGACACCGGATGGGAAATCCATCATTTTCAGCTCCAATCGCAGTGGGCCGTACCGTCTATGGCAAGTGAATGTCAAGAGTGGCAAAACTGATCCTTTAGCTGCCAGTGGTCAAAATTCAGTGGATCCTGATATTTCAAAAGATGGAAGATGGTTAGCCTATTCTGAGGTAGCTCCATGGGAACCTTCCTGGTGGCGCATTAGATTACCTGAAACGCCTGGACAGAAAATTACTCCAATGAAATTTACGACACGCGAACAATCCGTATTTGACGGAAGGTTCTCTCCGGATGGAAAAAAGATTGCGGTAATAAGCAACCGCACAGGTATTAGTCAACTTTGGTCCTGTGATATAGACTTGGAAAATTGGATCCAGTTGACGGATTTGAAAAGGGGTGTGAGCTTTCCATGCTGGTCGCCAAGTAGTGACAGTATTGTTTTTGAATCAAGAATAAAGGGGCCTGGGGATATTTTTATCATTTCTGCGGGTGGCGGCGTAGTTCGCGCTGCTACTCATGATTCAGCCGATGATATTTTGCCCTTCTGGTCAAAGGATGGAAAATGGATATATTTCACTTCGAATCGATCTGGCGAAAGTCAAATCTGGAAAATTCCATCAAAAGGCGGCGAGGCTGTTCGGATAACTGATAACGGTGCTGAATACGCTCAACCATCACCGGACGGCAAATGGTTATATTACACCAGGAACTGGCTGAGTATATGGAGACGTCCTATGGACGGAGGCGAGGAGTCCATGATACTTAAAGGGCTAGACGAAAATCATTGGACGCCAACGGATGACGGAATCTATTTTTTTCATAGGATATTAAATGGTTATTCTTTAAAATTTTTAAAAATTGATTCAGGTGAGATCATTAATGTTGGTATGTGTGACTACAAGGAGATTATTCGCTGGCCCAAACTGTCGGCGGACGGTCAGTGGATAGAATATAGAGAAACCAAAATGCCCTTTGAGGCTGATATATATCTAGTTGAAGATTTTCGGTAAAATAAATTTCAAACAATTTTATTATGTAAAGAATCGTATAACATTTTTTTGCAGGGGACGCGAGCAGCGGCGCATTTGAGAGAATTTAGATTTGAAAAATCGTTTGGCAGGCCGGTTTTCCCTGACGCTCGCGCCCCTGAAAAAATCGTTATACGTAGCAAAAAACCATAAAACGATAAATTGTGCGTCGCATCAAGGTTCTGGAAGATAAATCAAAAGAAGGTCAAAATAACCAGTAACAGCTCTCACCCCACCTACCCATACCCCGACACCCCGGGCTAGAGTGCGGCGGTGGCTTACAAAGCAGTCTGGGTACG
>JAFGEC010000164.1 GCA_016931775.1 Candidatus Zhuqueibacterota bacterium | reverse complement strand
CCCGGTTTCGTCCACGGAAAACGGTATCCGCACATAACAACTGGTCCGGCTGTTTACCATGTCAGCGGCAACGTCTATATCAATGATACCTTCATATCCCTGACTTTGCTCATAACCGATATTTCCGGAGCCGGACCGCCAGGCTGAATCATCAAACTCGAGGGATTGTCTCCAGGCGTTTGGTATCGCTGCTGCCGGTACCATAATTTTTTTAGCCGAATTTTCCGCAATCAGGCTTGTATAGCTTGTGGACGCCTCGAGGGGCTGGTACGGATCGGTCCCGTCCGTTGTGTAATAGATCTGACCCCGCGGGGCACTCATGGTTAACTGATAATCCTTGGGAACCAGCCCGCTTTCCGAGCTAAAAGCCGGCGGATCGGTTCGAGGGTACCATCCCTTTGACTGCAACTGGCCCAAAACGATATCCGTACGGTCGGGAAAGAATTGTTCGACAATATAGTCAATCTCGGTCAGCCAGGCGCCGTCGCGCGTATAAGCCGGTTCCCGTTTCGAATCACCCCAGCGCGCCGATTCGGCAATGATGGCCAGGTCGATCTGTTCTTTCCTGAATAAGAAGCGGTCGATGTTCGCCTGGGGCGTCAGGGCCCCATTTTTAAAAAAATGTAAGTAGACACGGTCGGCAATCCGTGATACGAATTGCGGATTTTCACACAGCTTTTGAAAAATCCACTGGGGATTCGATTCTTTAAAAATATCGCCGCCGGGAAACGGCCCGGTTCGATCATAGCCAAATGGCTGGGCGCCCAGGGTATGCTCGGCATCATGCCGGATAAAAATAAAACCGGTGTCGCCATACCTGTTATAAATCGCATAAAAATTATTGGGCTCCCGGTTGCCGCGAAAGCCGGATACCGGTCCATCCGCTTCACCGGTTAAGAAAATCGTCAACATAAAATCGATGAGGTTATCCACGTTGAGCAGTACCTCATAATTTAAATTCCGGGTGCCGTCGGGATTCAGCCCCTGTACTTTATAATACGCCTCATTGGTTTGGAAACCTGCCACCGCAGCGTCCCACAACCGTTTCCAGGCATCCAGGGTTCCGTCGGTTGCTTCAATATCAAAAGGTCCCATATAACCGGCATCGACTTTGATCACATCATAGTCTTCATTAATTCCACCGAAATAGGATGCCGCATAGGAGGCTTCGGGACGCTCCTCGGTTTGATACAATCCCCAGTATGTGCCGTTGATATACAAGTGATAATAACGGCTGCGGGTGTAAGGCTGTCCCATATCCCGCTGCATGTCGCGGGAAAAAACATCGCGGTTCATGGTATTTTTGCTGGGATCCTCGGCGCCGTAGCTCCAGGAATAATTCATGCTGGTACGTAAATCCACATTGTCGAATTCAGCGATACCTTCGTCTTCGAATAAAGGATATCTCAGTTTAGGCTCACCATATTCATCCCGGAAAAACCAGCGGAACGCCCGCTTGGGATTGGAATCATTCCTGCTCCATCCGCCCCTGATACGCACACCGCAATTGATTTGAAAACCATCCGTCCCATCGGGATAAATCAATTCTATGGAGCAGGGACGCTCCCACTCCCGCCCGTGTTCCAGCGCATTGACATAAATCCCGGTGCGTGGATCAAAAAGATCCTTTAAATCCAAAACCATAGAAAACGTGGGAATATCCAGGAGTGCATCCACAATCTTGTCCCGGTACAGGGGATTATTACAAACCTGGGGATCCATGCCGTAACTGATGTTCTGGCCGCCGCCAAAATTTTCCCTTAGCCATCCCGTGCCCGGTCTTTGACCGTCAGGGGATAATTCTACAACACGGTTGGCAAAAATATATGTATGTGTTTTAACCTTTGTCGCCGCCGTATCCGCCTGAATGGCAACGGCCCGCACAAAAAACCCCGGGGCCAGGTCCCTGCCATCGGTGTTTGCGGGATTTACGGGAACCGTAATGGGCGACGTTCCCTGTATGGCCGTCGATGAAGTGGTTGGATCCGTGCCATCCTTGGTGTACCTGACCGTCAGGCCCGGCGGCGTCGTCGAAAGTGTCAAATCAAAATTACTTTCATAAAAACCCCGGTCCGGATCGAAATGTAAAACGACATCTTCGTTTTGAGCCAATAAAAGACAGAAAAAAGAGAGCAAGAAACCCATCGCATAAAACAACCTGTTTGATATTTTACTAACCACAACAATGTCCTTTCTCAAGTTTGATCTTGTGTTACTCTTGATTAAATAAATTTTGTCATTTCTTAGATAACCAAAAAGAACCACCTGCCAATACCGTTAAAGATACGTCAAAAACGGCAAAGCTTTGGTAATTACGATATAAAACAAACGAAAAGCGGAGCCGGTCAGGTGAACACTCGGATTATTCAATACGGCACATTTTTATTCATTATTATCCATTTTTATTTGATTCACTGAATTTTTGAGACAGCATCGAGCATGTTATCAATGTAGTCTAAAAATTCCATTTTGTCTATATCCATAAATGCCTCATTAAATTATCAACCTTTACAAGTAAAATATAAAACAAATACACTTTATGCAATTAATTTTTGTATTATCATTATACAATTCATTTAAATCTGTGAATAAGCTGCCGGCTGGAGGAAAAAGTTTGTTATTTTTGAAACCATATCTTTGTATTTCGGCATTTCTTTCATTCTCTTCCACTCCGGATGGGCACCAAATTTACTCCAGCAATCGCTGTCAGAACTGCTGAAGTCTTTAAAAATTTCCTGCGGTCTAGCGAGTTTGATATGACAATCTCTCCTTTCCAATATAAAGTCAGTTTTTTTCAGGATAAGCACCGATATATGGAGATCCTTTTTGGGTTTGATTGAGTAACACGCTTATTTCAGCCGGAAGGGGAGCCGCCACCTGAGAAGACGGGAATCCCGGCAACAGTTGTAAATGACGCAATTCCAGACTTTTGAATAACGGTCCCTGATAATGATATAACTCCTGGCTGCTCGTTGAAAATTCAGGATGCAGCGTTCGTAAATCAGAGAGAGTATTCAAATATGACCGGCACTCTTTATTTTCCAGCGGACTCCAAAAAAGTAATGGTATCGTTTTATCATCTGAAATATAGACATAGACATTGTTGTTGAGCTCACTCAGTTGCTGAGTGTCAACACGCCCGCAAAGATTAGCAGGTTGCCATACTTTTAAAAGCGGCTTGTCGTAATTTTCCGTACCCACAAGTAAATTATTTTTAAGCAGGTGCCCGTAACGTTCATTTAAACCCGGACCGGTACTGGGGTGCCAGTCAAAATGATCACCTGCTGCCGTCCTGGCGTCACGCCCAATCAGCACCTGGCTGTTTACAAAAGTGTTTTGATACACCTGGACATCAGCCGCGTTGCGCAAGTGGATACCGGTATCGCAATTGATAAACACGTTGCCGGCGCATACAGCGCCCCTGGAAATTTCAAAATAAAATCCCGCACCATTGGGATACACATCATCTTCCTTGTGGTAAATCTCGCTATAGGTTACATTCTCAATCCAGTTATTGATGAACACGCCATCCACATTACCCACATCATACCATATGCCGATAGAATTTTCTTGATCAAAAACCAGGTTGTCACAGCAAGTGACCCGGTAGCACTGATTGAATATCTTGACGGCAGCAGGGTAGTAGCCGTTCAAGATTTCAATATTATTGCGGGTGAAAATGTTTTTTTCCAGCAGTACATCGGAAGAACTGACAATATAAATGCCTTCCGTGCCGGTGTCGCACACCTTGCAATGACGCATTGTTAAACTATCCCCCTTTAGAAAAGCGCCGAAACGTGCGGAATACGAAAATGTACAATTTTCCAGGATTGTTCCGACAACATCCTTTCCAAAATCAGCTTCACTGGATAATTTCTCCGGATAATAACCCTCTACTTCCAGAGTATGTGTGGCATATTGAGTCAGAGTAATTCCTTTAATGACGGGGCCTTTTTTGTCGGATGTTTTTCCAAAAACATCTTTTGTTGTCCTCACAAGTCCGCGGTCGAATGTGGTGATTTCCACCTCATGGCCGCGCGGATCGATTTTTAGATATATCGTTTTTGTGTCATAATCGATATAGTATGTATTTTCATCCAGTTCACCTTCCCAACCGGCAGATTGTAAAAACCTGCCGTCCACGAAAACCATATCGTTATTAAAACGATGCTGCGGGATAACAGAGCCGTGGTGGTAACGCCGCCACCAGCTTTGCGGTTTTTGCGGGAATAGATATTCCCAGGTTGTCACCCATAAACCATTTTGCTGCTGTTGCCAATCATTTGCGATGCAGGTGCCTTTCAATATGGGTTTCTCATCTTTGTAAGGCTGGATGGTGATCCGCTGGTTGAACAAAAGATTCCCCGTGCGGTATATGCCACCGCGCATGATAATGGCGTCGCCGCTGTTCACACGCTTTATGGCCTCTTCGATACTTGTCGGTTTGTCCGGCAATTCGCCGGAAGATTCGGCTTTGCCGTTGGGTGCGACATAGTAAATTTTGCCTGTAACATTGGGAGGTTCATACGTCTGCCGTATGGGGCCGTACGGACCGCCGGAAGGCTGAGCCGCAAGCGGCAACAGCCCTATGGCCAGGTGAAAAAGAACCGTCCAGCCGGATTTAAATAGATGATTGGAAAATTTGGGATATAAAAAATGGTGATTAAATTTCATTTTGTTTTCCTTTGTTTTTGGCTTGTAAAGCCGCTATCACCGGTGTGGACCAATGAATGGAGATGATACCTAAAATGATACTCCTGTTGCCAAAGCGACCGAAAAATCCTCGCGTCACATCCGTTGAATTGAAGGTTTGGAGGTTGGATTTTATAAATCTTTTCTGATTTGATATAAATTAATTGGTATATATTTTTGAAAATTTAAAAAATCTTTATCTGTAGTAAATATTTCAAAACCGTGTGTATTTGCTAATGCACAGATCAAAAAATCTGTATTTGATCCTTGAATGCCGTTTCTACGGCATGTGTTGAAATAACCTGCCGCCTTTTCGAAATCTTGTGTTTCAAGAGGTAGATCAGGAAATGCAGAAAGATATAACTTTAATTCGTCAAATTGCTTGGCTCGTTTGATGCCAGACAACAATTCCTGACGGATCGGGCCTATTAATTGAACTCGAACTTCTTTGATAAGCTCTGATAATTCTCTGATTATGTGAGAGGTGTCTTGTTCTCCTCTTCTTAGGGCAAGTGACCAGACACTCGTGTCGACAATTATTTTCATTTTTCTTGACGCTGTGTTTTGTAATCATAATCAGGATCGTAGTCGACTTTGCCAAATAGTTTTGTTATTTCCAATTGTTTACGGCGTTGGATATATTCTACAAGTGCTTCAGTCACTACGGCCTTTTTCGTTTTGTGTCTGCCGATATTTTTTGCCTTTTCTAACAGTTGATCATCGATCGCTAAATTTGTTGGCATTTTTTTAACCTCTTTTTTTTATTTTATTATACACATTATTTTGTGTAAAATCAAGTGTAAAAAGTAATGCAGGGTATCCCCCAAAATTTTATTTGAATTTATAAATACACCGAACCAATCAGCTTGGTTTTTACTTTTCTGTATGATTCTTTTTAACCTCGCGCGGAGCCGGAGAGCCGCAGTGATTCTGCTCAGCTGAATAGGCTATTGCTCAGATTTCTATTATTTTGTTTTTATATAATTATAGCATAAAAGGATGTTTGATAGCACTCCAGACTTGAGCTTATCTCTCTCTGATATGTAACCTCTGCGCCTCCGCGTCCCTGCGCGATGAATCAGTCAAAATCACAGCAGAATAAAATAAATGACCGCATATGAACCACTAAATTATTCATTTCACAATTATTCAGACTATTAAATTCCAATTGTTTTAATTCATGAAGCAAAAGTCCGGGACTTGATTCTAGCCGAACGAATGACTATATTTATCAAGAAAAAATTCAATCCGTCAATTTCAACAGGGGAAAGGGAATGGTTTTGGCAAAAGTGCGTATTAAAAATAAACGGAAATATTTTTCAAGTGCTCTATTATTTTTTGGTCTTTTTCTTTGGCTTTTAATGTCTAATTTCAAGGATATTTACCTGGCATATCAGCTCAGCAAAAGGGGTGAGACCGTTGAAGGTGTAGTGTCTAAGACTTGGACGACCAGAGCTAGAGGTTCAAGATCTTACCATGTAAAATACGAGTTTGCCTATAAAAATGTGGTTTATACAGGCCAACATGATGCACTGGAATCGGTCATGGTGCAGGCCAGAGAGACGCGTGTTGTCAAGGTTTATTTTTTGCCGAATAATCCAAAGGTCAATGCCCCGCTGTTCTGGGGGGAATCCGTTAAAAAATATGCGTCAAGAAGTATCCTGTTCATACCCTTTTGTATATTCTGGTGTTACATATTTGCAACTCAAATTCGGTTGACATCCAAGTATCCGGAAGTACGCCAGATATGGAGGTACAAGATTACTGATATATTGTTTGGACTGTTCATATTACTGTTTTTGGGTTTCTGCATATACGATCTTACAACCTGGTCCGAGATTCGTCTTGTCGACATAGAATCCATTGGCGGAGGAGTTGGTAAAAAAATTCTCCGCTTTATAGCGGTTGGGTTTTTGCTTTTTCTAGCTGTTAGAATGTGGAAGGCGATATTGAAGCAGAAGGAAAATAGATGATAAATTGAAAATAACCTGGTCGTCCTGGGATTCTATCCCGGGATGATCAAAGTCGACTTAAAAGACAGCCTGAACAGTCGAGCGATTTTCCGGTTGTGTTAAGATGCCGTACCGGCGTGTTAAAATATCATGCCGATGTGTTAAAATACCTTGCCATTATATCAGGACATTTTATTAAATTCTTTTTTTACAATATTATTCTATGCAGAAGACAAAAGAGCGTGCATGATCCGCTGAATTGAGTAACAATGATAGATGCGTTTTTATCAGAGTTTATTTATCTTCCGTCTTTTACCCTTTTTGATATATGAGCTGCAATAAGTGGACTTAATATGCTAATAATCCACGCAATTTCAATCCATGGGTAATTTTTACCAAAAAAATAATCATATATTGAGGGTATTGTTTTTCTCCAATATACATAGATAAAAATTTCAAATAAAAATGCCCATGGGATTTGATATATACCTAACAACAGTCCATCTTTATAGTATTTTGATATCGATACCCGTTTAAAGTAAATAAAATATGCAGTTATTGCTCCAACAAAAGGTAAAACGAGAATGTATGTTATGAGCCAATATGCCCAAAGATTCAATCCCAGCAAATATGTAATGCCGTCGATTTTTGTTGGTTTAAAGACAAAATAAAGCGGGAAAAGAATTGCTCCACCAACAATATAAACCGATATTGCAAATTGCGTTGCATATCCAAATTTCACAAATTTATTTTTCTTTCTTTTTGCCCACAAAGTAAAAAGCCATGACAAAATGAGAAATGCAACTGGAAACAATACAATTTGTATAAATATGAAAAATACTTTCATGATTAATTACTCTAAACTGT
>JAFGEC010000163.1 GCA_016931775.1 Candidatus Zhuqueibacterota bacterium | reverse complement strand
TCTCAAATAACCGGTTTTTTCAGGTGATTTGTCACTGTATGGTGACATTTTAGTCCGATATTTTTGATTTCCACGGATATTCATCAAAGTAAACTGAAACGCGTTTTCAGCTGCAGTTGAAGTATCGATCCGTCTTATGAAAAATCCAAATTGGAGGAGTTATGAAAGCACAAAGTCGTCTTGTTGGATGGACTGTGATATTTGCGGTATTTTTATTTTCTCAAGCCTTCGGACAGTTATTGGTGAAAAACAGTTCTGATATTGAACTTATGCGTGTTACACAAAGTGGTATGGTTGCCATCGGTACAACCGACGTATCAGGAAGAGTCGTTCTGACCGATCCAGGTGATGTGTTCTCTTTTCCGGGTAATGCAGACGTTCCTAATTCTTTAAATACAGGTATAATAGGGTATCGGGCTTCATTCGACAAAATGACAAGTTATGATGGATACAATCAAATTATCGGCATGGGCGTCTGGATGCATG
Source organism: Candidatus Zhuqueibacterota bacterium (assembly GCA_016931775.1). GTDB lineage: Bacteria > Zhuqueibacterota > Zhuqueibacteria > Residuimicrobiales > JAFGEC01 > JAFGEC01. The sequence continues at coordinate 4,851 of JAFGEC010000163.1, read as the reverse complement.
CCAATGCACCATCCGGCAGTGGTGTCTTCAAAGTCGATGGTGCGATTAAAGGGTCTTTGGTATCGGATGTGGGCGGCAACACGAGTGCCGTCGCTCAAGGTTTCCTGGCCTCCAACCGGGCACACCCATCCAGTACGCGCGATGTGCACGGTGTATTTGGGTCCATTGATAATCCGGACAAATTGTTTTCGCGATTCCCGAGTGATGTTCTATATTTATCCGCCGTAACAGGTGCAGTAGACCGGAATCGCAATTCGAGTCATCCGGACAAGGTGTTTTCGCTCTATTGCGATGGCGCCAAATCATATTTGGAGGGGCCGGTCGGCATCGGCGCGCTGGATCCCGGGTCCTACAAACTCTATGTGGCCGGTAATGCCTATACCACAGGTACCTGGGGCAGCTCGGATGTACGGTTTAAAAAGGAAATCAGCCCATTGGAGAATGTGCTCGATCATATCGACCGTCTCAACGGCGTTTCTTTCAAGTGGCGCGCCGGTGAATTTAAAGACCGTGGATTGAATGACCGCACCCAGATCGGCTTGATCGCCCAGGAAGTGGAACAGGAATTTCCGGAACTGGTCAGTACCGACAAGGAAGGGTACAAGGCCGTTGCCTACGACCGACTCACCGCCGTTCTGTTGCAGGCTGTAAAGGAACTGCGCAGTGAAAATCAGCAATTGCGCAGCAGGCTGGATGCAGCGGGGATAAAATAAATATGGAGTGCGGTTCCGTTGCTTCTCTTCCTCAAAGACGATGAAAGAGGGGTAGGAACCGCACACTGTAATTATCAAGGGGCAAACGAGGGCTGGATTACTGTGCTGTTTGGCATTTATCGTCATATTTGTAAAACCTCAGTTTCGGGTGGCACAGGATAGGTGCGACGTACCTCCTTTTGCCAAATTTATGTGATTTTAATATTTGTAAGGATGTCGAGAGCCGGTGCATCGCACCTTCCACCCGTAACTGAGATTTTACCTCATATTTAATTATTTCCCTTGACATTCAGAAAATTTTTTTGTAATATTACTTTGTAATACAAAGTACTTTTTAACAAGAATAACTTTGCAGGAGAAAACAATATGGACATCAATAAAATGCAGCATGATATTGCAATCATTAAACTAATGATTGAAAAGACCAGACAAAAAACAGCCGCATCGGGAAAGATATTCATTTTGCTCGGGCTTGGTGGTATCATCTTTGTTTTAGTGACGATGAGTTTTGAAAAATTTTTCAATCACATGGTATTACCCGCCATGATTGGTTTGACGGTCATTTATGGAATTGTTGCTGTCATTCTTCTGAATAAAATGGAAAAAACCAAGGAAGTGAAAACATACACTGAAACGGTGAGCATGACTGTGTTGTCGGCCTGTTCTTTTCCAATATTGATAGCCACATTTCTATTTCCGCTGACCGGAGTTTACACCTTTAGTCTGGTCCCGATTTTTAGTGCCTTGTTTTTTGGTGTGATGTTATTTATCACTGCAGCTGTTTACGAATTCCCCTATCTCTACTGGGCAGGGATAATGACATGGGCAGGTGCATGCGGAATAGCATATGTACATAATTATTTCCGAGGTTTCATTATGATTTTTATCCTGTTCATTGGATTTATTGTTCCCGGAATCATTATGAACAAAAGGTATCGAAAAGGGGGACAGGAAGATGGAGCATGATCAAATTATTCAACTGAATCCTGTGATTCATGCACCCGTCCGGTTAGCCGTACTGTCTGTGCTTATGACTGTTGAAGAAGCCGGATTTAAATATTTAAAAAAAGTCACTCAAACAACAGACGGCAATTTGAGTACACATCTTTCAAAATTAGAGACCGGCGGATTCATTAAAATAATCAAGCAGTTTAAGGCTAAAAAACCTCAAACAACCTGTTCCATCACAGATAAAGGTCGAAAAGCATTTATTCAATATATTGAACAGATGGAACAGATTATTGAAAAACAGAAAAAGAATCTATGAATCATCAATTAAATTGAAAGGAATTTTAGTGAGAAAAACTTTATTTATTCTTTTATTAAATTTTCTGAGTTATAATTGTGAGACAACCGTAGATATTCATGGTTCTCAGCGGAAAAAGGATGCAACTATGGATTCTGAATTGTCACTGGAAGAATTGCTGCATTTGACGATAACATTTTTCCCTTCAAAAGGCATTAAGGTTTTTGATTTTCACTCTTTTTTTTTATCTTATTTTGTAATTGGAAATTTCAATGTTTAATGAGAGAATAGTACGGACACTGGTTCGTTTCAAAATTAATGAAATCTAATCACAAAAATATTTCAATTGCTTTTCAATTTAAATTTTATATTACTCTACTCCGACTTTTTTAAAAAAGTTATTCCACTGATATTTTTTCCGGACATTTTTTCTGGCCGCATCTTTCATTGCTGAATAGGCGCCGTTCCCTTCTCGCCGTAATTTAATCAATTTTTTTGTTTTGTCCAGCCAGTCATCCAGATCATTGCTCTTTGCAATGTATCCGGATTTTTCAGGATAAATAACTTCTTTTGGCCCGCCGGTATCCGATACAATGGCCGGTAAACCACAGGCCTGAGCTTCCATCACAACCATACCGAATGTATCCGTTGTACTTGGAAATAAAAATAGATCTGATGTGGCGTAAAATTTGATCAGTTCATGACGGGATAATTTGCCGAGAAAGTGGATTCTTTCCATATCTTTCAGTGCGGCCTGCAGTTCGTCTTTATAGGGTCCATCACCAGCGATGAGGAGGTTGATGTCTCTATCGGTTTGACATAATTTTTTGTAAACCGCACTCAAAAAATCCATGTTTTTATCTTTGGAAATTCGACCGGCATAAAGCAGGTTAATCCCGTCTTGAATCTGGTACAGACGGCATATATCCCGTCTTTGATATCCGTTTGGTTGAAAAAGTTCTAAATCAATGGCTTTATCCAGAACATCAATTTTTTTCTCATCAATACCTCTGTTTTTCAAAATGTTGATATATTCCCTGGAGGGTGTTTTAATAAAGTCCATCATTGAGTAGAACCATTTTATGTAACTTTCCACCAAGTCGGTGAGTGAGTTGTCTCCGGCAATCTCTTCGATTTCCATGGAAAAATCAGTATGGTATATACCGGTACAAGGAATGTCCAGTATACGAGAAATCAGTATCCCGAGCAATCCTGTGGGCCCGGGTGTTGAAATAACGATTTCAGTTGGTTCTTCCCTGTACAAAAGATCGATCGATTTCAAAATGGACGGGAATTTTATTTCATAAGTTTCATAATACGGCAGGTTTATAGAGTGAAAAGTGGGTAAAGAAATGACATTGGGCGGAATCGAGCTTGTATCATTGTCATTTTTCAATTGAGTCACGATTTTTATCGGCAATTTATTTTTTGAGGCCTGCCATGCCATCTCCTGTAGTGATACTGAAACACCATTGAGATCTGTAAATGTATCTGTAAACCAAAGTATTTGTTTTTCCTGAGTCGGCAGTTTGATTTTGAGGCTTGATTCCAGCTCTCGAATTAAATGTCTGTTTTTATAAAGGTGATTCATGGTGCTCAAAAATGGAAACGTCAAAAAGAGTCCCGGAAGTGATGATGTCACACTCATTACCAGGTTCAATAAATTGCCATTTGTTATATCTTTTTCCAGGGATTCAAAAATTTTTCCAAAAAATGCATCGGACATGTCACTCAATTTTTCAAAGACAACGTCGAGCCGTTTTTTGATATGTTTTTGTTCAATATGTTTCACTTCATCCACAATTTCCAATGCCAGCCTTTCCACTGTAAAACCGTTTTTTTGGTAATTCGATCTAAGCCGGTTTAACTGGAATCGTTCCTTGAGACTCAGTTTTTCAGATGAAAAGATTTTTTCTCCGATACGTGAAAGGAGTGAATTGGAGATTTTTTCGTTTTTTGTTCTGCCGAAATCCAACGCAATCTTAAAGATAGCGAATGCCAGGTATTTATACGTATTATGGGTGCCTTGTGCCCGGGAGTTTTTTGTTTTAAAGTGTGTTATATACTCTTTAATATTTTCCGCCTTTATTTCGGTATAGGTATTTGCGATGAATATGCCGGCATGGTCATCCGAGCCGCCTGTAAATCCTTTCTTCCACGAATCCTCAGTCATGGGTTTGATGTGATATTTTTCAGACAATTTTTTTATATGAGCCGGTGTCAAGTTCTCCAGTACCTGTTTCCATTGCTGATTAAATAAACGGAGTCGTGCACCGTTGATGATTTCAAAAACATCAAACAACACGATGAGTCTTTCCAGGTGTGTTACTGATATTTTCCCATTTATTGAATAGGTTGCGTGTGCAACCGAGTGGGCAATATTGTTCTCTTTGATATACTCTCTCAGGTCGTAAATGTCGGCTCTTTTGTTTTGAATGTTGTTGAATTGTTCTATTGTTATATCATAGAGTAAAACGTGTATTTTGCATCCGTCCTCGGGGAAATAAGTCGTTGCTTCAACACCCACGATAACATCCTCCGGGTGTTTTTCTTTGAGAAGCAGGGCGCCGTCGATGCGGTTATGATCTGTTATTGTCACATAATCCATACCCTTTTGTTTTGCGATGTTATATATTTGATCCGGCTCGGTATAAGATTCCTGTGCACCGAGGCGCTGAAGATACCAGTCCGAGGGATGTTCAGAGTATTTAGAGTGAACATGCATGTCTATTTTTTTCATTGTTTTCTCCTGAAAAATTCCGGTAAATGTATATACCACATCTAAAATTATGTAATATATCTCCTGTATATAAAGAAATAATAATTCTCGTATTAATAATAGTTAAATATTTTTTGGAGGGTTGGTTCAGAACATGGGGCAGGGCGAACGGT
>JAFGEC010000162.1 GCA_016931775.1 Candidatus Zhuqueibacterota bacterium | reverse complement strand
GTGATTATAAGGTTTCTGCAAAATATGAAAAATTCGAATTTAGTAATAAATACTTTAATGATTGATTATCGTCAAAATAATTCTTTTGAAAAAATGATCCCATCATACTTTTACTGCTGTTAATTATACAGAAAATATGAACGTAAATCAAGTGGAATATTAATCTAACGCGAGATATTGAATCGTACCTGATCTAAATAGGAGCAAATATATGTCGATTTATTGTTTGCTAACGCATTCGCTAACACGAAAAAATCAAGTTATTGTTATTAATTGACTTAAGTGGTGATTGCAATGTACTTCTAATCCGTAGGTCGAAGGTTCGAATCCTTCTGGGCGTGCAAAAAAATGCCTCATATTTTACAATGTGGGGTATTTTTTTGAAAAAAGTATACCTGTATTTATGTCATTACTCAAAAATTACGAGATATTTTCTGCAATTTTTTGCAACTGCTTCAAAGGCACCACCGTGACATTCTTCGCAACGGGATAACTTTCATCGACCGGTGCAATAACAAAGGCTGCTTCCGGTTCGAGTTCGGTTATAGAGTTCCAAAATCCCCGACCGAGTTCCGGCGCCTTGGATGCTCTGAATTCAAACACAAGGCGACGGGTACCCTTTTCCAGGACAAGATCAAGCTCAGTTCCGTCACTCGTTCGATAAAAAGACGGATTCCAGCGGGTAAAACTTTGTAAAATATTCTCAATTGCAAGCCCCTCCCAGGAAGCGCCAAATTGATGATGTCCCAAAACATCCTCGAATGTTTCCAGTCCGAGCAATGTATGGAGGATACCCGAATCGCGTATGTAAATTTTTGGTGAGCGGATCAGACGTTTTTTCAGGTTGCCTGAAAATGGTTGCAATAAACGTATCATAAAAGTGTGTGAAAGTATATCAAGATATGAACGAATTGTGGTATGACTGACGCCGAGAGATTGACCCAGACTCGACAGGTTTACAATTTGTCCATGCAAATGTGAGCACATATTCCATAATCGGCCCAGGGTTTCAGCTGGAATTTGAAATCCAAGCTGTGGAATATCCCGTTCCAAAAAAGTTTGAACAAAATTTTCACGCCAGGTAAATGATAGATCGTCCGAGCCGGCCAAATAACTCCTGGGAAATCCGCCTCGCAGCCAATAAGAATAAATATCTTGTAAATGATTAAAAACTTCCTGATAAATGAATGGTGAAAGTTCAACGAATATGATTCGACCGGCCAATGACTCTGAGGATTGTCGAATCAAATCACGTGAGGCAGAACCCAGAATGAGAAATTGGCCGTTTCCTCCATTTCGATCTATAATACCACGAAGAGCAGGGAACAGGTCGGGCACCCGTTGAATCTCATCAAGACAGCAGAGTGTGTTTTTCTGCCGTTCAAAAAAAATTTCCGGATTTGTCAGTTTCTGTCTGTCAGGTGCCGATTCTAAATCAAGATATATTGCTTTCGACCAACCGGATACAATTTTTTTTGCCAACGTAGATTTCCCAACCTGGCGTGGTCCCAATATCGCAACAGCCGGAAAATTGGCTAAATATGAAGTGATTTTATCCGATACGGCACGTTCAATATAATCTGTCGTCATTCTATAATCCGATTTTTTATAATTTAGCGAAAAATTATCATTCTGTCAATGATTAATCTGTAAATTGCAAGAACAGCTTTCAACTTACAGATTTTTATGAAAATTCTTAATATAATACCCGATATTGGGAAGGATGAGTCCAGGATACTAGAGCTTGATGATTACGGGTAAATGCTACAATCCAAAAAGTTTGTTGATGATATAGATATATCGCTAACACATTCGCTAACACGCAAAAATTAAATCATTGTTATTTATTGTTTTAACCCGTGCCAGCAATGTACTTCTAATCCGTAGGTCGAAGGTTCGAATCCTTCTGGGCGTGCAAAAAAAATGCCTCATATCTTATAATATGGGGCATTTTTTAATTGTATTTATATAAAGATGATCCTGTCCATAGGCCGGGCCCAAAAAGCCACCTGTTCCGCTGAAAAAAGCCACTGAGTTTTTACAAAAATTCAAAATATTCTCCGAATAATTGTTTGTCATCGGGCACTTTAAAACCAGCCAGGGGTGGGCACTTTAAAAGCGGCCATCAGGGTGGGGGTCTATATTCACTTTTTTTCTGTTCTTTTACAACCTTTTTTTCAACTGATTGAGGACTCGACGCCGATTTTAATCGAACCAAAATAAAAAACAAAGCGCCGCAAATATGGCGGAATCCCTTGACTGGGACCATGTTTTTTATAGTCAATCATTTTTCAAAAGGAGAACAAACAAATGGATCAAGACAAATTCGAACAAATGCTCGACGAACTGGACACCAAAGTCGAAGACTTGTTGGACGGTAAAGTGACGTGGCGGGAAGTGACAGGCGTTGTCAAATCCGCCATCGAAGCGGCCGAACAACTTGTGCCGGAGTCCGGTTCCGGTGAAACCAAAAAAGAGCTGGTTTTGGCGGCATGGAATCACTATGACGAGGAATACGCCATTACCGCAAAACTCGATGAGTTGATAAATTTTGCAAAAATCATCGGCAAACCCATCGGCACCATTGTCGAAGTGTGGGACGGCACGGTCCTGGCCGGGATTGTTGGTAAAATGCCTTTGTAAAGTGGTGTTATGTGCGTCGACTGGCAAGAATATCAATGTTGGTAGAAGGATTTCTGCGACAATCGAGAACAGCATAAATCAGTATTGTCTTTCC
>JAFGEC010000161.1 GCA_016931775.1 Candidatus Zhuqueibacterota bacterium | reverse complement strand
GAGTGGAGGTTCCGTCTGATGATAACAATTCCCAAGAGGAGGGATTTATGTTGCAGTTAAAATTCAAGTATTTAGCAATTTTAATTCTATCAGGCATCTTTTTAACGGCTTTTATCCCTCAAAAGCTAAATGCTTCCATGTCGACTCGCCCGTACGATCCCGTTATTGTAAGGGGTGAGCCTTTTCTCTTGTTCAACGGTGCGCCGGTGAACGAGATATTTGTTTTTGTTTTTAAAGGAGGTGTCTGGACGCAGATCCCCTTTCAGATCGATGAAAAAGATGCCGGTTTTGATTTCTTCGGGGCTAAAAACGGCTTGCTCAACATAAACGATGAGATCTGTTTTATGGCCTTTGATCTTGGTGAAAGTGTGCCGGATTGGCAATGGATCAATGATGCAGAATCTAAAATTTATCAGCGATATGAAGTTCAAGTTGTCGACAACAGCACTTTTCCGAGCACGGAGGGTTATGCATACGTTTACCGGTCATCCACATTGGTACGTGGCGCAGGATCTTATATTAGTTACGTTCCAGGGGATCCCGGGTTTCCCAATGATCTTATAAACGCAAAAAGTTATATCTTTGGACATAACAAAAAAGCTATTCCGGACACTTTGTGCGTTAAAGCTGCAGTGGGTGGTTCCGATCAGGATATTTTGGACAGATGGAAAATAAGATATGCGGGTAAAGCGGCTGGTATCATCCCGTATAGTAATAACGAAGACAACGGATTAAAATTCGACAGTCTAAAGGTAAAATCCGGTCCTATTCGAATTATTCGAAAAACCGTATTTCAACCCGTTTTTGCAGAGGCTATATTACCCGTGACAGTTGATTTCACCGCCTTTTTTTACCCCTACTCCGCCGTCATTCAGACAGGAAAACGTGTATTATCGGCCTCGGTCGGTATGACCTATCTCCGCCAATCCATTGATTTTCATTCCCGGATAAGCGGCTCCAGCTATTTTAACGGCAACAATTCATCAGCGATCATAAACGGAACCCCCGATGTGGTTGATACTTCAATGACGAATAGCGGGTCCAGCTGGTTTAATTGGTATATGATGAGCGGATCGCATGGATCTGTTATTTGTATTGCCGATGTGCCGAATATTGGTACCTCTCACAAACTTTACTATAAAGACGATAATACTCTGGATCCTACGGACACCGGTGATGCAACGGAAAATCAATGGGGTGTAAAATATGGTGATTGCGGTGTACAGATATTTGGCACGCTGGCTGCACCTATCGTTTGCGACTCAACCGACGAGGAATTAAAGACGACATTTTATTATCTTGGGGCGAATAAACCATCTGCAACCGGCGATACGCTGGCTCTTCGATTCGCCAATCCGCTTGTGAACAATAAAAAGGTAAACAATGTTCATGTGGTACCAAAGCAGTTTGTGGTGCCGGTCGAATTGGAGAATTTCTCCGCCGTGTGTGTGAACCAAGGTGTAAAATTAACCTGGGCGACTGCGACCGAATCGCAAAATTTTGGTTTTGAGTTACAGCGTAAAAGTGACGGGAATATATGGGAAAAAATCGCTTTTGTCAAAGGCCGCGGAACGTGTTCAAGTCGGACGGACTATGAATATGTGGATAGTCAACCGGCCCCGGCATCCTACATTTACCGTCTGAAACAAATCGATTTGAACGGCCAGTTTAAATACCTGCAATCCACTCAGATTACATATGCTGTGGTCGAAACATTTACTTTGGAACAAAATTTTCCTAATCCTTTTAATCCCACTACGGAAATCTGCTATCAAGTTCCGGCAACCTACTACGGGGATATCAAGCTGACGATTTATAATCTGCTCGGTCAGGAAATCCGGACTTTGGTTTCACGAGCGGCACAGTCAGGCGTACAGCGTATCGTGTGGGATGGTTTGAACAACGCAGGCGAAGCTGTGCAGTCGGGAGTGTATATTTACTGCTTGGAGGCCGGCCGTACTCAATTCACAAGAAAGATGATAAAAATAGAATAACATTGCTTTTCTGGTGACGCAACCTGGCTTTGACAACTTTGCAGGAAAGCACTCGAGGCATGCTGTACTCAGCATGCCTTTTTTATTTTTCCATATCCACCAAACCGATTTTTGCTGCATACCGCACCAATTCAACCGTATTTGCAAGGTTCAGTTTATGCATGATGTTGCTTCGATGGTTGTCCACAGTTTTTGGACTGATATATAAATTCTTTGCGATTTCCCGCGGTTTTAAGCCCTCGGCAAAATATCTCAATATTTCCTGTTCCCGCGGGGTTAATGTGGAATAGGCCGGATCTTCAATTGTCATTTCTTTAGGCGGCATGCCCCTGAGCTTTTGCACCAGCACTGCGATTACAGCGCTGTCTAAAAAATATTCTCCCCTGCATACGGTTTGTAATCCTGCGATCAGGTTTTCCCTGGCTGATTCTTTCACCATGTAGCCTGTTGCTCCGGCCTGAAAAGCTTCGATAATATACTCAATTTTTGAGTGCATACTGACAATGATGATTTTATGATTTTTATTTTTGATTTTTTTTGCAACCTGAAGACCGGACATATCCGGAAGGGTAATGTCTAAAATAACGAGATCCGGCACTAATCGATCAATCATTTCCAGACCGGTTGTTCCGTCACCTGCCTCTCCTACAACTTCAAACCGTGCATCTTGCTGGATAATACTTTTTAATCCTTCTCTCAGCAGCGGGTGGTCGTCGATGATCACTATTTTCTTAGAATTCATTTTGCAATTCTCTTTTGGGAATTTCGACAATGATGCGAGTCCCTTTTTGATTCTTACCGGTTATATTAAAAGTACCTCCCAAAATACCGGCTCTTTCTTCCATGCTGCGAAGTCCCATTCTTTTTTGCCGGATAGCTTCCGTAATTCTGTTTTCTACATCAAAACCAGTGCCATCATCCTCGATTTTTAAGATTATTTTTGGGTGTGAGTAAATCAACCGGACCTTGACGTTTTTCGCTTTTGCGTGTTTTTTTACATTGTTCAAAGCTTCCTGCACGATTCGGTACAGATTAATTTGGGTTTCAAATTCGAGTTTTAAGCGTTCCATACCTGTAGCTGAAAAATCGACTTTGATGTTGTTTTTTTCACCAAAATCCGATAAATAATTGACCAAAGTCCGCACAAGTCCTAATTGATCCAGTCCCAACGGACCCAGGTAGTAAGAAATATCCCGCACTGCGTTAATCGTGCTTTGTAATGATTCGGATATTTGATGCACTTTGTTTTTATCCGCTTCCTTAACGAACTCTTGGTTTTCACACAACATTTCAAAATTGATTTTAACCGATAACATATCCTGGGCAATATGATCGTGCAGATCTCGAGCGATGCGTTGTCGTTCGTTTTCCTGCAATTTTAAAAGCTCCTGCGTCAGAATTCGAATATACCCTTCCGCTTTTTTTCGAGCACTGATGTCTCTTACAACTGTAATCACCAATTTGACTTTTTTGCCTTCGAATAAAGGAATTTTACGCGTTTCTGTCGTGATCTCCTTACCATTTAATTGGGTGGTCTCTTCTGTAATTAAAGTCTTTCCGCTCTCAAATACATGCAGGTATTCTTGTTTTACATTATTGGGAAGAAAGGTGAAAATATCAAATAGATTCTTCTGAAAGAAATCACCATGATAACCATCCTGACGAGCCCATTTTATCATCGTTTTATTAAAGAGGGTGACGGTGAAATCACGATCGATGATGTGAATAATATCATCCAGGGAATCGATCATTGTTCTGTAAAGGCCCTCAGACACTTGTAGTGCTTCCTCGGTTTGCAAACGCGCTATAACATCTCCCATTTGTGATGTTATGACATCCACCGCGGATCTGCTGAACTCGGATATTTCTGTTTGATTTTTTGAAATGAGCAGAACACTGGCAATAATTGTATCCTTGAAGAAAACAGGTACAAGCACCAAAGCCCGGTATAATTCTTCCATATCCGGGCCAAATAATCGTTCTCCATAAGCATTAAAAGTTGACCAAATGGTTTTACCGTTGCCTACCAAGCGTGTAAATGTCGAGTCGCTTAAAAATCGACGAGCCCTTTCATTCAATGTATCCGAAAATCCTTTTGAACAAACTAGCCTGAACTCGCCGTTATTTGTGTCAGATAGGTAAATGCCTCCGATCTCCATGCTGGTGGCCAATAATATCGCCTCAATACAAAGCGCCATGGCGACGTTTAAATCGCTGGTGGCACTCAGAGCCTGGGATAAACCGCGCCGGATATTCGCCAGTTTTTCTGTGGATTTTTGCTGGGTAATGTCCGTAACCAGTCCGAAACTTCCGGTATATTCATGTGAGTCGCTGAACAAACCTCGGGGCGAAATACGAGCAAATAAACTATTTCCGTTCTTCCGTTTAAACACGATTTCATATGGATCATTTACACCCTGCTTACGCAGTATCCATTGATTTTTCATTATATTTTTACTGTCTTCGTCGATTAAATCCAGCATGTTACGACTGATCACATCATCGGCGCTATGGCCGATCATTGTGCAAAATGTCGGGTTAACAAATGTGATGTGCCCCTTTGGATCGCAAATGATCAAACCTTCGCTCATACTCTCAACCAGAACACGGTATTTGGCCTCATTTTCGATGATTTTTTTCTCCATCTTGTGCCTGTACAGCCCCATTTCGATGGCGGTAACCAGTTCACCCATTCTGAAGGGCTTGATGATGTAACCGAATGGCTCTGTTAGCTTGGCTCTTTGAATGGTTTGTTCATCTGCCAGTGCTGTAAGATAGATCACCGGCAATCCCGTCTTCTCGCGGATCGTTTGAGCTGCTTTAATGCCATCAATTGCGCCGATGAGTTTAATATCCATGAGAATGATATCCGGCATAAATTGAATGGCCATCTCGATTGCTTCGTCACCATGTGAAGCGATCCCGACTACATCGTAGCCTGCTTTTTTCAGTCGGATTTCAATATCCTTTGCGACGATACTCTCGTCCTCTACGACAAGAACACGTGCATTGTGCATGATTCTACTCCCAAAACACTCCGGACGATTTTTATGTATTAAGTATTTCTGTTGGCGGACTCGTTTTTCCTGAAATCGTTATTTGAGTGTTTTTATATGTCCCCAGTTTGACTTTTATTAGAAATGCAATAATACATGCAAAAAGCTCCGATTCCGTCTTGCTGATGATCATCAGATGTTTTTTACCTTTAAAAACCTGCCGTTTCGTCAGCTCGTGCACTTGATGCTGTTGCTTAAACGTACATATTTACTTTGTTGATGTCAAGAATAAATTTTGTGCCTGCTGTCGATAGTTCCTCTCATTTTAAAGTGGATCAAGGATTTTACTTGTGTTGCAGAACGTAAATTTACAGCGGTAAAATATTTCTATGGATGCCGGTAAAGGGCGGCGCCGTTCCGTCAATCGTAAAGCGGAGATAAAAATATTTCTTAGAAAAGTCGCCCGAAATGGCTATATTGTTTTTTGTAAAAATCTTAATCAACGCTCGGCCGGTCATGCCGACAAACACGGAAATATATAATAATGGATTTCAATAAAAAAAACAAAATTGTGGTAACCTGCTCAAAAGGTTTGTCTGAATATTTAACTCAGGAGTTGGAGGAACTGGGATTCCCTGTCCTGGAAGTGAAATCCCTGGGCGTTATATCCCGTGGCACATTGTTTGATTCGATTTTACTTAATATGTCTCTTAGAACGGCTCAACGTGTTTTATTTCTGATCCATGAGTTTGAAGCTGCAACTCCGGATGAACTTTATAAAAATGTATATGAGCTGTCGTGGCGGGATATACTTTTTGAGGACGGATATACCTGTATAACGTCGTCCGTAAAAAACGATTTTATTCGTGATACCCGTTTTGCTAATTTAAAATGTAAGGATGCTATTGTCGATAAAATGGTAAAAACATGCGGTAAAAGACCGAATACCGGTCCCGACCGATCGCAGTCCGTTGTTTTTTTATACTGGTATACAAAGAGCGCAGCGATTTTTATCGATACCACAGGGGAGCCGATGTCCAAACGCGGATATCGAAAAATACCTTGCATGGCACCCATGCAGGAATCACTGGCGGCTGCTGTCCTTAAAGCGATGCAGTGGAACTTTAAGAGCCACTTTCTCAATCCCATGTGCGGAAGCGGTACGGTTGCAATAGAGGCCGCATTGTTGGCGCAAAACAAGGCTCCCGGATTATTGAGAAATAATTTTGCTTTTATGCATATCAAGGATTTTGATCGCGGCCATTATTTGAACATTCGTAAGCAGGTAAAGGGACAAATGATGCCTTTTCCCGGAAAAATTTATGCCACTGATATCGATTCCAAAGCGGTTGATGCGGCATATAAAAACGCCAAGACTGCAGGTGTAGATCATCTTATTGAATTTAAAAAGTGTGATTTTCGTCAAACACCAGTACCGGAAGGTGAAGGCGTGATTTTTCTGAATCCGGAATACGGCAAACGATTGGGAAGTGATAAGTCTCTGGCGGAACTCTATAAAAGCATCGGAGATTTTTTTAAGCAAAATTGCTCGGGGTATAGGGGCTATGTTTTCACCGGTAATCTGGAGTTGGCAAAACGGATCGGTTTACACACCAGCAGAAGGCTTATTTTTTATAATAGTCAAATCGAGTGCCGACTGCTCGAATATGAACTATACAGCGGGAGTCGAAAAGAAATTCGAAATTGAAAAGGAATAGAGCCGTATCCGTAAAATGTGAGACTTTCGAATCCTGAAAATAAGGTTGGCGTTTTATGCCGGAAATAGATTTTGTTCTGGATAAACAAGCGTTTCTTACAAAAATCCGTTTGGAACGGATGCCTGAATGCAGAGCGTCAGCGGAAAAATTTATTGCCGAGGTTGTTCCATCGGCTAAACCAAAAGCACTGTTGAAATTATGTCAGGTAAAAACCTCACCGCCCGATATCGTGTGGATTGACGGTATTGAGTTTTCCAGCAGAATTCTATATCAACAGGTTAAACATCTCAATCGAGTTTTTCCCTATGTGGCAACCTGCGGCCGTGAATTGCATGATTATCCTGTTTTAGCGAATGATTTTATGGAGCGCTTCTGGCTGGATTGTCTGCAGGAATTTGCGCTTGAGATCGCCGTAGAACATCTCCACCGTTATCTTGCAGAAAAATACGCTGTGGAGAAATTTTCATCGATGAATCCCGGCTCCGCCACAGCCGATGTATGGCCTATTGAGCAGCAGAAACAGCTGTTTCAGCTCCTGGGTGAAACACAAAAGCTTGTGGGTGTGGAATTAACCCCCAGTTATCTGATGATTCCCTATAAATCGGTATCCGGTGTCTTTTATGAGACCGAAAAAACATTTATAAGCTGCCATTTATGTCCCAGGGTTAATTGCCGTCAGCGCCGGGCGGCATTTCGGGGTGAATCTGTTTGAGCGTGATTTTGCCGGAAGCCAAATCCCGCTCCGCCGCCTCAAGGTCATCAAACCGGCCCACATCCCGCCAATAGCAGCTATCGACCGCATATCCTTTTATTTGAGAGCCCCGCTCCGCCGATTGTAAGTAGACATCGATGCTGCTGAATTTTTCCCCCGGAAAGGTGGTAAACAACTTTGGCGAAATAACCTGAATACCGCAAAATTCCCGCACAGATAAAGAACCTTTAGATCGGCGCCTTGAATAGATATTTTCTTTATCCACTTGATTCTTTCCGACCAGGTTCATCCTTTGATCAAATACCAGGGAACGGGGAGATGGATGTTTAAGAACCGCTAAAAGTGCACTGTTATCAGTTTCCTCAAAATGACGGTACATGGAGGAGAGATCGATAGAAGATAAAACATCCACATTGTGAACCAGCACAGGCTTTTCTCCCGGCAGCAACCGGCACATTCGTTTGATTCCACCGCCAGTGTCGAGTATTTTTTTTTCTAATGAAACGGCGATTTTTACCTTTTCCTTGCGTGAATAATGTTTGATAAAGTGACTCACCTTGTCGGCGTGGTGGTGCGCATTCACCGCAATTTGTTCGAATCCCTGGGCCAATAATTTATTTAACAGAATTTCCAAAAGCGGCTTTCCACCGACGGGGATGAGTGCTTTTGGAATTTTATCGGTCAGTGGGCTCAGCCGCGTTCCGAAACCGGCTGCCAGGATCATCGCTCTCATTGGCTCCCCCAACGTTCGAGCAGGTAATTAAATACGGATCGCAGCGTAGGTAACCGGTCCAATATGGTTTGATTTTGCATAATTTTTGAGATATGAAATAAACCTCGGGGAATATTTTCCTTGAAAAAGCTTTTTCCCTTGATCCGCCATAAAAATGAGAATGCGCCGATAGCCTGCATGATCCGTAACAGAGCGAATCCGTAATAATACTCGATAAAGTGTTGGGGAGCAACCGGCCGGTCGTTCAGCAGTTTGTTCGCCTCCTGAATATAAAACAGCAGCAATTGTTGTTTTAAATCGTCGGGAACAACCAGATTTGAATCATACAGAAACGATGCAACATCGTACTGCAACGCACCCCTGCGGCCCGATTGATAATCGATAAAGTACAAACGATCCTGCAAGACCATAATGTTTCGGCTTTGGAAATCCCGGTACAAGAAGTAGCTCATTCGTTCACCGCACAAATATTCGGTGAGTTTCACGTAATCCTGTTGCAGCTTTTTTAACAGTAAAGCAGGGGGAGATTCGTATTTTAAAAAACGCTGGTAAAAATTGTTCAAATCATACAGCATGGCCTCGCGATCGAAGGCTTTCGTTTGATAACAGTAATCCGAATCAAAACAACAGCCGGCCGATATCTGAAATTGGACGAGCCGTTCAATTGCATGGTGGTACAGGTTTCTGATGTGAGGCGAAAAACCCTGCCGTTGACAATCGTCGTACAGTGTGGTTTCTCCCAGGTCCTGCAGCAGGTAGACACCTCGGTTCAGGTCGGAGCAATAGATATCCGGTACCGGGAGATGATGGCTCTTAAAAAAACGGCTGAAATATACAAATGCGCGGTTTTCCGCCGGATTATGTCCAAGAACACCGATCGCCGTGTTTTTATCCGCGGACAAGCGGAACAATTTCCGGTCGGAGCCATCGCCGGCGAGGGGGGCAATGCCGTCCGGTTTGACGCCAAAATGTTTTGTGAACAGATCGGCGAGT
>JAFGEC010000160.1 GCA_016931775.1 Candidatus Zhuqueibacterota bacterium | reverse complement strand
GTCGACGCCGGCCATGACGCGCAGGAGCGAGCTTTTCCCGGACCCGTTGAGCCCCAGGACGCCGATCTTGGCGCCGTAGAAATAGGAAAGGGATATATCCTTCAAGACCTGCTTGTTCCCGTGGAACTTGCTGACCCTCATCATGGTATAGATAATCTTTCTCGCGTCATCGCTCATGGCATATCCCTCTTATGTTTTGGAGTATTCCGGCATTCCCTTGTGCCGACGGCTTCTCTATCAGGTTGTCCCGGACCGTTCAACAGGGAAAAATGAAACCGCTGGTACTGCAGACGCCGGCGGCCCGCCTCACTCGATCTCGATCAGGGCGCCGCAATCCTCGCACCGGTACCGGACCTTCCCCTCGTCCGGCGCTTCGACCTCGTCAAAGTCGTAGTGCCGCACGCCCCGTTCCTCATAACACTCCGGGCACCAGCCGTCGCCCAGTTCATCGGCATCGATGGTCAGGTGACAGTGACGGCAGCGCAGAACGGTATTTTTTCCCTGCAACAAAATAAGATTCGGGTGCCTGCATGAATCCATACGGGATTGCTTCCCTTTCACTTATCAGACGGACCGGAAACCTTCAACAGCCGGTTCAGTTCGATACGATCGTCTAAAAATCTAAATGGTTCCATTACATTCCGCAGTGCCTCCGGGACGGTTTATACCATATCGGAACGATTCATGAGAAGGGTGGAAATATGAAAAGTGGGCAGACCGTGAAACTTGGCTGGCCCAGTTTTACTTACAAGATCTCAGATGGATAAAAAGTACCTGCTATTGTTGTGGTCAGGCGAAGCCGTGATGCTCATAATTTTAACAGTACACGATCAGGAGTATATTATGTAAGTAGATAGAACTTACTTGAACAAGAAAGACAAGAATTTTTGCTAGTTATTATACTTTATTTATTGTATATAAATTGATATTGCTATTTCAAGATACGGTTTTACCTCGCCACCACCTTATGCTAAAATAAATATGTAGATTAGTTTTGCATGACCCCGGTGGCTGTGGTTGCTAGTGCCCCCTTCGGGGATTAGAGAGATTTTTCGCCTTTAGGCGAAAAGAAGATTGGGGGAGTCCCAAGAGAGAAGCCGTTGCAACTATTCGGCCAATCGGTTGAATAGTAGTCGTATTCGACGCAGCCCCGAAACCAATTGGCTTATAAGCCTATGGTTGTTCAGTTAGAATAATAGCGTCCCACGTCAGGGTAAAGAAATGCCTGATCTCAGTTCAAACAAGCTCAAAGAATGGCTCAGCCAGTTATCTAAGAGTGACGAAGGGAAAATTAAGTTAGTTAACTTGTTTCTTACCAAAGACCAAGGTTTAATTGATGAAAATTTATTGCGATCTTTTTTGATTGATTGTTTGAATGTATGTACCGGCAAATATAAATCAGCTGCTGATGAGTTCAATCATCCATGCAGGTATAATGATAGATATTTCGCGATTGCACGAGTGGATCACTCAGAGATAGATACAGGATCAACTCTAATAACAACTATGAGTCATTTAACATTCATGCAACATATGGTCGATCCGCACAATAAAAAAAGAGTATTATTTGCGCCACAAGCACATAATCTTGAAGCTCTTCGTTTATTGATCAAAAGTATAATGTCAAAAAAAGGTTGGCATAAGGCTGATGGCTCGCTGGGTACACCATATCCCAATCCTCATCACGTTTGGTTTGCTGATTTATCATTTCTCGAAAAGGCTATAAATAACTCGAGTTCTGATTCCAAAGCCACGGAAGTACGCGATGCACTGGGCCTGATTGACACGAAACGTAATACCTACCTTGTGGGAATTAAATTTCCTTCAACTATCTTAAGAAATATGAGTCATCTTAAAATTGCACGCCCACTCTTTTCAGATTTAGGAAGTAAACGATTTGCTGCATATCTGTCCAGTACTCCCCAAAGAGTGTATGACAAAAAGTGGGGGATGACTGTGCATCTTGATAAATTAGTACAAGGTTCGGAGATTTGTGGTGTGCCTGAGCGGATATGTTCATCTATACCTTTATCGGATATTATTGATAATATCAGTGTAGAGATATTCGGGTTGGTCTCAGGGAATAGGGGAGATAAGGCTGGTATTGATGATGATGAAGTGTTTGTCTCGCGGTTAAAAGGAAACCACGATTTTCAAGAAATAACTGATGATATTTTGACTTTGGCCAATGTACAATGAACAATTATATAATTGAGTTGCTAAAGGGTTATGACAGAGAAAAATTTGCAGATTGGTTATGGCGAGGTCTGCTCTCATTCTATTCTTCCCAATCTGAACAAGAAAATGCTTTCGAGGATGTTGGCTCCTTTGTTTTATCAAAGGAATCTGTATGTGAAGGCCTTGCTCAAATATATGAATGTTGCGTTCCCAGTAACAATAAACTTTTTTTCCGCCAAGCTATTGGGGATGTTGTTCGTGAACACGGAAATGATCCCGGTGCTCCCTTGGATGCGTTCCGAGATCTTATTTATTTAATGATCCGAATCAAGGCCTATGAATCACTTGATTCGCTTGTCCCCACTGTCGGATCTGGTGCCCTTGGAAAGCAGTATCCAGAGATTCAATATGACGCGATTTCCGCTTTAAGATCACTTGTACCATCAAACAAAGTGCGGGACGTAATGTCACAATTAATATCGTGTCCGAATTTCAGCAATGATTTTATATTTGAGGTTGTTATGGTAATGGTTGAATGCGATCCATCCTATGCGGCTGATATTATTCTGCGTTTCGAACCTCAAATGAGACAACTGCTTAAGGATTCTAAACAACTTGGCGAGGACGAAACAAATGAATTTTGGGAAATGGCTTATTATTGTGCCTATTATATTTTACAATTAGGCCCGATTGCATGGCTAACTGAATTATGGGAGAAAGCCGATCACAGTGAACAAAGATGGTTATTCGACGTGATATTTAAAAATCCTTTATTCCCGATTTTTATTGAGAGTGAGCTTTCTGGCTCATACTTCATACAAGTTGGTTCCAAAAGAGAGCGACTTAATACCAGAAACGATTATAACTTGGAAAAATATTTGACTATAAGGAGAATTAGTTTTCAATCAGTATCACGTACTGCTACTTTATTGGCAAAAGATGAGAAGAGCGTAATGCCTCAAGACGCTGAAGGATATCGAAATAATCTTCGTAAATTAATTCCTTACGGAACAACTTCAACAAAGTCAACTTTGTTAAGTGGGTCAATCTAAAATGGAAAAGGTCAATGCTCGCAAGACAATCAGGAATGCTGCAAGTTTATTATTGAAATGTGCAGGATTCATGGATGACATTAACGCGGACATTGAAAATAACACCTTACATTGTGATACGTATTATGCTGTAGATACCGATGTCTTATACTTTTATCTCGAGCCAGACAAAAATCTTGAAGTTGTCGATGTTTTTGAAGAAAGATTTGTTAGTGCCGGATTAGATTCCTTGGCATTTCTCCTTGGAGATTTTTTGTTCAATTCGTCGGAGTTGTTACTTCAAGGACATACAAAACACACGTTCCGCTTTCTAATCATCCCGCCGCATGACGAAGAAATTCTAAATAAGCTTGTAAGATTATATAATTGGATATCTGATGGGGCGGATAAAATGGACCCAAAATGTTTTGAGGATTTATCCAAGGAATTAACAAATTACGTGGAAAACAAGAATGAAAATGAATTGATTGATGCTTTGCAAATTCGTGTTCCAGACTTGGTTCAACTATTCAATCCATATCGCGGTCCAAGGGATACGCTACGCAGATTTGCCAAACTTCCTAAAACGACTTACTGCCGCTTAGATAATTATCATGAGAACGACTTTCGGTTTCCATTTCCAGATGTAAATAATAATGAAAGTGACCGTGCTTATATCAAAAACATAATGGATAAATGGATACCCCTGTTGGTTGAATCTGTAAAGGGTAGTACCGGAGGGCGATCAAGGAACATAATGCACGATGCAGAGGTCCTCGCAACTTTAGAATATGTCAATTCGTCTCTTGCTGATAAAAAAATAGCGCTTATAACTGCTTCCAAATACATTCATAAAGCAGCAGAAAAGTATGAGAATCGTAATTTCGCTAGTATGTATTTACGGCATCCTCAAGCATTTATGGCTCACTCAGATTTTTTTCTTCCCTTTGATTTTGAAGATACAAGTTTTACATTAATTGATTGGTTGAATCTTTTTTTCCCCACAGGGCTACGCTCTTCAATTTCTGAGCAAGGCATTGTTAATCGTGAAGATTTAGCCAAGAGTGTTGAGGACATTAAAGATGATGTGATTGATCCCCCCCGTATAAAGAAATTACATGAGTCATGGAATACTCAACTAGACAAGATTGCCCTTATTAACTATGTGCCAGGCTTGGACAATGCCAAAGAGCGTGGTTCAACTAGATTGGCAAAGACTATGCAGAAGCTTAGAGATACGGGGAAATGGTCTCCCAAAGAGCTGCGTCAAACAATATTTGGAGAAATCTTAGATATAGTCAGTTCCTTATATTCATCAACTGTATGGGTAGGACTATGGAGCACGATTAACATAGAACAGACAAAGTCTATCCCCGCACTTAAATTTGATGATAAATTCCAAGAAATTCATCAGTATTGTGATTTAGTCATTAAATTACAGAAGGGACATCGTACCAATAAAGAGGATATGGACACATTACGATCTTTCAGCGAAAAAGTGGAAACGATCGATAAGACTCTTTATCATGCCCATATTATTCATGCACTTGCATTTGCAATTAAGGGGCATTGGTCTGCTACTAAGACATTGGCAAAAATCGCCATACAAATATCAGATGTTGCGTTGAGGAAAGACTCTTCAAACACCCAATATATCAGAGGTAGAGAGGCTTCCTATCTTGCATGTATTGCCACGCGTAGATCAGCGAAAAACCAATCTGAACTTCAGGAGGCGACAATTTATCTCGAGGAAGCTAAGAATCGAGAAAACGAAGGATGGCCCCAAGATATTCGTTTCGCCGCAGAAGAGATGCTTTTAAAAGCAAAGGAATACTATTTTGATCATTTCTGCACTTCCCAAAAACTTGATTTTGATGAATATTCAAAGACAATCAATAAATTGTATTTACTTAGTGTTGAACCAAAAATAGAAAATGAACCCCAAAGTGTAAAGATATGGATACTGACTCAGATATTTTCGCACCTTTTTACGTTGCTTTTAATTGCTTACGATTTACAATGGATTGAACAGTTACGAAGAATAAACATTAAAAATAGACTAAGCAAATTTCAAAATGTTCTTAAAGATGTACCAGTACCCGATGATCCATATGCACATTTGATATGCGATGTTTCTACAGCAGTCTGGGATGACAATAAGAAAATTCGAGACAGTAAAAGAAAGATAGCCGTGAGTACGCTGAATACCTGGAAAGCTACTTACATGCCCTATGATGATAATAGATTAATTATGTTGAAACGTATTTTAAATTGATTAGCTTATCCCAGACACAAAATTCACCTAATTCTGGGCCAGATCTTGCTTTTGGCCAACTATCTTGGGTCCTATCTCTTAAACAGCCAATCTAAACTTTTCGTATCTTCGTTCTAAGAGACTCGGGTCGGGCCATGCGGTTGAGGATCGGGGGAGTATAATTTTCTTTAAATGCATTCCTTGAAGTCCGTGGAGCAGCATGGGGCCGTCTTTTTCTTTCAGGATATCATCTCGGACTTCAATAACGTAGTCGGGTCGTATCCCGATCATGAAACGGTCAAAGGCCGCATGATGGAATTTGCAGAGGGCAACACCGTTATTTACAATGGGATCACCGTCGGGTTCCCCATCAGGGATGATATGCGCCGCATCCAAAAGTTCAAGGTGCTTGAGGCGGCAGAAAGCGCACTGTTCCCGATATGCATGCAAAACCCGCTCGCGGAAGCCGCGCTGGTGTAATCTCTGTTTGACTGAGGTTGTGATATACAGTCTTCGGATATCTGTATCCGCTTCCGAGGTTCCGGGCGTGCTGTCTTGAGAGTCGATATATCGACTAACGGCTTTATAATCGTCGACAGCAACCGTGAACGTTGAACTCTTCGGATCATCTCCCACAATATATACAGGGCATGCGGCCAGATATTTGCCCGGCACCACACTGTGGAAGTAGATGAGAGGAATATTGTGGAGCATAGCATTGCGGAGCCCTACATTATCTCTGTGGCGTGGATCTGTGCCCCGGTATTTGTATAAAAGGAATCCTTCCGACGTGAAGCCATCGTCGTAGTGTCCCGATGTCGTTGTCGTAATGGAAAGGGGGTATTGACGCAGTATTTGAGGCTTGAAAATGCCTTGAGGAGAGACAAGGGGAATTCTCTGACCTTCAAAGATAAATCCCTGCGCAAGGATTGTTCTCGGAAGCACATCGCCGTGAATATTGACCTGTTCGGAAAGCCACGCAAATGCTGCAATGCGCAAGCGCCTATCCAGGTCTTTTGCAGAATTGGTGTGCATACTAACTCATCGAAAGGTATATTGTTCTTTTGTGAAAAAGGGCTCTGTTCTTCCCCTTCAATGCTACCTTAACCATCATACTTCAAAAATTTCCCTGTTGAACCATTTTACATTTTCAATAATATTATTATTCTTTTTACGTTGTGCTAGCCAGCGTTTTTTCCAATGGTTAACTAATGTGTTGAGACTAAAATTGTCATATTTGAGATTCTTGGCGTGACCGTTAAGGAATTGCTTCGTATTTTTTGCAAGAGGGACAAAATAAATTTTTCTCTTGAACGAATGGCGAAGAAGTACATCCGCATTGAAGCCCAGTAGTTCTCCTGCGTTTCTGATAACTCGCATACTCCATATCGGCCCATCGCCAAATTGATTACTGACAATGATACCCCGTTTCTTTAGATAATCATTCATTGCATTGAATGTTTCATTGGTTAAATGTAATGTACCATAACCCTTAGTTTCACCAATGGGTCGATAGAGCAATCTATTTTTGATTCTTACGCGATTATATTGAGAACTCTTTCCATACAGGCTAGTTGTGAAGATTCCGGCTAGTTTATTGTATTTACTATATGAGTATTTTTGTGAAAATATATCTCGTATCTCTTTGGATGCCAATATGTAAGATATCAATTTCCCCCCAAGTAAATAGTTATAAGGAGGTAAGGCCCCGATTACATAAGCATCCATTGTATAATTTATATTTTCTGTTCGTGTTTCTTTATCCCAACCAATCCAGTCATCTCTCTGGGGAATGTGGATTATCGGACTTCCCAGTGCAGCAATACCTATAACTGGCTTATTCGGTAAAGCAGCATCCCGCACGATCAATTTTATCCTTCGTCCTACGTACTCACTATATGGAGAAGACCAAAAATAACGATAAATTCTAAAAAGATCATGTTGTTTTTGTTTTTTACACACTTCGATGACAGGTTGAATTTTCGATTCTAGTACGTCGTATCCATTTGCCAAATTAGCCTTGGCTAAATCAATGTGCTGATCTATCCATTTTTCGTTTTTATTTAAGATTTCTCTGCGCTTAAAGGCCATTGAATCTCTTATGCTGGCTTTATCATAAGATTCAGGTGGAATGACCTCTATTCGATTTTCCAGATAATTAACAGACCAATTAAGCCTCATCAAGTCCCTTAGAATCAAAAGGACGACCTTTTCTTTTGCGCTTTTTGTTTGGAGGCTATTTTCATCAGCAGATGAAAACGTTAAGCATTCCGTATTCTGGATTAAGGCACTGTGTAAATGTTTCAAGTAGTTCACTTCCCCTGATCAAATCTTGAATCCGCGTATACTTTACCTCCTACTAATTTCTCAAATTCCTGAACCCGTGTGGGTAAAGCAAAAGACTGACCTACGGATACCATATAAAGGTTCCCAGGTATTGTTTCAGTTTGTAAAAATTTTGATATGACCCCATCATAGTGTATATTTGATCGAACCAAGGCTTTGATATCATCTGAATTGCCCATGTAAAATGAGAAAAAATTCTCTGCCTGCGAACGTATCTCTTCTGCGATGGCGGATGGTCTTTGCGTTATTGCAATCATGCCAATCTTAAATTTTCGTCCTTCCTTTGCAACGCGGACAAATGGATTGGCATTTGTTCTGACGAACTCTTCTGAGATCACATTTTGAGCCTCTTCTACACACATCACACAGTCAACAACTTTGTCATCTTTTTGCTCTGTAAAGAACATTTTATTGTTTTCGAAAAGCTTTCTTGTAAGGATCGTTGATACAACATTTGCGTCATAACTGTCCTTCAGTGAGAGATCGACAACAACTGTCTTCCCTTGCTTAAGATATTCAAATATTTTCTCTACCATAGTTGATTGATGTGAGTGTAACCCTTTTTCTTCTTCTATGAGATGTCCGATTCTCTTTCTAATTGCCGCAATTGTTGTTCTTGCGCTAGTCTCCTTCTTCTGCTCAAAAAAGTCTGGATACTTAGCATGCAATTGTTTTGGATCATGAACATAAGCATTTATATTGGTGATGAAATCCTCAACCTGATTATCATCCAAATACTGAAGGAATGATTTCATAACTTCAGAAAATCCTGCTCCAAAAGATAAAATATCGCCTACTGTTAAATGCTTATGCATGTTTAACAACGTTGGGCCACCATAGATAAATCTTTTTTGATATCTGTCATCGAATTTTTTATCTGTGAATAGTATTAGATTGTCCTTGATCTTTTGATCATCAATATCAGCAAGCCCGTATGTGAACTTACTTCTAAAACAATATTCACCATTTAAGTCGAATATCAATTTTCCATAACTTGTATCTCCTATCATGTGATAGAGCATCACCTTCATCAGATTGGTTTTACCAAAACCTGATTGTGCAAAAATCATGGTCCGTTTTTCTTTCAATTTATTGATGTCAAATAGTATCGATTTATCTGTAAATTTAATATCTGTGCCGATGCAAAGATTACCAATCTCGACACCTCTCTCATTAGACTTGTTGAGGATATTATCAAGTTCTCTCGGTGTAATATGACGTGCGTGATATGAAACTGTGGGGAGTTTTCTAACCGCTGTTTCAAAATTTTTTCCATCTGCAGAGAATGTTCCAAGTATTTTAACTTTGTAAGTGTAGCTGAACATTTTTTGCTTATCCCTATCGGATAAATCACGCTCAGCTATTCTTGCGTAATGAACGGCGACAAGTGTTTTGTCCTGCGATCTGAATATTGGATCTTCATCATAAATTTCAGCTTCGACCCTCGCTAGGTATTTCCGTCCATTCTCATCTCTTGGCGTTAAGACAATAAAGTCTCCTGTCTCAGGACTTGCTTTTGAGTCCTCATATGATGAGTAAATCAGGAGCGCATCCTCTGTTGTTTTCTGTCCGTACAGAACTCCAAAATCTTTTCTTTTATCATCCATGGCTTAAAACCTCTCGTGGATATCTAGAAACATATTTTCGATATCAACATGATCCATTCTTTGAGACTGGTATAGCGACGCCTTTACGCGCTTGATGATTTCATCTTTAAAATTTTTTCTAAGTGTTACAAAATTGTGCGCCTCAACTAATGGATACGGGTATCCCAGAATATAGTGTTCCTGAGTTAGCCTAGTTAGTTCTTTGAACAAGAATGCAAGAAGTTGAATGTCTCGTTTTGCCTTCCTTACCGCTTGCTCATTCATTTTGTCATTTATTGTTGGTATTGCGTCAAATATATTTATATCAATAACAACCCAATCATAATTTTGAAGCTTTTCAACATAATCAAGTCTTGCAACAAAAAACAAACCGAAACCTCGCCCTCCGTTTAAGTTACTAGTGGCAAACATGCTGTATTTTGTCGGTTTCGTGATTGCACCGCTTTCTACTTGTCTTTTTTGATCTGCCTCTGGATAGGCATCTAATAAAACGTCGTCAGATACTTCGAACCAGCAACAAAGTTTTTGCCATTGTTTATGTTTAATGGTGAAGGGGTAAGAAGGCTTCTTCTCTGTTTCAAGATAATTATCTATCTTTTTGAATGAGGAGGATAATTCTAATTTGATCGGAGAGTTTTTTGTTACACCAATCACATATACACCTTTTTCTTTGGCATATTGTCCAAGTTTGACGAGGTGTCTTTGCTTGATGTTATTCGATCTTAATGTCCCATCACGTAGTACAAAATCGCCAGGCTTACTCTCGTTTGATTCTAATATTTCGAGTACTAGTGACCACTCTAAAACTTCTTGACAGAATGAAAGAAGTTTGGAAATCGAGGTACAGACAAGGTTTCGGGTCTCTTTACCAAGTCCCCAGATTAAATCTATTTCTGCTGTCTCAAAAAATTTTAATAGGTTCTTGACCGGATCAAGTTCAAGGAGTTCATCGAAGACCGCATGTCGATGTTCATCATTGGTGATTAGGATATTTTCAGGGAAATACGATTTGCCAAGGATTACAGGATCGTCAAACTCGTTTAATCTTATTTGTTTTCCCTTCTGAAAGCAAACATATCCAGCAGTGTAGAGACCCACATATATGCCATTATAAAATTCTTGGCTGTTATAACTTCCATCAATAGCAAAATATTTGTTTTCAGAACTATCAATTTGATCGAACGGTGTGATTTCAAAATAATGTGGTGATGAAGTATCCCCGTCAATGGTGATAATAGGAACTCGGGCCGGTTGATTTGACCTTCTGTTTATGTGCTCAGCGATTGCATCAATTGTGCTGTCTGGTATGTCTTTTTTGTTCATTCTTTATTAATTCCACTTCTGATCTGACTAACTGGAGATAAATTTTCTTCATAAACCTGCCCTCAAAAAATGACAGCCCTGCTTCTTATTTCGAAGAATAGACAAGTTCGGGCAACGCCTCTTTTCCCCTGATCAAACAAAAACCCCCGTGCTCTTTTCCAAGAAACGGGGTTGTGTCTTCAATCATTCCACGGTCCCTCCTTTATGGGCTGTGGACGAAACGATATAATTTTGACGAATTGCGCAATATCCTTGAACTGATTGAAGAAAATACACCTTGAGGCGAAAATGTCAAGTAATTTCGTCGTGAATCTCGGTTTATAAGAGCGCATGACCTATAGGCCATCCTATTGATTCTCATCCATAAATTTCTTGTACTCCGGATGTTCAATGAGGAGGCGGCCGCCGACTTCGATGAGCCTGTCGACCTCCGTTTCGGTGAGGTTGAATGATGTGGGGAGGTTGTTGAAATATTCCTTTTCCTGTTCGTCGGCAAGGTTGTTGAAGCACAGGTCGGCGACGTAGAGTTTCAGGTTCCCCCCCGCGATGATTGGCAGTTTGTAGCCGTCGGTGCTGTGTTCATCGAGGTATTTCTGGCAGGCCGAGAGGTACTCCTGGGCCTTGATCCTCTCGCCGGCCGCCTCTCTGAACATCTCAACGGTCTCGAAGGAGTAGTTGTCCATGGAGACGGTGGCCGTCTTGAATCCCACCGTCTTCAGTCCCGGCGGGCTCTCTCTCCGGTCCCAGTTCTCGCGTTTCTCCGTCTTCGCGTTGACGACGATGACGAGGAGGCGCTTGATCTCCCCGTTGTTGATCTTCCGGCGGATATCGCTCCGTACGTACAGGTCGTAGATCGCCCGGAGGCCGAGGTTGTCGGCGAGCCCCCCGTCCATCAGGTGGAGCCAGGGGTGCGCCTCCCGGTCC
>JAFGEC010000159.1 GCA_016931775.1 Candidatus Zhuqueibacterota bacterium | reverse complement strand
TCAACATCTTTTGCTCCTTTCATAGTACAGAATAAGGTACAAATTTATCACCTTATATACCTGTCCTAATTTTGGGGAGCATTACAATATTTTATATAGCAGCGTATATACGGAATTCCATTCCGGATGACCATCGATCTCCGGCGGCAAAAACAAGAATCCAGATGGCCAGGTGCAGATTTAATCCGAACATCTTTTTGATCATGAATCCGCCGGAATACAGAACCATCGGCAGGTTAATGACCAGATACTGGATCATGCACACCAGCGCAAAAGTGGAGCCGGCAAATCTTCCGAAACGGCGCGTCAGGTATTCGGGGATAGTGAATATTCTGTTTTTCAGGTAAACCGGCAGAAAGAAAAACAACAGCAAACCCTGGGCAAGCCACACCAGCCATTCCCAATTGCAGACCGCCATACCGTATTTGTAACCCCAGCCCACCTCACCGATAAACTGCTCCGAGCTGATGCTGGAGGCAATCAATGAAAAACCGATCACAAACCACGGCAGGCCACGGCCGGCAAGAAAAAAATGGGTGGTGCTGTTTTTGCCCTTGCGGCCGGAAATAAATCCGATGGCGATGACAATGAAAAGGTATAAAATAAAAATGCCGGTTTCAAAACTGTTGAGTTTCATAAATTTTCCCGGTAAACAGTGATCAATGAACAGTGAACAATGATCAATGAACAATTACCTTTTTTTTTATTTGAGCAAATCTGCACATATTTTTAAATTAATATCACATTCTCTCTTTGCAGCAGGTTGCTGAGCAATAGCATGTTTTTAGGAAATTATTCCGTTCAAGGCTTTGCCATGCTTAGCGTTTTAATTCAGTTTTCAACGATCGTATAAAAGCTATCGTAATATCCGGCAACGTGTTTTTCATGTGCGCAATCATCGGATATAATAAATACATCATATTATTTCTCCAAATTCACAGGAATTTTAGGGGATTTATATTTTCATTCAACATACGAGTTGTATTTTTTTTGATAATTACACTGATATTGTCAACAGCTTGTTATAAACCTATTTCACAACAAACCGGCCCTCCAGCCGGATATCTGCACTCGACGCACCGACTTTGACTGAAAATTCACCCGGTTCCACCACACGATCCAGATGCCGGTCGTACAGCTCCAGGTGCCGGGGACCCAGTTCAAAAAAGATTGTTTTTGTTTCGCCGGGTTTTAATTCCACCCGTTGAAATCCCCTCAGTTCCAGAACCGGTGTGCTGACCGTGGCGATAATGTCCTCGATGTACAACTGGATGGTTTCCGTGCCGGCCATGAGGCCGTCATTGAGAATATCCACATTCAGTTTTACCGTGCCGCCTTTGAGGATTTCTTTTTTATCCAGCACCAGATTGCTGTATTTAAAGGATGTATAGCTTAATCCGTGACCAAACACAAACAACGGCGACGGATCCATATCCACATAGGGTTTGCCCCATGCATGTTGCAGCCAGTGGCGCTTCGGCTTTTGGTAATTATAGTAAACCGGTAACTGCCCGGCATGCCGCGGAATAGTCACCGGCAGCTTGCCGGAGGGATAAATATCCCCAAAAAGAATCTCCGCAACAGCCTGGCCGCCTTTTTCACCGGGAATCCATGCTTCAATCACGGCGGGTATGTTTTCCGCAATCCAGCGGATCGCAAGAGGCCGGCCATTGATGAGAACCACAACGGTCGGTGTACCGGTTTGATAAACCGTTTCAACAAGTCGTTGCTGAAGACCGGTCAATTCCAGGGTCGCCGCGTCAAATCCTTCGCCGCTGGTACCCACATGTTCTCCGTCTTGATCGTGCTTGCGCCATTCGTTTTCACCCAGTACAACGATCGCTACATCGGCTTTTTGCGCGGCGTCCCGGGCTTCATCAATTTCAATCAATTTAGTTCCGGTCACATTACATCCCTTGACATAAGTGACCTCGCTGTTCTGCGCCAAAGTTTTTACGCCATCCAGAACAGTAACGATATCCTGCAGCACGTTAATGGCAACATAATCACCGAGCTGGTTTTTTTCGTCGTCCGCATTGGGACCGATCACGGCGATATTTTTGATTTTTGTTCTATCCAGAGGAAGCAGATTCCCCTCATTCTTGAGCAGCACAATGCTTTGCCGCGCAGCTTCCAACGCAATATCCTGATGCTCCGGATTGTGCACGGTTTTTTCCGCATTTTCCAGTTCTACATACGGATTTTCAAATAATCCCAGCTTGAACTTTTGCAACAACACACGGCGTAATGCACGGTCTACCAGCGACTCCGGTATGGCACCGTCTTTAACCGATTGGATAAGGTCCAGCATATACCCCGACTCGTACGAAATACCCACATCCACACCGGCCTTGATTGCGATTTGTCCTGCACATTTCATATCCGGAGCCAGACCCTGGTATATGACCGTTTCGATACCGCCGCCTTCACAAAGGACAAGGCCCTCAAAGCCGAATTCACCGCGTAAAATATCCGTCAAAATCCATTCCGAAGCGTGGGCCGGTATACCATCGATTGTCGGATAGGTCGCCATGACACCCAACGCCCCGGCGTACTTGATCCCGGCTTCCCAGGACGGCAAAAAGACCTCTCGCAATTTCCGTTCGGAAATTTCCATGGCGCCCCGTTCCAGTCCACTGACCGGTTCACTTTGACCGGGATAATGGCACAAACCGGCGACACATTTATCCGGCTGCGACACATCGTCGCCCTGTACCGAACGGACAATGGTTTCCGCATAACGGGAACAAAGATACGAATCTTCGCTGTAGGCTTCCTCGTTCCGGCCAAGCCGGGGATCCCGAATGGGCTCGATTACAAGGGTAAATATCTGATGTATACCGATGGAGCGGGCTTCCTTGGCCGTCGCGGAATATATGCGGGAGATCAGGTCAAGGTTCCAGGTGCTGCCCAATGCGGGACCTTCAGGAAAAATCGTACCGCCCGAACACATGAGGCCGTGAGTGCCCTCCTCGGTTAAAAGCAGGGGGATTCCCAGTCGTGTTTTTTCCAAAGCAATTTTTTGAAGTTCATTGATAAACTCAACCTGCTGGCTTGTGCCGTTGTGCAGGATTGTGTTGGGCAATGTGAAAAAGCCGCCACCCGGGCCCAAGCCGTCGACAAGGGTACCCATGGCAAATTTTTTAACATTGGACATTTTCTCCTCTATACCCCTTCCCAAACCGCCTTCATACACGCAAGGCATATTTAACTGTCCGACCTTTTCTTCAAGCGTCATCCGGCCGATGAGATCATCAATCCGGATTTTTAAGGGCAGAGAAGAGTCCCTGTATGGAAGGGGAGTGCCTTTTGTTGCCGGCGCTGCAGTACCCGTTATTACAAGGGCTAAAAAAAGATAAAAATTTGCTTTGAGATGTGATGACATAATTTTCACTCCGCGATATATAGTTGATTCAAAATTTCAAGGGTGCGTTTAATGACGATTTCAGCAGCACCTGAAGCAAAAGGAGATGTGAGAACTTCGTAACCGCTTTCATGGTATAAATGCCGCGGAGGCAAGTAGCCGACCGAACCATTACAGTGCGTGATGATTATGGTTTGTTTAAAGGGTGATGCCTGTTTAATCCACATCCCGATTTCACATAAAAGCTCACCGCCAAATCCCACCAGTACAATGTCGCCCATCCGTACAACAGAAACGTTTATAGATGTTTCAGGTGTTTCAGGTGTTGTCTTTGGTTCTCCCTGTGGTTTACCGGGGCAGATTATGGTTTCTTTTCGGGTGAGCAGCGGCAATGTATTTATTGAATTTTTCATTTTTCGTATAACATGCACCACCTCTTCTCCAAGCAGAGTGCCCAGCAATACCGGCTCCGGTATCCAGCCGTTTTTTGTTTCAATTTCTGGCAATACCCGGTACCACGGATCGATATCACCCGATGCACCGGCGAATCCGGGAGCCAAAACAGGTGGACCGAGGTATCTTTCGATAAACTGTTCCGCCAGACCATGGACGTCGCCGCTGATGATATAATTGTCAAAGCCCAGGCATGTGCTGTGAACGGCATAATCCCAGATCACAGCTTTTAGCTTTTCGTCCTTGCCGGATACACATATAACCTGTACCTCCCGATCTTTCGAGCCGTCAGGATTACGTCCGATCCACATACGCGGGTTTCCCAGTTCGTCATAATATACTTCTCTTCGATTGACACCGACAGGGGAGGAGCCGTTTCCAGTTTTAAGTGTAACAGGCGCCATATCACTCATTGCCGATTCCACAAGTTTGACCAGCTTTTTTTCCAGCTTCGCCGTATATTCCAAATTGTTGGGATGGCCGTTTCCCTCATTCAACGTCACGCGGGGTGCAGAATGTGTGTGAATGGCGCATAACAGTAATTGTGACGGTTGCAGATTAAATTGTTTCGATAATATATCTACAAAATGTGAGGCTGTTTCACCGTAAAATCCAATCACATCCGTAGAGATTAAAATAACTTTTTCCGCACCTGATTGGAACACACAGCAACGGGCGTATAATGAATCATGTATGCCTGTTGATAAAACTTTTCTGCTTTCATATCCGCTTAGGGTGACGGGTTTCTCCGGTGTAATGTTGAAGCGTGAAAATCCGCCCGATAAAAAGTCACCGGCAGAAATCCCGGTAGAGAAAACAAGACTAATAAGTATTATAAATGTGCAATATCTCATTTTGCCCTCCGTTTCACGTTGTTTCACGTATTTTTAATTCGAGTTTCAATTGTATTTTTTTAACAGCCGGCATTCGCTTTGCGGCTATTTTTTTGATCAACCTTTCGGCACCTTTTTTACCCATTTCATATTTCGGATAGTGCACGGTAGTTAGAGCATGCGGCAGATATTGAGAGATTTTAATATCGTCAAAGCCGATAATACCGATCTGTTCAGGGATCTGCATATTTTTTTCGGTCACGGCCCGGTATATTCCCATAGCCATTTCATCGTCCCAGGCAAAAATACCGATTCTTTTACCAATATCACAAATGAGTTCTTTGGCACGAGAATAAAACTCGTCCATATCATGACGGCTGCAATGGATCAGGTACAACTGCGAACCGGGCATTTTATGATTTTTAAACGTCTCCAGGCACACTTTAATACTCTGCCGAGTTTGCTCCATATGCTGAAAAGTGTAAAAATAATAAATTTCCTGGTACCCTTGTTGAATTAAATGGTCAATCGATAACCGGGCTCCAAATCCTCGATCCACACTGATAGAATCACAGTCCAGTTGTGATGGTGTACTATTTAACAGGACAAAAGGAGTGGACATGGTTTGCAGCGTTTGTACATAACTGTTATCCAGCTCTGTCGGTGCCAACAATAATCCGTCTATCCGTTTTTCCAATAGGGTTTGAATGGCTTTCCGTTCCAGATCCGGGTTGTTATCAGAGTTCGCCAGTAAAATGTTATAATCATTTTGTCGAGCGACGGCTTCGATGCCATGAATAATTTCAGCGTAAAACGATTCGGAAATATCCGGCACCACCACACCTATGGTATTGGTGCGTTTTTGCACCAGACTACGTGCCAGAACGTTGACGGTATAATTCATTTCGCGGGCGGTTTTTTCGACGCGCTTGCGCATTTTTTCACTGATATCCGGGTGGCCTCTGAGTGCCTTGGAGACCGTCATTACGGATACGTTGAGTTTTCTGGCGATATCTTTTTGGGTGACGGACATGGTAAAGTTTTACACTTTATCGTTAAAGTTAACGTTAAAGTATAGAATTTTTTAGTTTTTGTCAAGTGAATATTTAAATTTCAATTCATTTGTAACACGACAAGCTTGCCTTTCGTTATTTGTTTTCGTATTTTTACAAATTAAAATGTCAGTGGTTCGAGTCGTTTTTAAAGTAAAAAAGTCCCGGATAAAGGTCTTACTCATCTTGACCGAGGAAAAAACTTTTGGTATTTTGATCCGACCTGATGCAGCTGAAAAATCAAAAATATCTGAGAATTGGCAGCTCTTCTCAGATAACGGATCTGTCGGTTCTTGAGTCCCTTGAAAAACTGATTGTCCTTGATATTCAAAATACAAATAAAATGATGACGTTTCCTGAAAAAAGGTTATAAAACTTTATTTCTGTACAAGTCGGATGATGCGAATTTCTCCACTGGTAAAAATATACTTGCAAAAAAATTGATATTAATTCTGAATCTGATATATTTCAATCGTTACAGTCAACCATTTAACTTTTTTTTGTAGGAGTTGTTTCATGCGCAAGATTTACAAAAGTTCTCTGATGATTATTTCTTTCCTCTACTTTCAATCTGCAAATTCTCAAACCGTCGATCCTCAATATGAAATCGGCACCTGGCATGGATTCTGCAATGCTGCGGTCAGTTTTACTTTTGACGATGGTACACCCAAACAGTTCACAACGGCGGTACCGCTATTTAACGAGTTTGGATTTAACCTAACACTTTATATCGTTACCCGTTCTGCCGGAATGGGACTGCCCAATTGGAATACGTTGCAGCAGGCCGCGGACAACGGCCATGAAATTGGCGCACACACCCTGACCCATACATCTTTTGCTGATTTGAGCGATTCTTTAGAGATGGTCGAGTTGCGTGATTGTCGGCAGGATATCGATTCGCACATAACCGGCCACAGATGTGTTACAATGGCTTGTCCTTACTGTGTGACAGGCAATAAAACAATATGCGCGTCGTATTATATCGGCGCCCGTATTTGTTCCGGTCAAATCGAACCCAGCACACCTCGGGATTTTATGGCTATCAGTTCCATCGTTTGTGGTACAGAGGGATCGGTAAAAACGTCAGATCATTTTATCAGCAGAGCAAGTTCGGCCATAAAGTCCAAAGGATGGTGTGTTTATCTGTTGCACGGTGTCGATAACGACGGGGGCTGGTCGCCGGTTACATCGGATGTGCTGCGGGAAACATTGCAACATTTACACGAAAACCGCAATGACTATTGGGTCGATTCATTCGGTAACGTTGTGCGGTATATCGAGGAACGGAACGCCGTGTCCGTTACAGAGATTTCGATGCAGGATAGCAGTATTATCATACAGGTGACGGATTCTCTGGATAACGAAATTTTCAATTATCCCATTTCCATCCGCCGTTCCATGCCGGAAAATTGGGCCGCAGGTACTGTAACACAAGATGGCGAACCGGTCGATACAAAAATGGTCGATGAGAATGGAATAAGATATGTACAGTTTGATGCTATTCCTGATAATGGAGATGTTGTCATTTGGCGAACCAACGACACTTACATTCAAAATCCAGGTACAATGCCATTCAACCATTCATTAAGACAAAATTATCCCAATCCGTTTAATCCTCAAACAACTATTCAATACACCGTCCCATTTGCAGAACATGTATCGATAAAGCTGTATAATTTACGGGGTGAGCTGGTCAAAACGCTCGTGGATCAAAACCAACCGGCCGGAACATTTACGGTTTCCCTGGATGGATCGGGATTGTCAGCCGGGATATATTTATATCAAATGCGAACAGGTTCATTTGAACAAACAAAACGGTTTGTATATGTGAAATAATCCCATTAAATTCAATTTTTCCGACTTTGCCGTACCATGGATGCCAACGGGGATAAAAAATCTCAAAGCAGGAATGGAGGGGCCAACAAGGTGCTTTTGATTCGCTGGATGCCGATGAAGACGGCTTTATAAGAGTACGAGTTTTGTAATCGGCAGCCTCTGGATAATCCCGAGATCACCTATCCCGATTCTGCACAACCGGAGCCTATCGTTATTCGAACCGCTGCATTGATGATGACCGGAAAAGAGCCATTTCCGTCTGAAATAAGAACGGCGTCATTGAAAATGACCGGCATACAACCTGAACCCCGGCAAATACGAACCGGAACCCTTTTGATGACCGGCAAGGATGAGTAAGAATTTTTACGGAGATAAAAAAATGAAAACCAGAAAAATAGCTGTGTTGTCTTGTTTTGTTAGTTTTTTATTTTCAGTGAATGTTTATCCGCAAAGTTCCAATGAGTCAGGTCTTACGTTCATTGTCCCCGTGCAATTAAACAATATCCATCCGAATATTACACTTGTACGGATTTTGTGTAGCGTCAAGGATGACCAATTCAATATCCGGCAGATCCGGATCAACCGTTCGTTCAACGTGTGACGGGGCAGGTGCGTTAAACCTTTTCACGCGAGTCGGTTTATCCGGAATCCTGTCGTACGTCGCTGCCATTTTTCCTGAAAGGCCGGAGTATTAATAAACAAAATTGCCCGCAGAATACACAGAACACGCAGAATTTTATGACAATAGGAGTATTTAAATGTGTAAGAGTTTTAATTTATTGTTCACTAATTTCTCTTGCTTTTCTCTGCTTGCATGACGATATTTTATTGGATGAACAAAAATATAGAGTAACGGAAATGGGTAAACCAACCATAGCCAAAAAGACCGCTTTGATCTGTGCCGTCTGCTATTGTCCCGATGTTGTCATCGACGCCGTACATCATACGCTTGAGGAACTTTTCGGACCTGTCGCTCTGTCAACCGATCCTTTTCCATTCCTGTATACACATTACTACGAAAAGGAAATGGGAGAAAATTTATACAAAAAATTTCTCTGCTTCCAGCGGCTCATCGAGCCGATGGATATTGTTAATATCAAACTGGAAACCAATGATCTTGAGGAAAAATTCGCCATATCCCAACGGCGGCAGGTGAATCTGGATCCGGGTTACATGGAAATTCCCAAACTCATCCTTGCGACAACAAAAAACTTTTCCCATCGAATTTATCTGGGCAAAGGGATTTACGGCGATATTCAACTGGTCTGGCGTCACGGCCGGTTTCATGTCAATCCATGGACCTATCCGGATTATCAGGAAAAAATCAATCTGGAGTTTTTTACACGTGTACGAGAGTGGTACATAAAAACAATGAACAATGATCAATGAACAATATGCAAATAATAAAGCGGTTTTTCACCTCGAAAAAATCAGCGAGGCCGCGCCATTTTTTAAAATTTATTAAAAAACAATATATGAAGCCTGCGCTTGAATCCAAATTGCCCGGATAAAATCTCTGCGACTCTGTGGCTCTACGCGAGGTAAAAAAATTATACTGAAATGCAGTAGCCAGGCTCATTATATCAGTATTTTATCAAATGAATAAAAATTTGGGGGATATCCTGTATATTTTTTTCCTTGCATTTCGTCCCTGGTTTTTCGATATTAAAAACCGAAAAATAAATAACCATTCAACTTTTCACGACGTCACAAGGGAGTACGACCGTGGCAGTGACATATCGAGACAGTGGTGTAAATCTTGAAGAGGCTGAACAATCAATAAAGGCCATCGGCAGTTTGGCCAAAGAAACCTTTAACGAGCACGTGCTGCGTGGAATAGGTCTTTTTGCCGGTTTTTTTGAATTGGATTTAAAAAAATATTCCAATCCGGTCATCGTTTCCAGTATCGATGGCGTCGGAACAAAATTAAAAATAGCGTTTATGACCGGCTGCCATGGTTCCGTCGGACAGGATCTGGTCAATCATTGCGTCAATGATATTATGACCTGCGGTGCCGATCCGTTGTTTTTCCTGGATTACGTCGGCACACTCAAGCTTGAGACCGGTGTGATGACAGAGATAATTCGGGGAATGGCAAAAGCCTGCAAACAAAACGGAGTTGCGCTCATCGGAGGGGAAACGGCGGAAATGCCGGGCTTTTACGCAACCGGTGAATACGATTTGGTTGGCACAATTATCGGTGCAGTCGACAAAGAAAGAATCATTGACGGCCAGAATATTATACCGGGCGATGTTTTGTTGGGTTTACCATCCAACGGGCTGCACACGAATGGATACTCCTTGGCCCGTAAAATATTGTTCGATATGGCCGGTATTGACGTGAATGAGCCGATTCGTGATTGTGAATCGACCTGGGGAGAATGTCTGCTCAAAGTTCATAAAAGCTATCAGAAAGCCATAACCGCCGTACGTACAACGGAAGCTGTGGTTGGTATCAGCCACATTACCGGGGGTGGAATTGAAGGGAATACCAAACGCCTGCTTCGTGATGGTTTGGGGCTCCGGATCGATTGGAGCAGCTGGAAAATTCCCCCGGAGTTTAAGAAAATTCAACAACACGGCAATGTATCCGATGAGGAAATGAGGAGGGTTTTTAATCTGGGAATAGGACTGATCCTCGTCGTTTCCGCTGGTCACGAACAATCAGTAGCTCAAAAATTAAAATCGGTTAATGAATCCTGTTTCCCAATCGGCCGGATCATCAAGCTTTAATTTATTGTTGACTGCTGCCGAGTAAAAAAATCTTGAAATGATCGTCGTATAAAAGGGTCGAGTTTTCTTCCAGATAGTGCCCGATCTCAGAATGTTGCGGCGATTCAACGCCGGGA
The DNA here is from genome assembly GCA_016931775.1 of Candidatus Zhuqueibacterota bacterium. Classification (GTDB taxonomy): domain Bacteria; phylum Zhuqueibacterota; class Zhuqueibacteria; order Residuimicrobiales; family JAFGEC01; genus JAFGEC01. The sequence continues at coordinate 36,391 of JAFGEC010000159.1, read as the reverse complement.
CGCCTATCATATGCACAAATAATTTGAGTATATCTCGAGGCTATCTCATTAAACTCGTCGATATTTTTAGGGACAATTGTCTGTTTGATATAGTACTCGAATAGATTTGAACCGATCCCGATCGCACAAAAGCCTGTACCTGGGCCGGCATATTCTTTCATGATATCGGCAACACCCTCTATGCGACCTTTATGAATTTTATTCCACGACTGCGCAATCCAGTTTACAAATATCAATAACACAACTAACGCAACGCCTGCACGAAACAACTGCTTGAATCGTAAGATTTCAATTTTTTTCAGAATAAATATTACGCCGGTAACTATAAATAAAAGGAAAACCGGTAGCAAGTAATAAAAAAAACGGGGATACAAATAATACGGTCTCGAAAGCCATACGATCATTGTCGGAAATAGAAATAAACAAACATAGTAGTAAAATTCGATTGAGCGGGCTTTATAAAAAGTAAATAAACCAATCGCAAATACCGAACCGGCAAGCAGTGAAACGAATGTGGGACTGCCTGCCAGCGCTTGCAAAAGGTCCAAGGGAAATCCTTCTCTGAAAATCTTTACCTGTCCATAAAGGTTCAGGCTATCAATCATCTGTTTCATGACGGGTAAATAGATCAAAATTGAAAAAAAAGCACTCAATCCAAAAGCGAGCCAGATAACAAAAAATGTTTTTGGGGATATGTTTGGCTTTTGAGGTGAACGTAATTTTCGAACCACGAGAAAAAATAAAAACACAGCTTGTGAGGCAATGACCAATGTGGTATATACATGAAAATAGATGCCAAGCACAGCGGCAATGATATAAACAGCAACAGTGGACTTTGATGGCTTTTGCAGCAATTCCAAAAACTGAAAAATTAAGATTAAACCAAAGAATAACATACCGGCATATCCGCGGGCGGATACACTCCAGTTGACGTGTGTCGGGGAACATGCGACTGCGAGGAGGGCAATCATGGTCGTTTTCGGGCCAAAATATCGGCGACCAAAATGCCACATGTAGAATATACTCAACAATCCAAGAGACAGAGAAGGCAGACGAAAAACCCAGTCAGCTGTCCCGAACAGATTTTTTGCAAAGTATGCAGCCAGAGAATTGCCGATATGATTACTGAAACCATATGACGATGAAATGACTGTCCAAATAGAATTGACATTGATACTGTAGAGTACATTGTGGATTTCGTCAAATACCAGCGACCGCCCCATCCACTTGATTCGCAGAATTACAGCTAAAATGACGGTAAAAAGGAACAAATAAAGTTCCAATTGCGATACAGGCTGGTTAATTTTGGGGATACCTAGGATTTTTTCCGAGGCGCCGGTCAATCTGTATTTGAATAGATAGAGAATGACCGCATAAATGGCAACAGATAGTACCCCAAATCCAATTAAAATCGACATTGTTTTCCCTGCGAATGCTAAAATTTCATTTTTGTATTTGAATTTAGTCAATCTGTAATCATTTTACAAGCAAAAAAAAAGATGTTGTTATATCAAGAATAAAAATAAATATTTATGTATGTTTGATTAAAAATAAGTTTGAGGTATGATTTTTGCAGCGAATGTAGATGTGCAGGATTATATTTAAATACGCAAAGCCTTGAATATGCGAGTATTAGTAAATTGATAAATATTTTAAACATCGCCGATGCTCGATATTATGCAAAGACCTGAATGACTGGAGTTTGATCGATGAAGAATTTTACGAGTTTTTTTTTGATAATTATTATTGTTTCTTTTGGGTACGCACAATCGCCTGCCGACCTGAATCCTCCTTATCCGCGAATTGCTATGGACTATTTTGACAATCCAATTCATTCGTGGTCAAATGGTACAAAAATTAATATGTTAGCCGGTTTTGATATGGCTATTATCCCGGGTATGTTTGATACCAAAGTTGATGTTCTGGTTCCAATCCTTCGCGCTCAGGATCCTGACCAGATTTTACTCGGTATGGGTGCAAATGGCGTCAATATTTATAGCCCCGCGGAATATTTTCTCGTCACGAGTTACCGTGCAGTGCTGTTGGAAGATTTGGCCCCGGGTGATGAGTTGATCAAGGTGTCGACGACTGAAGGATTACCTGATGATGCTATACACATCAGAATAAATACGGATGTAATTGCGATTTTGTACGTGCATTCAGATACGACGCTTGTTACCACACCAAGCGGAGAGTATGGAATAAATGAACATCATGCTAAAGGAGATACAGTTTTTCGAGTAATCCGGGTTTTAGGGCAAGGATACCGACCGAATTTTGGAGAATTTTGTCCATTTGTGGACGGCGACCAGGTCTGGGATTTTTTGGCCAAAAAAAATATCATAAACGAAATGAAATGGGATTACCGCCTGCTAGACGGTATTTTTCACGATTACTTTCGCGTCATTTTCCCTTCAGAAAACGCTGATTTTGATTTTGACATGAACGGTGTCGACGACCGCATAGAGCATGGAACCGACTGGATCGACGCGCAGTGGAAACATGGCATGGATTTATGGATTCAGGCTGAGGTTGACTTGATGAATCAGATGGCACCGGATCTGCCAAACTTGTTAAGCGTTAATACCGGAAGCAGCTTACATCAATATTACGATATCGTTAACGGCCATTGTTTCGAGGGATATCAGCGGTTTACAACTTGGAGCTATATCCACAATGATGTTATGAATTGGATGACTCTGGGAGTCCAGCCACAGGTGATTTTTTTTCTTGATTATTTTGCGGAAAACCATTTTTGGAATGGTAAAAACCGGTTCAATAAAGTGCGTTTTGGGTTGTCTCACGCCATGATTACCGAATGTTATTACGGCTTTACAGGTGGTGATACTTATCAATACTGGTATTGGTATGACGAATACGAAACCAATATGGGATATCCAACAAGTAATGTTCAGACATTGAACGGAGAGCCGTATTTATTGTTGCGTTATTTTGATAACGGGTGTGTTATTTGTAACGGTACCGGATCGAATCAGGTCGTCAGTTCTTCACAATTGCAGGGTGGACCGTATTACCGGTTGAAAGGCGGACAGGATCCTTCATGGAACACGGGGGAATTGGTCGACGAACCTATCGAATTATATGGATATAATTACGGCAATCATAACCTACGCGGAGACGGTATTTTACTTTTCAAACAACCGACAACGGCGGTATGTGATATTATCGTCGATAATTTTTTCATGAATGCCACTTCTCCGGGAAGCGATGCCGTGCGATTGGATGGACCGTGGCAAAAGAAATCAGCCGCCGGTTTTAAGGATTTTACACAGAATAATCCGTTTTGGGCCCTTTCTGGCTCTACATGGAAAATATCGATACCGAATTATGATGTGGACGGTGCAAACGGTGTATTTGATGAAAATTACGGATACCACGCTGTCAATCCGGGAAGCGATATATATACGGCCACATATTATCCGACCATCGGTGTCCCGGGCTGGTACGAAGTAAGCGAATGGCATGGATGGCATGGTGATTACCCCCAAACGGTTTCAGAAGCCACCAACGTCCCGTTTGAAATCGGTGTGAGTGACACGATAAAAATTCGCGGCGCCATCAATCAGCAGATAGATTACGGCCAGTGGAACCGCCTGGGCTACGTTGAACTACCGGTCGGTAAACAGGGTTATGTGCGTATATCAACAAAGGGCGCTAATGGCACTGTTATTGCAGATGCCATGCGGTTCCATTATATGGGTGATGATGTTATTCCCGATTCCACACCTCCTAAATCCCCGACAAATGTCCGTGTGTATTAAATCTTTGCAGAAATAGACTATACGTGTTGTGATGAAACAAAGACCATTCCCAAAGAAGGAGGTAACGCTTGGATGACAGAAGTCGGATACGTCTGCTTTCGATACTGATTCCTGTTTACAATGAAAAATATCTCATCCGTACTTTGATCGACAAAGTCCTTGCTGCGCCTTTACCGGCCTCCTTGCAAAGGGAAGTTATTATTGTCGATGACCATTCGACCGATGGTACGTGGGAAATTTTAACCGAAATAGCAGCAAAGAACTCTATGATAAAATTGTTTCGGAACGAAAAAAATCAAGGAAAAGGCGCAGCGATCGAATTTGCGGTCCAAAAGGCGACCGGGGATATAGCTATTTTTCAGGATGCGGATTTAGAATACGATCCCAACGAATATGCCGAAGTATTGGCACCTATATTACAAGGCGTTGCTGATGTTGTTTATGGAACACGTTTTACCACCGGTCGCCCGCGACGGGTTCTGTTTTTTCATCATAGCATCGGAAATAAATTGTTAACTTTTATGTCGAATTTTTTCACCGGTCTTAATCTGACCGACATGGAGGTTTGTTACAAGGTATTCAAAATGCAATTACTGAAAAGCATACCTATTCGTGCAAAACGGTTTGGAATCGAACCTGAAATAACAGCAAAAGTAGCAAAAAGAGGATTTAGGGTATATGAAGTCCCCGTTTCCTATTATGGGCGGACTTATTCGGAAGGCAAAAAGATCAATTGGAAGGATGGGGTGGAGGCATTTTTTATTATATTGAAATATTGGTTTGTAGATGATCTGTATGTTGAAAAAGACGCCAGTACATTATTTTGCTTCTCACATACACATCGGCTTAATAAATGGATGGCCAATGTTATCTCACCGTATGTCGGTGATCGTGTACTGGAAATCGGCTCTGGCATTGGCAACATTACTCAGCCATTGTTACCACGAGAGCGTTATATTTGCACTGATATCGACCCGCTGCATATTCAAACACTGAATAATATGTTCTACGGGCGGCCCAATGTACGTGTTGTCCAAATGGACATTTCCGATGAAATCGATCCATCGCTTCCGGACGAAAAGATAAACACCGTGGTTTGCCTCAATGTACTCGAACATATTAAAAATGACAAGCACGCTTTGAAAAATATTTACAAAATTCTGATTAATGAAGGCCGTCTGATACTCCTCGTCCCTCATTTGCAATCATTGTTCTCCACACTAGATGAAACAGTCAAGCATGAGCGTCGCTACTCAGAAAAAGATGTTCGTAAAATTGTCATTGAATCCGGATTCGAAGTTGAGCATGTATTCCAATTTAATCGTGTCTCCACACCGGGTTGGATTGTGAATGGAAAAATCCTTAAGCGACGACATTTTTCCATGCTTCAACTCAAGGTGTATGACTCCTTGGTATGGTTTTTTAAACTAATTGATCGCTTTCTTCCTTGGCCGGGTCAATCAATTATTTGTATAGCTCGGAAAACTGAAAAGCCGCTTGATTAGTTAGATATACTCCCGAAACTTTTCAATTTATAGTCTTTTTTTATGTCATTAACTTTTGCCTTGTGTAAAACTATGAATTTCTGTCAATCAAAAGTGTTCCGATGAATAACCGGCAAAATGGGCATTGGATTTTACATTCTCTCGTCCAGCAACACAATAAAGTGTTGTTTTTGTTAAATATTTTTAACATATTTATATAAAAGTGAATATTTTGAGCACGTGTTATGCCCTTAAAGAAAAGATGCAGAATTACGATTCTCGGCGCAGGCAGTTGGGGTATCGCCCTTGCCAATTATATGGGTGTTTTTCACAATGTAAAATTGTGGGAATTTGATCCCGTAGCGGCGGAACAGTTAAGCCGGACACGACGGCGTGAAGCGGTTCTACCGGGAGCGATTATACCGCCGTCGGTTCAAATTACAAATGATCTCGGAAGTGCCGTAAAGGGTTCGCAGTTTATCTTTCTTGTTGTACCTTCTCACGTCGTCCGCAGTGTCGCGCAGCAGCTTGCTGATTGCGAAATCGACAGAAAAACCGTTTTAATCAGCTGTACAAAAGGAATTGAAAGCACGACCTGCATGCGGATCTCCGAAATCATACAGGCAGAGACACCTGGTTTTTTCTCCGATCGTTTCGCCGTTTTATCCGGCCCCAGTCACGCTGAGGAAGTCAGTCGTGGGATACCAACGGCAGTCGTTGTGGCAGCCGAAAAAGAGGCCGTGGCTAAAAAGCTCCAGCATGTTCTCAATAGCTCTGTTTTTCGTATCTACCGGAGTCACGATATCATCGGGGTGGAACTCGGAGGCGCATTGAAGAATGTTATAGCTATTGCTGCCGGTATTTGCGATGGAGCCGGATTTGGCGATAATACCAAAGCTGCCCTGCAACCTCGCGCGCTGGCGGAAATCGCGCGTTTGGGACGTTACCTGGGTGCCGATCCGCTGACATTTGCCGGATTGTCCGGTATGGGTGATTTAATCGTTACCTGTATGAGCCGCCACAGTCGAAACCGTTTTGTCGGTGAAGAAATCGGAAAAGGTAAAAAATTAAATGAGGTGCTATCCGAAATGACCATGGTTGCAGAAGGTGTGCGTACATGCCAGGCAGCCGTCGAGATGTCTGATAAATATAATGTCGAAATGCCGATCTGCAAGCAGGTTTATCAGGTATTGTTTCAAAACAAGGAACCTAAAAAAGCGATGCAGGATCTTATGAATCGCCAGGTGAAGCCCGAGGTGTGGTACTAAAATAGCACATTATACTTTCGGTTACAGTTTCATGTCGTCGGTATATTATTTGTCCGTATGGGATTTTTGTAAATAAAAATATGTAAACTATATTGCGCCGGTTATTCAGCTCGTACCTTAACTATCGGAGTGTGTTTAATTCCAGGAAAACGAGAAAGGACGTAAAGGATATGGCAAAACAAGTATTTATTGATTCAGCGGCAGATTATTTGGGGCAGGAAGTGGTCATTAATGGGTGGCTGTACAATAAGACACATAAAGGAAAATTGGCCTTTTTAATGATCCGTGATGGCACGGGCATCATTCAGGCTGTCGTATTTAGCGGTAATGTGAGTGAGGAACTTTTTGAACAATGTATTCACCTTCCCCAGGAAAGCGCATTAAGGGTAACAGGAGTACTGAAAGAGGACAAACGTGCAAAAGGGGGTTGTGAATTGCAGGTCGATACGCTGGAAATTATTCATATTGCAGAAGAGTATCCGATTACACCCAAAGAGCACGGAACTGATTTTCTCATGGATCATCGTCATCTATGGCTGCGTTCCAGCCGTCAGCATGCGATTATGAAAATTCGCCACCAGATTATCAAAGCCTGTCGTGACTATTTTGATGGATTGGGCTTTACCCTGATCGATGCACCTATTTTTACACCGTCCGTTTGTGAGGGCACCACGACACTTTTTGAAACCGATTATTTTGAGTCAAAAGCTTATCTTACCCAGAGTGGACAACTCTATATGGAAGCTGCCGCTATGGCGTTTGGAAAAGTATACTGTTTCGGTCCCACTTTCCGCGCAGAAAAATCAAAAACACGGCGCCATCTGACGGAATTTTGGATGATTGAGCCCGAAATGGCTTACTGTGACCTGAGTCAGGACATGGACCTGGCGGAAGGCATGATCGAATATGTTGTACAACAGGTTCTCGAGAACAGAAAAGATGAACTGGAAACACTTGAACGAGATACTGGTCGCCTGGAAAAAATTGTTCGTCCGTTTCCACGTATTACATATGATGAGGCGGTACAGATTCTGCATGAAGCCAATGCAGAATTCAAAGACGGAGACGATTTCGGCGGCGGCGATGAGACGATTATTTCCGATAAATTCGAAAAACCGGTTATGGTTACTCATTACCCGGCCCAGGTCAAGGCTTTTTATATGAAGACCGATCCTGCAAAACCCGACCGCGCTCTGTGTGTTGATATGTTGGCTCCTGAAGGATATGGTGAAATTATCGGCGGTGGACAGCGTGAAGATAATCTGGATATCTTGTTAACAAGGATCAAAGAACATAACTTGCCCGCCGATGCATTTAAATGGTACTTGGATCTGCGAAAATACGGCAGTGTCCCGCATGCCGGTTTCGGCTTGGGAATCGAACGGACAGTGGCGTATATCTGCGGTTTACAACATATTCGGGAAACCATTCCGTTTCCCAGAACAATTTATAGATTATACCCTTGACAGGATTTTTAACATGCAGGAAGAATCGGCCCTCATTGTTGTTAGAGGTGTTGTACAAGGTGTTGGTTTTCGTTTTTTTGCCTACCATCGGGCAGTTGAGTTGGGATTAAAAGGATACGTTCGTAATTGTATGGATGGCAGTGTTGAAAGCCACGTTGAAGGACCTCGTGGTTTAATTCAAGAGTACGTTTCCGCCTTAAAACTCGGTCCGGCGCACGCACATGTTACCGGTCTCGATGTACAATGGGGACAATGCAAAAATCGGTTTGAAACGTTTCGAATTTCGTATTAGAAGATAATTATCACCTGATACAATTTTTATGACAACAGTACAAACAGGAAAGGAAAATAAAAATGGATCTCGTTTCATGCATACGGAATGTCCCCGATTTTCCCAAAAAGGGAATTGGTTTTAAAGATATCACCACATTGGTAGGCAACGGTCCGGCATTGCAACAGTCAATTCGTTTACTCAAACAGAAATATAACGATCAAAAAATTGATGCCGTTATCGGTATCGAAAGCCGAGGTTTTATTTTTGCGGCTGTTCTGGCGCATGAATGGGGAATCGGTATGATTCCGGTGAGGAAACCGGGGAAATTACCATACAAGAAAATATCCGAAACCTATGAGCTCGAGTATGGAACTGATACTCTGGAAATGCATGAAGATGCTGTATCCGCAGGACAGAAGGTTCTGATAGTAGACGACCTGCTCGCCACTGGTGGGACCGCCAAGGCCACCGCTCATTTAGTTGAGCGTTTGGGCGCCAAAGTGGCCGGATTTGGATTTGTTGTCGAATTGGATTTTTTAAGGGGACGTGACAACTTATCGACCTACCGTGTTGAGTCATTGGTACACTATGACAGTGAATAGATGCACCTCTTACGGCTGTATTTCAATGGCAGTGTCTGGAATTAAAGAATGGTAAGGTTTATACCCTGAAAAACGGTTGGTTGTTAAATATCATTCAAAAATTACTTTTTCATCCTCGCACGAATTCTTTTCACTTTTTCCTTTATAAAACACTATAAAACTTGACTTTTATCTTCTTTTTATGTATAATAGTTCTATAAATTGTGTGGTATATATGATAATGTTCTATATATAGGCATATGTCAAAGGAAAACTTTGGAAGCTCAATCTTCCAAAGGAGGCGGGATGTATAAAATATTGGTGATTAATCCAGGTTCGACCTCAACCAAAATCGGCTATTTTCATGATGAATTACTTATTTTATCTTCGAATCTTTCAATCTCCAGCAATGAATTAGAGAATTTTCCCGGAATTCTCGATCAATGTGATTTCAGGGAGAGTTCAGTACGGCAATTTATTCAGCAGAACGATTTAACGGTTGAAAATTTTGATGCTTTTGTCGGACGGGGTGGACTTTTGCATCCCATCGCCGGTGGGACATATTTAGTGAATGAAAAAATGGTCGCCGATTTAAAAGCATCTGCCTTTGGTGAACATGCATCTAATCTTGGTGCTCTGTTGGCCGTCAAGCTGGCAAGAGAAGCGGGCAGGCCGGCATTCATTGTTGATCCTGTGGTTGTTGATGAAATGCACGATGTTGCACGAGTATCGGGCCATCCTCAATTCGTTCGTAAAAGTGTTTTTCATGCCCTCAACCAAAAGGCTGTTGCCCGTCTAGCCGCAAAAAAGCTGGGTAAAGATTATAAGCAGATCAATCTCATCGTCGCGCATTTAGGAGGAGGTGTTTCCGTGGCCTCCCACGAAAACGGCCGTGTTGTTGATGTGAACAATGCACTGGATGGTGATGGTCCGTTTTCACCGGAACGAAGCGGCACACTGCCGGTCGGTGATCTTGTAAAATTGTGCTTTTCCGGGAAGCTTTGTCAGGATGACATAATCAAAATGATTAAAGGACAGGGCGGTTTAGTCGCTTATCTGGGAACCAACGATATGCGGGAAATCGAGCCACGGGTGAAAAATGGTGAACAATATGCCGCACTGGTCGTTGATGCGTTGGTTTACCAGATTGCTAAAGAAATCGCAGCTCACACAGCCGTGCTAAATGGAAAAGTCCATGCTGTGGTTTTGACCGGTGGTCTGGTCTATAATGCTTTCCTCGTAAAAAAATTAGTCAGACGTGTTGAATTCATCGCTCCTGTACTGGTTTTCCCGGGTGAATCGGAACTGGAAGCGCTGGCGCATGGCGCATTACGTGTGTTGAAAAATCAAGAAAAGGCCAAAGAGTACTTATGATTAATTCATTTGATAGCCTACTGGAATGTATAAAAACGCAACCCAAAAAAACCGTTGCTGTAGCGATGGCCGAGGATGAAGATGTCCTTCAGGCAATTTCTCATGCTCATAAAAACGGTATTGCAGATGCCGTGCTGGTCGGTAATCGATATATCATAAATCAGATCGCCGGAGAACACCAGATCGATATTGACCGGTTCGACATTATTCATGCAGACTCTGAGAAAATGTCGGTTGTTATTGCTATTCAGCTGGTTCGTGAACATTTGGCAGATATTCTCATGAAGGGAAAATGTTCATCCGCCACTATACTGCGGGGAGTTCTCGATAGGGATCATGGAGTGCGTTCCAACAGTATTCTTTCCCACCTCGCTGCATGCGAAACCCCATATTATCACAAATTGCTGTTCATGTCTGACGGTGGAATGAATATTTCACCGGATCTGGACAAGAAAATTGCCATTATCAGAAATGCTATTAAAGCCTGCCGGCGTCTGGGAATCCGCAGGCCGAAAGTTGCGCTCATTAGTGCGATTGAAAAGGTCAACTATGAAGATATGCCATGTACCCGGGATGCGGCTATCATTGCACAGATGGGAAAGCGTAATCAGATTAAAAATGCCCTCATCGACGGACCGCTGGCTTTTGACAATGCAATCAGCAAACGCTCATGTGAAATAAAAAATATCGACAGCCGTGTGGGTGGTGAAGCCGATATTTTAATCATGCCTAATATTGAGTCGGGAAATGTGTTTTATAAAACCTTGGCATACCTCGGTGGTGCAAAAATGGCGGGTGTCATTTTGGGTGCCAAAGTTCCGATAATCCTAACTTCCCGCGCGGATACGGATGAAAACAAGTATTATTCTATCGCCATGGCGATCGGTACGACACTTCCGATTTCCTATTCGTTGCATAAAATGTAAAGGCAAAAAAAATGAACAAGATCTTTATGTTCTATGTTTTCATAATACTCAGCATGTTCTCCATTACTGTGGCTCAAACGACCACGCAGGAGAAGTACTGGGAAGATGGGAACCCGACTTACACCCGGACCCGTTCGGAGTCGGAAATATATATCGGCAGTTATGTCAGTTTGGCTCCTCTCTACAGCAGCCTGAGTGATGATGCGCTTGATATGGTACTGGAACCAATCGACTGGTATTGGCCTCTCGACAAAATCCCTCTAAAATCTGTTGAAGATATTGACTGCCGTATGGTAGGCGGGCAATCCTTATATCTGGTTACAGATCCGCAAGACAGACAAGTATTTGAGATAAATGCTGATAGAGAATTAAAGATATGGAGTTATCAGGGACCTGATCTTGGATGGCCTGTGGATGCATGTGGATTTGATGAAAATACAAATTTTAAAGTATTAATCACCGATAAAGTTAACAATAAAATCCTGATTTACAACACAGAAAATCTGACGGTTGAATGGGAGTACGGTGGTATGGAGGGCTCCGGGCCCAATCAACTTTCCGATCCGATGGATGCAGTAAAAATTCCCGGCGAACAACAATACCTGGTGGCAGACAAGGGCAACGATAGGGTTATTATTATTGATTATGAAAAAGTAGTCATTTGGGAGTACGGTGACAACCAATTAGACTCTCCTGTTGATGTTGAATATCTGCCGGAATCAAATGAGGTTTTGATAACCGATCAGGGAAATAATCGCATTTTAATCGTCGATCGGATGACAAAACAGGTAAACTGGGTCTTTGGCGATCCGGCTGAAGCGGACAGCACGCACAGACTGCAATCTCCGGCGGATGCTGATGTGTTAAGTGATGGCAGCATCCTTATCGCAGATGCCGGCAATAATCGAATTATTCAGGTTGATCGGGAAGGTAATATTGTATGGCAATTTTCCGGCCAAATAGCAGGTTTACGTGATGTGGATCGTGTGGCAGATTTTTATCATCTGGCAGTTTTTTTACATCCAACGGAAAATGAATTTTACCCGTTTCGTTTGGGGTACAGCACAGCTTCTTATATCACCGGCATATACGATCTGAATCGCGAAGTCAACTTTGACAAGCTCCTTTGGGAAGCAGATGTATTAGGTGACTGTACATCTGTTCAGTTGGAGTTACGTTCCGCTATTTCGCGGAACGATATAGATGTTGCACGCTGGTACGGACCGACTGTGACAGAAAACTATTACACCCATTCCGGTACAGCTGCCAATCCGATTCATAACGGACACCGGTTTTGTCAGATTCGCGCGACCCTGATAACCAATAATCCAATGTATACTCCAACGTTAAAAAAGATAAAGTTTGATTTTCATTTTTATAACACTAAATCTGAAAAAACACCCTATTTCTACAGCGATCGAATCCAGGACCCTGACGGTCATGTTATTTCCAAATGGAAAACACTGGAGTTTCATACTATTTTACCCCGTGATCCGGCAAAACGTGACGCTGTAAGTTTGGAAATAAAAATGATCGATCCTAATCCTCCGGGAAAAACCTTAGCCAGTTTTTCCGCAAGTATTACCGATACTGAAAACAAAGTGAATCTTGAATCTATTAGCCAACTGGTGGGTATTCAGTCCGTCATATTATACGGTCTGGCTTCCACATCCAACTCCTCAGTAACTCCGGGGCTCGATGATTGGAAACTTGTGTGGGATGCCGTACCGGTTGCTTTTTCTGGAATAAAATTTATCGATCGGAACGGTAATGAGGCGCCCTATTACCGTGCCCCTGATTTTTTGCCCCATAACCAATCGTTGGTCGATAGCCTGGACATTCGTCTGTACGATTTGGATCGCCAACCGTTTGTTGATAATATTTCCATACTGGTACGTGCTGCAAAAAGCGGGGACAGCGAACGAGTCGAACTCGTCAATCAGGAGTTTGGCTCGTACCGATTGATTCCCCGGATTCCTCTGCTCGTCGTCACCTCAAAATTTGTACCGAACAATTCGATCATGGAGGTATTCGACCGGGATACCCTTGTGGTTTCATATACCGATCCTGTTAACCCGTCTGATGTTTCTGTCGATAGTATTTCGATCATTAAAAACACAACCGGGAAAATTGCTATTGAAAACTATCGTGGTGACCTTGTTCGGAACGTTAAATTTGATGATGTACTATATGTGCATGTATTTGAAGAATATGACCGTAATATTACTCCCGACCGTCAGGATTCAATAACAGTCGCACTGTTCGATCGCGTAACCGATGATGAGGAACGAATTATCCTGTACGAGAAACAAAGCAGTGACGGCGTCTGGAATAGTGGTGATTTTTATCCGGCTGAGGATGGTGGAATTCGAATTGTCAAAGACAACAATGGATTAAAAAATGATGGTCAAATTCAGGCCATGCCGGGTCATCGGATTACTGCCGAATATGTGGATAATATAATGCTTTCCGAATCAGCTCTGCTGCCGACCGGCCCCGATACACTGGTTTCAATATATCTAGAGGGCGAGCCGTATACAGTCAAAGTTGCACCGAATCCCTATTTTGAAAACCGATCCGATAATTTCCGTATGCTTGTTGCATCGGCATCCGCATCGCTGTACCTACGCCGGCTTGAGATTTACAATTTGGCTGGAGAAAAAGTTCGTGATATTGACGGCAATACGATCGTATTCGATACCGGCAGTTTTATACCGGAGGAACGGTTCGGAATTGCCGAGCATTGGTGGAATTTGTATAATGATAACGGTCATAAAGTGAGCAGTGGGACGTACTGGCTTAAAGTTCATGCTGACTTGAGGCATGAGGATACGAACGAAACCGAACAAGTGGTGTTTTTCCGCAAGTTTGTCATCATTCGATAACTTAACGAGCGGAGATAGATAGTGGAGAACCTATGAGAAAATATACAACAATTTGCTTGTTGGTGATTTTATGCCTTTACCTGCGGTCAAACGCAAGTGATGGTGTGGGTTATCACAGCGCCGCTTTTCTGGGAATCCGTGCGCATGCTCGTCAAGTTGCTATGGGTGGAACCGGAACCGCGCTGGCGGATGATATTAATCTGATCCATTATAATGTGGGGGGGCTGGGACATCTCCGCCACATCATGCTGGCCGCCAATTTTCATAACTGGATCGATGACACACGCCAAGGTGCTGTTGGTCTGGCGCTCCCAACCTATATCGGCGTGATTGGTGTTGATGTTACGTATTTTAATGAAGGTGAAATTGTTGAGGTTGATGAGTTTTTTCGAAAAACCGGTGGAATTGCCAGCAGTAACGATATTATGGCCTGCTTTGGTTATGGTCATTCGATCCGTCTATTAAACAAAAATTTGGGATTCGGTGCCGGTATAAAATTAATCCAGCAAAATCTCGTCGGACAACAGATGACCACGGCGGCATTGGATTTGGGCGCCCAGTGGCAGCTTGACCATTTTTCATTTGGTGCAACGGTTCAAAATATTGGTATTTCCAAAGTGAAATTTGATGTGCTCGAATCCCCGTTACCTCTGACGTTTCGTTTTGGCGGGGCCTCACGTTTGCCTGTCGGGACAGATGTCGCTCTAAATGTGGCTGCCGATGTGGCATGGACACAAAAACAGGCGATGCGTTATTACCTTGGCGGTGAGCTTGTTCTGCATGAGCTCCTTATATTACGGTCCGGACTTGTATTACACGACGCCGATGCTTCACCATGGGCCGCCGGATTCGGACTGCATATTCCGATGGAATGGCTTGCAGGGTCGCGGACAAGACTGGATTACGCTTATGCGCCACTGGAAACATTTGAAACCGCTGCACACCGTTTTTCGCTGCTTTTCACATTTGGTGTGTCGCAACCGGATAAATCCATAAACAATGAAATGCACGACCGTTTACGGCGCGAATTGGAGGCAGCGGAACAGGCACGGCGAGCAGCCGAGGCAGCTGAGTTGCGTGCCCGTGAGTCGGAAGAGGAGATCGCCCGCCGGTTGGAACGTATTAAAAATATCGCCGAAGCCAGTGAGGGCAAAATAGAAGTGGCACCCCAGGACAGCAATCGAATCCTTGTCAGTATGCGCATAAACTTTGATTTCGATAAAGCAGAAATACGCTCGGAAGAAGAGGAGACTTTGCGGCGTGTCGGTGAGATTTTAAATACTTATCCTAAGGCTCGTGTACATGTAGCCGGGCATACGGATAGTATCGGCACCGAAATATACAATATCCACCTGTCCAAACGCCGTGTGGATAGTGTGATGGTCCACCTGTCGAAAAAGGAAAAGGTTAAAAGAGAGCGATTCTATATGCCCATCGGTTATGGAGAGTCGCGTCCCGTCGCTGATAACGGTACCGAGGAGGGCCGGTTTCGCAACCGCCGAGTTGAGTTTCTATTGTTTACTTTCGACGCTGTACCGGCAATGCCTGAAGGATCGGCAGTCTTGGATATACAAGCTGTTAGCGATTCTCAAATTAAAATTGTTT
Organism: Candidatus Zhuqueibacterota bacterium; assembly: GCA_016931775.1. Classification (GTDB taxonomy): domain Bacteria; phylum Zhuqueibacterota; class Zhuqueibacteria; order Residuimicrobiales; family JAFGEC01; genus JAFGEC01. The sequence goes on along the minus strand of JAFGEC010000159.1, from coordinate 20,746 downwards.
GTAACGGATCTGTTCAGTTTAAAACGCTCGCGCTGGCTGATCCCAGTAGGCTTGTCGTTGATTTGCCCGGAATTTTTATACTGACGGATTCAAAAATTTTTGAAATCAACCGGGGACCATTTATACGTGCGCGGGTGGGATATCACGATGTTGAAAAGTTCACCCGGGTTGTTTTTGATTTAAAGCGTGAAATTACGGCGGATGTAAAGGCTATTGATAATTTTGTTGTAGTTAAAGTGGTGAAATAATAAGGGTGGTTAATTCTTAAAATTGTAACATTGACTCTTTTTACCTTGCTGAGGAAAACATGTCATTTCTAAAGCATCGGTTAAGAATAATAGCAGTGATGTGGTTTTTGGGAGGAGCCACAGTCGTCCAAGCCGTTGTTCTGGTAGATTTTGGAGCAACGCCTGCTCAGAATAATTTTGCGCTTAACGAATGGGATCAACTGTTGTTGAGTCCAAACATGGGATATACCTCTTCCGGTCCCGGTGGTGTGATTGCTGTTTCGGATATTGACGAATATACAGATTTTCGCGGTGTGCGTGGCGTGATAAGAAATTTTATCCCGGGGGAAAGAATTGTGGTAACCTGGTTTAATACTTTCGATCAGCCGGTGACAATGGCAGCCCGCATTAGTTTTACCGATCCGGATTATCCTGACGGCGGCGAACGTGAGGGCCATTGGTATACCATGCGAAATTTTTCCGATTACCGGCAAACCTACACCACCGTTCAACCGGCTGCTTGGGTGCGAACGGTTTTTAATATTACGGATGGGGGAGTTCACAAGACCAACACAGGTTTCGATCTGATCAATATTAACTTACATATTGAATGGTTCGAAACGTATCCTAAGCAATATATTGTTTGCGATAAAATAGAACTTTTTTCAGATGCCGACGTGACACCTCCCGATCCTCCGTCTGCGCTGAGTGCCATTCCTGTATCCGATTCAAAAATCGCCCTAAGCTGGCAGAAACCGGATGACGACACCGGTGTGATAGAATACTTGATTTACATGGATGGTCAGGTTGAAGGATATTCAAGGGAGGAAAATTTTACGGCTGTGTACCTGCAGCCGGATTGCACTTTTACTTTTACCGTAACCGCACTGGATCACTGCGGGAACGAAAGTTTACCCTCTTTAGCCGTGGTTGCGAATTCGCTTCCTTACCAGCAAAGAGTGGATTTGATCACGCCGGAAAGTTTTATGTATTTGGGCGCATTCCGGTTACCCGAAGTGTTTTCCTGGGGCGGTGAATCTATGGCCTATTTCCCGAATGGTGATGGAGGGCCCAACGGTTCCGGCGCTGCCGATGGATTCAGCGGATCTTTATTTGTAACCGATCTCAATCAGCCGCAGCGCGGATTTGCCGGCCAGGTGAGTATCCCGCAGCCTGTTGTTACCAGTGCCGGAAATATCGATGACTTGCCGCAGGCACAAACCATAGCGAATCCTGTTAACATCCGTCCCGGTAATATCGACAGTTGGGGCGATTATGTCGACATATGGCGAACCGGCCTTGAATATTTCGACGACGAAGACCGTCTCTACAGTTCCTGGAGCGTGCATTATACGGTTACGGCTGAAAAGCATGCATGCATCAGTTGCTGTGATGCTGAAAATCCGGCAATCGCCATAAAATATGGAGCATGGCATGTCGGAGATCCTGGTTCTCCGCCTTTGGACGCGGCACTGGGCGATTATCTGTTCAAACTTCCGGAAATATGGGCCAAGCAAAATACGGCCGGACAGCGATTGGTTACAGGGCGCTGCCGTGACGGCGGACTGGGGGGATTGGGACCCGGATTATATTCGTTTTCAGGCATTGGTGAAAATCCCCCGACTGCTAATTCTGTCTTGAATTATACAACGCTGCTAAAATACGGTCCTGTGGAGGGTACCGACGGCTATTTTTTACCCAATGCCATCGATGGCTACCTGTTAAGTGATGATTGGAAGGATGCTGCCTGGCTTTCCGCTGAAAATCAGAATGCCGTGGTCATTTTGGGAAATAAGGCGCGGGGGCAGCATTGGTATGGTTACATTGGTGAACATATGCGCCATGATTGGATAATAGCAGATGTGCCATATCCGGAATTTTACATTACCGATCCGGACGGTAAAGGTTGGAAGGCGCATAATTTTATTCCAATGGCGATTTTATACGATCCCGATGACCTGGCAAGGGTAAGTGGCGGTGAAATACCATCCTTTCAGCCACAACCTTATTCGGCAATCCGATTTGATCCAAAAATATTTTTGGGAAAAAAAATAGAAATCAGATCAATGACTTTTGACCCGCAAAGCAGACTTTTGTTCGTCCTGGAGTTTGATTATAATCGAGACGGATTAAATATCGTACATGTTTTCAACGTGAATAAAAAGGTTTTAGCCGTAGATTTTGTTACTTTTACTGCTTCCAGAATATCCAAAAATATCCTTCTGAACTGGGTGACTGCAAATGAAAGCAATAATTACGGTTTTTATATTGAGCGTAACTGTAGTAAAAATATAAACACATCCGCTTGGTCCACAATCGGTTTCGTAAAAGGATATGGATATTCGATAAAACCTATAGAGTATCATTTTATTGATTATAATGTTCCGGATATCCGCACTACCCCGGTCTATCGGCTCAAACAGACGGACAGGGATGGCTCTTTCAAGTATTCGGATTTTGTGACATATGCACAGGCCGTGCCGATTGATTTTTGCCTCAAGCAGAATTTTCCGAATCCGTTTAATTCGAATACAAGAATTGAATTTTCAATTGATTGCAACACATTTGTCCGTTTGGAACTTTATAATGTGAACGGTAAAAAAATTAAATCACTTTTGAAAAGAAAGATGAATGCCGGACGTCACACCGTTCATTTGAGTATGCAAGACGAAGCATCCGGAGTCTATTTTTGTAGACTTTTAACAGAAAAATATCAGGCGACGAAGAAAATGATATTCGTAAAGTGAGGGGGATATAAACGTTGAAAATACTTATTTTAAAGCCGGCATTCCCCGGATAGCGATAACCGCGGAATATCGATATGCTGATATTTTGGGAATATATAAAAAAAAATTAATAAAAATTTAATAAAATAACTTGCAATATGTGTGTGTATAATGTATATTAACGTATCTCTTAATTGTTCCCAGGAAACAAGAGGGCAACTTTGGTTCGGCTTTTTTCGCGTTACATTTTTTAATCTGGTATTATTTAATTCGCCTTCCCGAAATAAACAGGGATGCTTTTATTTCATCTAAAATGGGAGGAACACCATCATGGATTTTGAGGGTTATTGTGTAAAATGCCGTAAGAAACAACAGATTAAAGGTGGAAATCTGGAGGTGAATGCCAAAGGAAGACGAATGGCAAAAGGCACCTGTCCTGAGTGCGGTACAAAGGTGACAAGATTTTTGCCTAGTAGTGACAAATAGTAAATACGTTCGATTTAGAAAGGTCAGTTAATGTTGAACCATTTTTAGGTTTCCACTGGTAGCTGACCTTTTTATTTCTTAAACCTGTTTATTCCACTAATTTATCGAACAGGTTTTTTCATTTTTTGAAAGGAGACATAATGAGGCTTAAATTTTTGGCAATCGGAATGATGCTGTGCGTCTTTCTTTTTTATTTTGCTTGTTCGACTCCTCAACAAGATACAAAGACCGTTCTTTTCAACGGTAAAGATTATCAAGGCTGGACATTTTATCTTGCAGATTCGACGGTATCTGCTGATTCCGTATGGTCTGTTCAAGAGGGAGTTGTACACTGTAAAGGTGTGCCTAATGGATTTATGAGAACAGTAGAATCTTTCACCGAATATAAACTGCATCTCGAATGGCGTTGGGTTGATGAGCCAACCAATAGTGGTGTTTTATTGAATTGTCAGCAGCCGGATAAAATATGGCCAAATGCCATTGAATGCCAGTTAATGGCCGGAAACGCCGGCGATCTTGTACTGATCGGCCCCGCAAGTATCACTGTAGATGACTCGACTTGGAGCAACGCTGATGGATTTACCATAATACCGAAAAAACAGGAAAGCAATGAAAAACCTGCCGGCGAGTGGAATACATACGACATCACTGTTTCATCGCAGAAAATTGAATGCAGCGTGAACGGCGTTTTGCAAAATTCCGGCATGAATCCATCTTTATCTGGTGGACCTATTGCATTACAAAGTGAGGGATCACCTATTGAATTTCGGAATATCTGGATTCAAAAATAGGTTGGCGATATAAAGCCCGGAAGAAAATATCACCCATCAGTCTTTTATATGAACATAACAGAATTCGTTTGTTTTCAATTTGAATATAATAGACAATACAACTCCACACTCTTCTTTGGAACACGATCGAAACGTCCGGCAAACGATTCCATTTTATGAAATTTTTCATGATGAAACCATAGACCTGATCAAGACCGTTAAGCCGAGTCCCGCTGTTTGGTTGGATACAGAATGCGGGACCGGCTATTTGACGGAAAATGCGCTATCTGTATTTACGGGGACAGAATTTGTGCCGGCTGATCCATCTTCTGTAGTCGAAAATCATATAAAACGATTTGATCAGAGCTATTTTTCGATAACAGTCCGGCAACATTTAAATTTAAAACTTTTATTAAAAACCGGCTTTTCCATTGCAGAATTATTCTGGTTTTCGCATATGCAGGCAGGATTTTATGCAATAAAGTAGCATCCGAAAATGATTTAAATTATTTTTTTATGATTGTCTGAAACCGGTATGCAGAAGTGAAAAATGTAACCGGAGACGGCATTTTTCATTTAACATGGAGAATGGATGAGCAATGTCAACCAGTAAATATTTGCTCGAACTCGATAATATATCAAAAAGTTATTCTACCGCACCTGGACAGGCACAGCTCTTTGTTTTGAAAGACGTGACCATCAATGTTTTGCCGGGTCAGATAGTGACCATCGTGGGGCCATCCGGATCCGGAAAAAGCACCTTGCTGAACATAATCGGATTGTTGGATAAACCCACCTCAGGATCGCTTAAATTGAACGGCATGGAATTGTCAAAAATGCCGGAAGATAAAAAAACCAGAATGCGTAATCGGAATATTGGTTTTATCTTTCAGCTTCACCATCTGCTTCCGCATTTAACTGTTCTGGAAAATGTTCTTGTACCCACACTTGCTACAAAGGAAGACAAATCCGGACATGCTCTTGAATTGTTAAAACGTGTTGGATTGGAAAACCGACGGGATTATTTTCCCGGATTATTGTCCGGAGGAGAGCGGCAGCGAGCGGCAGTTGTACGCGCACTGATCAATCGACCTCAATTGATTCTTGCTGATGAACCTACAGGTGCGTTGGATCAGCATACAGCCCGGGAAATAGGGGCGTTACTGGCGGAATTAAATCTGCAGGAGAAAGTCACATTGATTACAGTTACCCATTCTGTTGAACTGGCCGCCATGCTGGGTAATATATACACCTTGACTGAGGGAAAACTGCAGCCAAATGAAAACGTTTAAGATATCATTGTCGCTTCTCGTTCGCCGTAGCATTTTGTACTACTGGCGAACTAATATTAATGTTCTGGCCGGTGTGATTTTGTGTACGACTGTTCTTGTCGGTGCACTCGTTACAGGCGATTCAGTTCGTTTTTCATTGAAAAAAATAACCCTTGCTCGTTTGGGCAAAATCGGTTACGCCCTTGTGGCAGGAGATCGTTTTTTTAGTCTTGAACTGGCAGAAAAATTGACGGATTCTTTGGGTGTTATAATCGCACCGGCCATTCAGGTACCGGGTATCACCGTAAACCAGAAGGAACAACGCCGGATCAATCAAGTTCAGGTATTGGGAGTCGATGAAACATTTTGGAATTTGGGTGGTGTTTCAGCACCATTCGGAGATTCGGTCGGAAATCATATAGCCGTAAATCTTGCACTGGCAAAAAGATTGAACGTTCAAAAAGGTGATGACATATTGTTACGCATTAAAAATGTGAATGCGATACCACTTGATGTTCCCTTTGCCGTTCAGGAACAATCGAACATTGCTGTTCCGGTTAAAATTGTCGCTGTTTTGACGGATCAACAGTTCGGTCGTTTTAACCTGCAAACCAGTCAAACCGCACCGTTTAATGTATTTATACCGTTAAAATTTTTATCCGGATTAATCCAGCAAAAAAATAGGGGGAATTTATTGCTGGCTGAAAACGGTTCGATAACTGAATCACAATTGTCTTATGCTTTGAAAACTTGTTTCGGTTTTCAAGACGCCGGTTTATTCTGGCGAAGAGTCGATGAGAGTACGATTGATTTATTATCAGACCGGATTTTTATCGATCCGCCTATTGTTGATGCCGTAAAAAGAAGCAAATTGTTTTTCCGTCCCATCTTGACTTATTTTGCCAATGAAATGACATTCGAGAACAGTTCGAGTCCTTTTCTTTTTGTTACAACAGGTGAACAAAATGCCCTGAAAAAGCTTCCTGAGGATAATGAAATTATCGTTAACGATTGGTTGGCACGTGATCTGGGAGTGGGTATCGGCAGCTCCGTTCAAATGCGGTACTGGATCGTCGGGAGCACTGATAAATTACAGCATGGCCTTCACCGGTTTATTGTCCGTGATGTCGTACCCATGAAGGATTGGCATATTGACAATTCCATGGTCCCGCCGATTCCTGGTTTGACGGATGCAAACCACTGCAGGGAATGGGAAGCGGGTATTCCTGTTGATTTGGATAAAATCCGGGATAAAGATGAAAAATATTGGCAACAGTATGGAACGACGCCCAAAGCGCTTGTAAATCCGGCCGTTGCAAAAGAAATGTGGGCAAATCGGTTCGGCTCCGAGACAGCCATTCGATTTTTATTACAAAACCTGCAGCAAAAGGATATTGAGGAAAAAATATTGCAGCATCTACCGCCTGATTCACTTGGCTTTGTATTTCTACCTGTGTTGCAGGAGGGACTCGCTGCCAGCCGGGATTCGGTTGATTTCGGTCAGCTGTTTTTGGGCCTGTCGTTTTTTATCATTATTGCAGCTGTCCTATTGACGGGATTATTGTTTGCCTTTGGACTCGACCATAGAGGATCGCAAACAGGTTTGTTGCTTGCAGTCGGTATTCCGCGTAAAAACATCACAAAATTATTAATTTTTGAAGGCGCGGCCTTGTCGGTGATAGGGGGGACACTTGGAGTCATTTTTGGTGTATTGTACAATAAAATCGTATTATATGCCCTGGGTACCGTCTGGCGCGGTGCAGTCGGTACGTCATCTATGTATCTTTATATAAAACCCGTTTCTTTGTTGATCGGATTTTTGGCGTCGACGATCGTTGCGGCTGTGGCACTTGCATTTGTGGTTCGAAAACAAGTAAATGCTCCAATATCTCAAACCCAACGCGGACAGTTTGCGGCAGAAAAAACCGTTCACAAAAGCTCAAAAATCCTTTCCATCATTTTTCTTTTTGCAATTGGTATGGCCATTTTGATTATTTTAATCACAACGTCGCCGCAAAAGGGTATGCAGGTTGCCGGATTATTTTTTGGCTTGGGGTTTTTATATCTTACGGCGGTCCTTTTAATGGCAAATTTATTCTTTATCAAATCCGGAGACAAACAGAGTACACGTCCAAGTGTCCAAAATATCGGTATTCGTAATAATTCACGGCATCGAATAAAAAGTCTGACCACAATCGGATTACTGGCCTGCGGTATTTTTATAACCATAGCGGTTGGGGCCAATCGTACCAATTCCTTAAAAAATGCACACCTGCGTTCTTCTGGCACCGGTGGTTTTACTCTTTTTGCAGAGACCGTTATCCCAATACCATATCATCCGAATTTTTCGAACGGTCGCCAGGCAACAGGACTTGCCGATAATCAATACGATAGTGTTTCGTTCGTCCCATTTCGCGTTCGTGAGGGTGATGATGCCAGTTGTTTAAATTTAAATCGGGTCACAAAACCGCGGATTCTTGGTGTACAGCCCAAGGATCTTTCACAGCGCCGGGTTTTCACTTTTGCAAAAACAGTTCCGGGTGTGGATAAGGATAATCCCTGGTCGGCCCTGCAGACCGATATCGCTCCTGATATTATTCCCGGTGTGGCGGATATGACCGTTATAACCTGGGGATTCGGTAAAGCTGTCGGCGATACCCTCCGTTTTATTGATGAATCGGGCAAAACCCTGAATATCAAATTGGTCGGCGGATTGGCAAATTCAATTTTTCAGGGAAATTTGATCATTTCAAATGATCATTTTATACGGCATTTTCCATCTATCAGCGGTTACCGGCTGTTCCTTGTGGATGCCGGTGGCTTGGATGATGAAAAACTTCTTAATACACTATCCTGGAATTTACAGGATTACGGCATCGATATAACCAAAACAATTGAAAAACTGGAATCTTTTTCAATTGTGACCAATACGTATTTGAATATTTTTCTTGCTCTCGGTGGGTTGGGATTGATGATCGGAACGCTGGGATTGGGTATTTTGGTCGCACGTAATTTGGTGGAGAGGCGTAGCGAACTTGCACTGCTGCAAGCAGTTGGATGGAGCATTTCTTTAATTTATAAAGTTATTTTTTCCGAATATGGTTTTATATTGATTATGGGATTAATTGCAGGCGTTGTGGCCGGAATTTTAGCGGTTTTACCGGCTATCTTTTTACCGGGTGCAAAGATACCTTTTGGATTTATCGGGATTATTATTGTTTTTATCTTTATGAATGGATTATTTTGGATATTTTGGGCTGTAAAATATTCTGTTAGGGGCGAGTTGTTGGACGCGTTACGGCATGAATAAGAGGATATTTCATTATTCCAATACTTTTTTGCAAAACTCGACGCAGTTTTTTACCTCCTGCACCGCATCCGAGCCATCAGGAATTGTATACTCCAGTTCGATGTGTGCGGGGAACTCGTACTTTTTGCGTTTCATGAGCTGTAGGACAAGTGCCAGCGGTGTGTCACCCTGGCCGAAAGGCATATTCGGGCCATTGTTGACTTTACGGTCCTTGATATGTAAACTCAGAATACGCCCGGCATTTGCGTATCTTTCGATAACCGGAATCGGCGATTCGTTGGTTCCGGCAACATAGTGGCCGATATCAAAATTCATCGTGAGTTTTTTCCCATAGGAAAAAGGTGTCTCCCAGCTTTCAAAGCTGACCTGTGTATGATTATGAAAGCCGATTTGAATGTCGTTTTTGTCGGCAATCGGTCCCAGGCGTTCTGCGGTTTTTTCGGAGATTTCCGCAGTAATTCCTCTGGCACCCAGCGCTTTTGCTGCGGAAATATAATATTCAACTTCTTCATCCGATACTTCACCGATGTCTCCAAATTTGACAATATATATATCAACGCCGCTATCGTTGTAGAGTTTACGCAACGCCTTGTACTTATCCATTGAAAGCGATGTGCGCCATTTGCGCAATTCTTCCCGCTGTGCGTTGCGTTTTGCCTGCATCTCCTCCCGTTCGGCATCGCTCAAGCCGGCACCACGACGGGGCAAACGCTCAAAAACCGGTGCTCCGGCGAATTGTTCAGCCGGTTCCCCCATAAGTTCAACCGAAGAAATACCACATTCCACCAAATATTTTAGCAGCTCTTCAGCACTGCCCGGCATACTGCGGTAGCTGTAGGTGATGACGCCGATTTGAACGCCTTTGAAATTTGAATTAGGCCTGCTGTCCGGCTCGGCAAAAACACGAGGAGCCGTCATGGACAGGGCAGCCGTAGCCGCCATGCCACCGATAAAATGACGGCGATTGATTGGATTGTTCATTTTTATTTTTCCTTTCGTTGATTATTTGACTTTGATCGACTCTTAGTACCTTGGAGAATTTTCTCAAGATGTTCCTCCTCAAAAATCGGATACGATATTTTTCCAAACGAGCTGGCTGCGCGCCGGTTTATTTTAAAAAGATTGTTTTTTACGCCTATTCCGTTACCAGCAATTTTTCATAAACCACACCACCATCCACATCACAATGCTGGAATTTCAACGTGGCTGTGCCGTCTTGACGATATACATGCCCTAACAGGTAGCCTCCTTTAACGCGTAAAAACCGGTGTTCGAGGCGTTTATCCTCCTGGGACCACCCCTCGGCATGTTCGTCCGAACCGGCACCGCAACTGAATTCCCACAGTCTTGTCCCTTCCCAATGGGTCACATACTGCCAGTGCCTGTCGCCGTTGCAAAAATAGACATTTTTCTGCTCATTGACAAAACGCCTGATTTCATCGCCTTCATTTTTAAATCCCTGATTGGAATGGTTGTCATTCTTGTTGTCGCGATCCGGCCCTAAAATAGGCGTGGGGGAGATGATTAATTTAAAGGACGCATCTGATTCTTTGATGGTACGGAACAACCATTGCTTCTGAACCTTTCCCCAAATGGTCTTCTCAGGCCCGTCCGGTATCGTGTTGTTGCTGCGAAACCGGCGGCCGTCCATCAGCCAGATTTGCAGATCCTTGCCCCATCGAATCGTGTTATAAGTGTCATCGGATGAAGGGAATTGTATTTTATCGAAAATTTCAAGTCCCCTTTCATACGATACGTTGCCATAGCTTGTGCCCGGAAATGCATCGTCCTTGAGCACATCGTGATCATCTTTAAGAAAATATGTCGTTACCTTTGTGTAAAAATCCCTTTGAAAAGGTAATGCGAATATCCTGTTCCATTTAAAAAACATGAGCGATTCCGTCATACAAAATGGATTGGGCTTGTCATAGTACTCGACGTCGCCTGTGTGAACGTAAAAATCGGGGTGGTTTTTCAGCATGGCGGGATAAATTTTATGTCCATTGATACCATCGTCACGCCTGTTATAATCATGACAGGTAACGAAACAAAATGTCACCTCCTGAACCGTAGATTCCTCAGGCGGTGTGGTAAAAAAACCGGAAATTGTATCTGAAACGCAAGATCGTTTATCCTTTCTGGCATATATTTCCACATTATACCGGCAGCCGGCTTGAAGGTTATATAATTTCCACTGCCTGGTAAAATTTTTTTCAGTATCGACAGTCAACCATTTGTATTCTGTTTTGTCGCCTCTTTTATTTTGAGGATAGTAAACCAGTTTAACCTGTCCCGCCGTTCCCGGACATGCACCTTCCATATCTTCCAGCGTTAAACCCTGTGGAATCTGAGCCCGGTAGATTTTACTCTCATCGGTGCAGGTGCTCAGGCTTTGATGCTCTTCATTGGAAAGAGGGATAAACGGCAGTCCGTCGCGCTTCAGTTCGGGAACTTTTGTTAGCCGTGTCCATATGACGGCTGAATTTTGATCGATCCAGCCGTTACGAAAACCATTGCCAAAATACGGATTGAACCGGGAATTGTTTTTATTACAACCCGATAAAAGAAAAATGATACCGTAAAATAAGAATAATTTTTTCATATTTTTCTCATGCAAAACAAGTTATTTTGTAGTTAATTTGAAAACCCAGGCATGTTCGCAAGGTTTATTTTTTTTGAGTGATTCCGGAATCAAAATTTTTAAAAATCCGTCTTTTTGTTCCCATTGTATTTTTTCATTTGTTCCCAGCATGGTTATATTTCCGTTTTCAGCCAGGTTAATGGAATCAATTTTCAGCATTTTACCCGGCCATTCCGTGCAAATGGCGTAAACGTTTTTATCGTCTTTACTCTGCGTGAACCGGATAAATTCACCCTGGTGTGATAAAATCCACGGCTTGGTGCCATAGATTGCTTCGCCGTTTATACGCAACCATGCACCGATTTCACGTAACCGTTTTTCCTGAATTTCCGGTAGAGCACCCTGACCGTCCAGATTGACGATTAACAATAGATTGCCGTTTTCACTGACAATTTTGACAAACATCCGGATGAGTTCTTTAGCGCTTACAACATTCGCCTCAGTATCCTGCCGGTTGTAACCGAACGATTGACTGATTCCACGGCATTCTTCCCATTTATGGGCAACCTTGGTCTGCTCAGACTCCAGTGAATGATACTCACTGGTGAAAAAATCGCCCGCTTTAAAACGCAAATCCTTTCCCAGGCGGTCATTGACGGCAACATTTTTTCCGGATGCCTGATTGTAAAAATAGCTGACAATCTCGGGTGTACGGGTTTCCTCGACCGGCGTCTGCCATTCACCGTCAAACCAGAGCAAATCCGGATCATACATGTCGATAAATTCTTTGGCTTGTGGAATGATGTAATCTCCGAAAAAATCTTCTACTGGAACTTTGCCGGTAATCTTGCCGTCGATTTCATGCCTTATGTATGGAACCAGTTGTTGCGGAAAATCTCCGCACTCCCACAATCGGATTTGGAGTTGATCATTTTCGATAACAGGATATTCCCATTCTTCGATTGAAAAATAAAATCCGAATTTTATATCCCTTTTGCGGCATTCATGTACCAGAGGTGCAATCAGATCTCTTTTGGGCCCCATTTCTCCTGCGTCTCTTTGTGTCAAGCTGCTGGGCCAGAGGCAGAATCCGTCATGATGCTTGCAAAACGGGATAACGTATTTCATCCCGCATTCCGCCGCCAGTTGAACGAGCCCTGCCGGATCGAATTGTTCTGCGGTAAACAGTGGGATAAAATCATCCCGTTTGAACCGTTCCCCCCAGGTTTTTGTGTGATATTCGCGCCAGTCGCTTAAAAGATACATGTTCAGCAGATACCAATCCGGATACATGGCTTTGCCGGTCTCCTGTTTGGGCGCCCATCCGGCAACAGAATACAGGCCCCAGTCGATAAACATGCCGAATTTAGCGTCTTTGAACCATTCCGGGCATTGATGTGTTTGAATGGATTGAATGGTGGGCTGATACATATTTTCGGATTTAGCTGACGAGTTGTTTTTGTTAAAAACCACAATAAGTAAAAACACAAACAGAAGGAAGACTATTCGCATCATTTTTTTATCCCCGTTTCGTCGATTAGTCACTCAACTGCCGAATCACTTCAGCGCTCATTTTTATGTCTGGATTAAAATTCTCACTTGCCATATATCTCAATATCCCGGCGTACAATTGCCGCGCCGCAAGCCGGTTTTGCAGATCGTTTTGAAAATCGATAGATGTAACAAGTATTTTACCGTTGCCGATCCGCGCTTCGAACATCATTCCTATTTTCCTTGCCTCGAACCAGGTATCAATCAATTGAATCGTCGGTTTTAAGCCGGATGGAAAATCTTCCAAGAGCATGGCCTGAGCCGTTTTGATAATATCCCACCACTGCCAGTTACTGTGGAATTCCGTTGGAAAATCCTTGAAAACAGGAAAATCCGGATCGCACAGGATACCCAGGGTGTGCGGTGCCTGCATATCGGTCCATACTGTGTTCCAGAATACCGGGGAAAATCCAACGGCAATTCCGGCACCTTTATCTTGCTTTATTTTTCCGTTCAACAGCAATAAAACGTCGGCACCGTTTTCCAGTTTGTTTTGAACGTCAGATGTCAATTGGGTGCACTGGATTATTGTTTCCGGTTTTTGGGGTCTCATGTCTGTGGGATAAACCCAGAATTCCCAATTGTTTTCAGCGATATCCGCTACATTAACAGTCAATAAAAATTTTTGTGCATTATGAATGCCTTCGAGAGGAATTCGAATCGTACCGGCCTTTTGATTGTTATCCAGTTGAATGGTAGCCATTGAAAAACGTCCGCTTTTTTCAAACTGATCATCCGATGCATTAACGGACCATTTGATGACCGCATCGTTTATGGGCCGGCGTCCGAAATGGGCGATTAAAATTTCAGCCTCAAATATTTCCGAATTTTTCCATGTACGCTTTTTCATCAAAGCCAGAGGGACCGTACTGTTGCAAAAGCGGCGATATTCTTCAGCAGTCACGTAACCCTTTGTTTCCCAGAACGGATTCAATACGCCCACCAGTGCTGTTCCCTGGCCGGGAAAATCGTGCAGATCCAGCAGCTGAAATCCCGCCATGCCGGGTGTTCTCAATGCGGCTTCGATATCGGCTTTATAGCAGATCGTTTGAAGCTTTCCTGACGCCAGCAGAAAATCTTTTGCCTGATGTCCCATGTCATTTTGTGTGAGGAAATCGCGGAAAATTTCAAAATTTTTTGCTTTGAGTACACCGGTGTATTTGGAAATTTCATCAAAATCAGGATAGGCACACCATTGGCCGATTTCATGGCTTACGACAGGTTTCTCAAACGACGCAATAATATCGGCATAATCAAACATAGTGTTTGGCGGTTGGGCATTGATCACACTATTTAGCCCCTCGCCCCAGTGCTGAATGCGCGGGTCGAAAGTTGAATGGTAATCGTTTTGAGGAATAATCGGCCAGCCTGCAGCAGATGTGTAAATTCTGCGGCCGTCTCTGGAACGCCAATATTCGATAAATTGTCCTAAAAATTCTTTCTGGTTCTTTCCGGCAGGCTCATTGCCATAAGCATACATACAAAAGGAGGGGTGGTTGCCGTATTCGTCAAAAATACGTTTTGTTTCGCCGTATATAAATTTATCAATGGGTTTACCGTCACCCAGACTCGCTCCCTGATTGGCCCAGCTCGGACCTTCCACATGCAGATATATACCGCATCGATCGGCAGCAATAAAAGCCGCTTGTGGCGGACACCACGAATGGAATCGGATGTGATTAAGGCCGAAAAATTTGGCGGTATTCAATATCCGCTCCCATTCCTGCGGTTCCGTCGGCGGATATCCTGTCTTCGGGAAAATAGCACACTCCAGGGTACCGCGCAAAAAAGTCGGACGGTCGTTTATAAAGATTCTTGTGCCTTTTGTCGTAAAAGACCGCATACCGAATTGTAACTTTTGTGTATACTCGGAATGAACGGTTTTTAAAGTGACTTGCATTTCATATATATTGGGCTCAAATTCATCCCACAGTAAAGGATTACCACCCATGGGGTATATAAATCGAACGTGTTTAATGTCTGCTATTGAAAATTCGATTCGGCGTGATTCCGGTCCGTTGATCTGTTGATCGGTGTGCTTGGAAAAAGCACAAAAATCCACTCGTCCTTGCTGCGGCTTTCCGGATTTATTGATAATATCCAGTTCAATTCGAACTGTATTGTTACCCAGGTCCGGAAATAATCTGATGTTTTCAAAATAAACAGGGGGGAGGTATAGCAGTCGAATTCTTCCTGTAATACCGTTCCAGTTGCTTTGGGTATGATCGCTGATGCTGTGAGAATTAGGTCCCACATTGATGATCAGGTCATTGTTTACACGGATGGTCAACGTATGTACGCCGGGAGTCAAATTATCCGGTAGGATATACCGGTGGGGCGTGCAAAGACTGCTGTCGGCTCCGATATAGCGATCGTCCACCCATACCATGGTTTCCCAGTGACAGCGTTCCAGTTCCAGAATGACAAGTTTGTTTTGCTGGTCCGGATCAATTTTTATTTGTTTTTGAAACCAGGCAACGCCCCTGTAGTGTTTTTCCTGGGTCAGCCAAAAAGGATATTTAAAAAAATCGGGTGTCTTGTAGGGATCGTATTTGGATTTTTCGTATTCATCCTGCTTCACATCACCGGTCCATGGTGTGTTCACAGAGGGATTTTCACCATATCCCTGCTCCTGAATCGAGCCGGGGAGTGTTACCTTGTCTTTGTACTTTTTAAGATGCCAATTTTGCTCTCGTCCGATGTTTTCCGGATCGAGTTGAACGGTCCAGTCACCGTGAAGAGATTGAATTGATGTGGAAAATAAAATTTGGGCAGATAAAAAGAACCATAATAGAGCCATGCGTACACAAAATTTGTCCATTTCATTTACCTTTATTACGTAGAATCTTAATCCACTGCCTCTGGCAAGTGGTACCCATAATTAAGGTAAAATAGTCGTAAATTTTGTATATGTCAATTCCTTTTTTAAGCGACGACTTTTATTTTTTGCCAGCCCGGATTACCGATTTTGTCTTCATCGTACATATTCCTGATACTTACGGCGTAATGTTGAACGCCATCTGTCGCTGTTAACGCAGCGACAGGAACAGATATGTTGTCTTTACCCTCAAAATCGATCGCCATCTTTTTGATCTGTCCGCCCCCATATACAAAGCTGAGCGCCGGTGGTAAGCAGATAAAACAGAGATCACCGATGTTATAGCCGTTGCGAAGCAATATTTTAAGGTCCAATGCTTCACCGATCCGGGCTTTATTTACAGATTTTCCTGCGGAATTTGTCAGTTTTACACTCACGTCCACATTTGATCTGTTCGCATTCCAGTTTTCTTTTTTCAGTTCGGTGACCTGTACCGGCAGAAAAATCGTATTTTCACCCGGATTTTTAACAGACTGAATTTCTTGTTTTGATTCCATTGAGCGCAGGTCGGACATCTTACCGTTTATCTCTATGGGAGCATTCTCCATACCGGTCAAGACATCGAGCCGGTTCATTGCGTTCATCATGCAAATTCCGGCGATTGAATCCATGGTCGAATACCAGGCACCGCTCTGGTTCATCTGTTTAGTCATCCAGTTGGAAGTCATGATGGCTTTGTCGATATTTGCCGGCCCGCTTAAAAAAAGCGCAGCCGCTGCAAAAGCTGTTTCAGTACGGCTGGATACACTGGTTCCGTTTTTAACACAATAATAATGTCCTTCATGTTTTATTTTTGTATTGACATACTCCACTGCTGCTAGATTGTTTGGATCCTCAAGCAGAACATAATATGCTTCCCGGCAGGAGGAAACTTTTTTCGGAGGAAATTGAATGCCGTGAAATTGAGCAGCGTTCTGCGCCATTTGTAAACCGTATGAACAAGCATTTTGCAATGCTTGACTGCTTGCCACACCGGAAAGGGATTTCAAACCGTATAAAAGATACTCCGTGGCCAGCCTTGAGTAATGTTCGGACATGTGGGAACTATCCGGATACATGAGAAAACCGTTTCCTCTGCGGAACATTTTTGCCTCTCTTTGAATTCCCGCTACGATCATACTTTCCGCTTTGCTCCTATCATCGCCGCCGCCGTAAAGATACATTAAGGATGCAGCGACAATTTTTGCGGCTGTCTGCTCGCAGCATAAATGCTGATAGTCTGCGGTCACCTTGAGGGCTTTTTTATAGGGTTTTTCAAGTGAAGGAAGCAACTGAATGGCGATATATCCATTTTCTTCGAGGGAGACGGAATCGCCGGGTTTTAACATTTTAATGCTTTTAACTTTATGAATAAATTGTCCCGGTGCAGTTATTGTTGTCTCTACAGAGTCAGTATGACCTTCTTTGTCTTCAAGAATAGCCGTGTATTTACCGGGTACTGCGGGAAAAGTAAATGTTCCATCCTTATTTAGCCATTGATCCGTTGCAAGTGTGTTGTGATTGTTTGTGAGAGGAACAATTACACCGTCTTTAAACAGTTGAAATTTAAATTCTCCGGTTTGACACTGTACGTACAATTTGCCCTGAACTTTGTCTTTGGGATGCACAAATGAAGGTGTGTTAAATTCGATAAAAAGGTCTTTAGTAACGGCGATTTTTTTCTCGATCAGCTTAGGCTCATAACCACAAACTGTTTGCACCGACACGTTAAGATGCGTCATTGTTTCCGGTGCACGAAAACCGATAACTTTTTTCCCTTTGAGTGAAAAATACCGGCACAGTACTGTTTCCCGGCTTTTTCGACGTGGGATGCCAATTACCTGCTTTACCACCTCATCGTTTTCTTTTGGGGATTCCGGTATTTTTGTGACCGCCGGTTTTTCTGCCACGAGCCTGCACGCACGAGTAGCCCCAATGTGAAGCTTGCGGTACGGCTCGTCGTAGCTGGGAGGAGCCATAAAGCTGTGGCTGGAAAATTGTGGACTAATATTCCGCCGGAGTCTGGGGCGCATGAAGCTTTTTTCATCATCCATAAAATCCGACAATTGAGATAATAGATCGCCAACCAATCCCCCGCTTTCTCTTCCGCTTACGGTATACGGGCGGTAATGCTTGGACAGATTATTTACGGGTTCACCGGGTGTCAACGAACCAACGGTATTCTGTATTCCTTTTTTTAATTCAGACGCAAACGAATGACGGAGGGTGGATTGGGAGACAGCCCTGCCGTCTGTGATTGTGACCAGAACGCCCGTTTCTTGTGATGCCTCAAGCATGATGGTTCCTTCATCGCCGGGTTCGATCTTTTCGGGAATTTTGATCTTGATCTGTGTTCTTTCCGGATGAATAACGGTTGTGTAGGCTTCATATGCTTTTCCACTGATAATCGCACCGATAAATACAATACAGTAAGGATCAGGTACGTCAAACATAATTCGAGAACCATTGGTTAGATTCTCTGGAATAAAAGAAAAATTTCTTTTATGGACCGGATCGACAACATCGATACATATAAATTCCATTTTTTTATGATTGATTTTTAAAACACCCCTGTCAGCACTGATGTTCTCCAGTTCAAAAGGTGCGTGATTTGTTTTTTGATGGTCAAAATATAAACCTCGAACATCATCTCCCGGTGGTAGAGTGGAGACACTGACGACTTTACCCAGAGGATTTGCCGTAAAATGCTGTCTTTCACTCTGTTTGCCGCCACGTACGGGTAAAGATGCGCTTTTGTCATCGAAAAGAAAGTTGATACTTAAATCTTGTTCTCCAGACGGCAACTGAAAAACAGGTTCGGTTAATCCATTTATTACATGCAGTTCAAAACGGGTAATTCGTTTTTCTCCCTGTAAAAGTTCAACAGTGACATTGCCGTTCAAAGGCACTTCATACGTTGTCAGTTTTACCTTACACTTCATTTTATCATTTTTTTCTAAAACAGGGTGTTCAATATATTCGGCGTGCAGTGGTACAAGTTGATATCGTGCGACTTTGAAAAAAGCTGTAAAAGTTGTGTTAGCCAGACGTACCTTATAATCACCCTCCAATGGCTGGTGTAAATGATATAAGGCACAACCATGATGATCCAAGGTTAAACTGATCGTTTCCGGAGTGTGAGAACTGTTTTGGATTAAAAGTTGTACATTCTTGCCCTTGTTTTCAGGATCGCAGACCAATATCGGTACGGTTTCTTTTGTATCGTACAACATCTTTGTAGGGCAGACAGCGCCGATAGGCATATTTTGCACCGGTTTGGGCGGAATATAAAAAGAGGAAATTTTTACCGGGACACCACCGGTCAGACCGGATATCCAAGGGACTTTGGGTACATATCGATGAAAACCGTCTTCCAATCCGGGCAGAAAAAAAACAAATCTTTCACCGACCACAATTTTGCTGGTGATTAATTCCGGAATCCTATTATAATGAATCGACATTGTTAACCTCCATTGATCGAAAATACACTTTATGAGATGCAATTTGAGGTTTTTTTTAGAAAGAATTTACCGCTTCAAACATGGCAATGATACTTTCAGGTGGTACATTGGCCAAAATATTATGAACCTGTTGAAAAACAAAGCCTCCACCCGGACTCAGGATTTCGATCTGTCGTTTGACGTGTTCCTTAATTTGGCGTGGTGATGAATTGGGTAAATAATAAGAGGTGTCGCATCCGCCGCCCCAAAACGTAATATCTTTTCCGAATTCTTTTTTAAGGGTGGCGGTATCCATTCCTCGACAAGATATTTGCACCGGATTTACAGCGTCTAAGCCGGCATCGATGAGATCGGGTAACAGTTGCTTGATTCCTCCGCAGCAATGCAGCATAACCTTAACATTCGCCAGCTGTTTTACCTTATTCCACAATATCCGGTGCCTTGCTTTGAAGAATTCGCGGTACATTTTTGGTGATATCTGCGGACCGGTCTGCATTCCGAGGTCGTCACCAAAAACGATGATGTCAATACTCTCACCCACAAGGGAGAGAAATTTTTCCAGATTTTTTAAATGAAGTGCGACCAGATTGTCCAGAAATTTATGTGTTTTGGCAGGTTCTGCGGCCAGCAACATGAAAAAATTATCATGGCGGTAGAACATCTGACCGGTTTCCAGCAGATTACCACCGAACAAGCCCAAAATAGCTCGGTCCGTGTGCTGTCGAAGTTTTTGCGCACCTTTTCTTAAAACTTTGTCTGATACCGGTCCAGGTGGTGCCGCCGTGGATTCCATGCTCCACATGGTTGTGTTCAGCATTGTTTCGATCGTCCGGTGTTCCCGGCCATCTGCCAGCGGAAACCAAGTTTGTTCAAAATAGATGGCTCCCTTGGGCATACGTCCGGCGACATGCCCGTTTTCATTCAATATTATCCATTCGCCGGTTTGTTTTTGGGGCTGACACCAGGCGGGAATCTGACAGGGTGTTCCATCGGGTAATTCCCAGTCCTTCCAATCATCTTCTTCAAGTGCAAAACCCCGCCCCAGTTCAATGGTGTCGACATTGAATATATCCAAAACGTCGTCGTCTACTATCGCCAGCTGCTGGATCAAATCATAGACACGAATCGGTTTTTCCGGCAGTCCCAGCATTCGGCGTAATTTGGGATAAACCAGAGCCGCAATTCCTGATGAACGGTGACCGGAAAAATCGATCGGTATTCTGTCCGGCGGATTATGATTCAGAGCAGCGAGAATACGCTGACGGTGGGTCATAAAAAATCCTTTGATACAGCCCGATTGTCTTATCGGGCGGCTATGGCGGTTGTTTTAACCGTCATTCTTCCAAAGCCGTTACAGAACCAATAATAGACACCAATTCATCCTCATGTTCCTCCTCTGCTTCTTCCGTACCGAAATACAGGATGATAAAAATAGTCTTCCCGTCGGGCGAAAACAGTGTGACAGAAATATCGACCTCGGTTTCATCTGTCACACCACTCCCATCG
>JAFGEC010000158.1 GCA_016931775.1 Candidatus Zhuqueibacterota bacterium | reverse complement strand
TGCTGACGATGCCTGATGAAATAGCCTGAAGTAGTGCCCGTAATGGACTGCACGAATCAGCCGGCTAAGTCAGTATTCTACTCGATTCCCGCGCTGCGGGATCAGTGGCTAAAAAACAAAAATTAAGTTATGTAATTTTAACAACTTAACAATGCATAATAATATTTTTAGGTTGACGGCTATGCACAATTCGGGATTGATCCTGTCAAATAAGCATAATTAATTTATAAACAATATTTAATCAATCACGAAAAAAATGGGCCGCTCAATAAACCGTCTTTCAGAGTGTTATAAAAACCTAATTTCCATCCGCCAGCCAAAACGCCGAGTGGTCCAAAACCGCAACCGCATCACAAAAATCTTTAAAATCCGTATACTCCTCCCGGCTTATGTCGTTTTTCCGCAGGGTAAACACCCGCTGTAGTTGCAGCTCTCCGGTGTTGCTGCGAACATCCAGTTTACATGATCCGAATGGTGTTTTGGGATTGACACCGGGACTTTCCATCCGTATTGTTTTATCCTGCGGATAAATAAATGTTATCGTATCAATGGTTTGATACCCGTAGGGCAACTCTACATCGTATTGCCGGGATTGCGCCGAAAAAAGATCGTACAATCCACGGCCGCAATAATCCCTGATACGAAAAACGAGACCGGGTGTTGTTGGGATCAAAAAAGTGATTTGGAATTGGAGCGGTAATTGATACTGTTCCTCATTCTTTATAAAGAATGTATCCATTCTGACTGAGGCAAATCCGGATAAAAAGGTTTCCTGCAACCACGTTTTTCTCTCTATGCGGCGGAGTCCCGTAATTGCCTGTCTGGCGTTCAAAGCCTGAGCACCGGTCAGTTGGACGTCCAGGTCAACGATCAGCGTGTCGCCGGATTCCATCTCAAAAGTCCAGTTCCGCGATATCAGGTTGTACTCCGGTCTGGATGCCGGTGTTCTGTGCCATGCGTATCGTCCGTTTTTTTGAATATGCAGAACACGTCTGTTGCGGTCATACCAGGGCAATTCGTTAAAATTGGAAAATTCGGATGTCGGGTCCAGCCATACGATCCGGCCGTCGGACAGTTGCGCCCGTCCGATGACGTGGTTGAAAAAAATGTGCGATGCAAGGGTGGTATCCACGGTGCCGTTCTGCCATGTGGAGACAAGTACGGGATCGATCTGAATACCGGCTTCGGATGCCATGGCCGTCATCAGGCAAATTTTATCCTTGCAATCGCCGTAGCGGTTGCGCAGCACCTCGCCTGCAAAATGCGGCTGGTACCCGCCGATACCGATGGAAATGGCCACATACCGGATATAGTCACGGACAAAGTTGTAAATTTTTAAAAGTTTTTCCCGGTCGGAACCACATGCCGCAAAAAGTTCTGCAGTTTTTTCACGGATGGATTTATCCGCCTTAACCCGGTCGAAAAACAGTTCATTATACCAGTTTGCCACATCCGCCCAGTTTTTAACTCCCACCGGTGAGAAAATGACGGATGCGGCCACTTTTTTAAACGGCGGCATGGCGGATTCCGGTACAAGCGGAGGCATATCGCCTGCTTCCCACACATAATCCTGTTTAAATCCATCCGGCAGTTCCAGAGTCTGCGGGGCGATATCGATCTCTTGGGTTCGCCACTTAATTTCCCATTCAGCAGGCGCTCTCACCTTATAACGGGATAAAAGAGTCGGTATTTCATTTTGGAATTGCCACGAATCCCAGTAGGTGAAATGGCGCATGTTTTTCTCAAAACCGTACTCGATGATACAGCCCGGTTCAACGCCGGGCAGTGTAAAACGTTTGGCGCGGATGTCGGCATAAAAAATGAAACCGGGGTACAGTGTAATATCAAATACATCTTTGGGATCCAGTATCAAAATCGTGCCGTCGGGTTTGATGGTTCGCGCCTGGACAGTGCGTACGATGGTTGAACCGGAGTAAGGAATCGTGACATTGGCCTGGTAAACACCGTATTTATTGCTAATTTTTATAATCCGGTGCCGTTTAAAAGATGAGTAGGCGATTTCATTACTTTTAAATATTTCCAATTCACCATCATCGAGCAGCAAAACGGCATTTTCATCAGGAAACTTTTCTTCAACAAGTTCGGCGTCACGGAACATTTTTCCCAAATCCGGTGGAGGGGATTGATAATAGGAGCCGGCGCAGGAAAGGGAAAAAAAGATAAAAGCGGCCGTTAGAAACGCGAGCAAATACGATCCCGCCTTTATTTTGGCGGAATAGGTATGTCTCGTTCGGCCTTTTTCACCGTACTTTTTACATTTTGACAAATTTGAAATATTCTTTTGCATGCTGCTCAAGCCGTGCATCCGCCTTGCCGAAAATGGTTTCAGACGGATATTTTCCGTTATTGTCCTTCTGGCCCGCCGGAATTCCGGTCAAAATTTCAATTCCCTGCTCGATGGTGTCCACAGGATATACACGGAATTTTCCGGCCTCGATTTGTTCCACCACCTCACTTTCCAGCATGAGGTCCGGAACATTGAGTCGGGGTATCATAACACCCTGGGTTCCCGTGAGACCTTTCGCCTTGCATACTTTGTAAAAGCCTTCGATTTTTTCATTGACACCCCCGATGGGCTGTATCTCGCCGTTCTGATTGACGGAACCGGTGACGGCAATATCCTGGCGAATGGGCACATCCGACAGGCGGGAAAGCAAGGCGTAGATTTCAGTGGATGATGCGCTGTCTCCATCCACTCCGCTGTAGGATTGTTCGAAGCAGATACCGGCGTTAATGGCCAGGGGCTTATCCTGTGCAAATTTTGATTGCAGGTAACCACTGAGGATCAATACACCCTTGTTATGGGTGGGGCCGCTCAACTCGGCTTCCCGTTCGATGTTAATGATGCCCTCACGACCCATGGCGACCTGGGCGGTAATTTTCGATGGTTGTCCGAACATGTATTCACCGAGGTCAATGACGGAAAGCCCGTTCACCTGGCCGACTTTTGTGCCCTCGGTCTCGATCATGATCGTACCTTCCTCGATCATTTCCTGAATTTTTTCTTCATATAAATTGAGCCGTTCAATTCCCTGGTGAACCGCGGTTTCAACATGTTCCTTTTTTACGCTTTTGGCCTTGGATAAAGTCGCAAAATAATGTGATTCACGCACCAAATCGGCTATTTGATTAAAACGTGTGGAGATTTTTGTCTGACGCCCCGCCAGCCTCACACCGTATTCCATGATGGCCGCCACACCGTCCTTACTGAACGGTAAAAGCTTTTCATCGTCACAGATTTTTTTTATAAATTCGGCGTATTTGTGTAAATTTTCGAGATTGTTTTTCATCACCGAATCAAAATCGGCCTTGATTTTAAAAATTTTTTCAAAATCGGGATCCGCTTGGTATAGAATACGGTAAATCTGATGATCGCCGATCATGATGACTTTGAGATCGATATCCACCGGTTCGGGCTTTAAGGAGACGGCGGAAATGAGAAACACCGGATCATGGCCCTGAATTTCAGTTTTACGGTTTTTTAATGTCCTTTTCAGCATATTCCATACGCCGGGTTCCACCAGCACGTCCATAGCGTGAACGACCAGATATCCGCCGTTTGCCCTCAGCACGGATCCGGCGCGGATTTTTGTGAAATCCGTGCGTCCGTGTCCGTTGGCATCCATAATGCGCTCGATACTGCCGAAAAGTTTTGCGAAAGACGGATTGTTTTCGAAAAGGATGGGGGGACTTTTTTTGTCCGAATTGTCGACAATGACATTGACCCGGTATGCCAGAAATCGATCGACGGGCATCCGATGAAAAGCTTTTTTGTCGTTGTCGTTTTCTTCCTTTTTGATACTGAAAAGTTCGAGATGATTCAGTAAACTGGATTGAACGGCCGCAAGATAATCTTTCACTTTTTTGCCTTTGAAATTCGCTTCCAATTCTCCGACCAGTTCAGTGATGATGGGCTTTATTGTGTTTTGGGCCAGTTCGGCTACTTTTTGTTCTTTTTCCCTCTGTAATTTGATATTTTCCTTTAAAATTAAACCCATTTTCCGTGTAAGTTCATCATGTTTGTCGAAAATTTCCTGAACCTGCTGTTTGGACAGTTTGCCCTGCTGGGCCAGGTTCGGCAATTGTTCCAATGAAACAGGCTGTTTTTCAATCAAAGGCAGAACATCCGGTTTTGAATAGGGACCGACCTGAATTTGGACCATGGTAAAATTTTCGGCCGATGCCTGTTTTTCGAAATTCTGGATTAAAGCCTTTTGCTGTTGTTCGTATTTATGAATGATGGCGTCACGTTGCTGGTGAAATCTTTCGGATTCTAACTCTTTTGGAATCGCGGAACGCAATTCTTTTATCATTTTTTCCATCGCTTTTTTGAATTTACTGCCCTGACCGGCCGGAAAAATCATTACGATGGGTATATCCGGATTTTTAAAATTATTGACATAGCAAATATCTTTTTGAGGTTTCTGGTTGTCTTTGATTTTATCCAGTAAAAAACGGACCGTTGTGTTGCGTCCGGTTCCGGGCGAACCGGAAACGTAAATATTATAGCCCGGAAAGTTCATATCCATCCCCATCTTGAGGGCCTTGACCGCCCGGTCCTGTCCTAAAATGGTGGGAAAGCTCTCCAACTCGTCCGTTGATTTAAAAAATAATTGCGCAGGATCACAGCGCCAGCGGAGTTTTTCTGCTGGGACTTGCTCGTATTTTTCGGACATGATCACTCCTTTTTTTATTTTGCTGGTTCGATCAGCGTGCTGTTGTAAATCCGTATTTTTTCATTTTATACCGCAAAGCTGCTTCTGAAATTTTTAAAACACCTGCTGCCTTTGACTGATTACCGTCATGGCGCGCCAAAGCTCTGCGAATGAGATATTTTTCCACCTCTGCAACAGCTGAAGCCAGATCCATATGTGTTAAAAAGTCAAGCGGACTGGTGTGAACACGAAACGGTAGATACTCCGGTGCTAATTGGTTCTCAGGCGATAACATAACCAGGTTGCGAACACAATTCATCAGCTCACCGATATTGCCCGGCCATTCATATTCCCGAATCGCTTCGGAAATGATTAAATTGATCGGAGGCACGGGTTTGTTAAATTCATGACAAAATTTATCCAGGAAATAACTGAATAAAAAAGGGATATCCTGTTTCCGTTCGCGCAACGGAGGAATGGCAAGACGGAAGGTGCTGATTTCGAGATAAAGATCGGGACGGAACCGGTGTTCCATAACTATATTATCCAGAACGGATTCGGCGGTGCTTATAATTCGAATAGTGCCGGTTCGGCAGGAGCGGAAAAAATTCAAGATTTTAATTTGATATTCTTCTTTTGTGTCGTTTATATTTGAAAATAATACCGTGCCTTTTTTCAGTGCATAAAGCGATCCCTTTTGTGGTGAAAGAGAAAAAAGTATATCAGGGTCTTCGGTTTCTCCAATCGCCGCACAAGATACCGGAACCAACGGGAATTCTTTTAAAAAACCGGTGGCGAAAATACTTTGAGCCGCCAGTGCGCGTCCGCTGCCGGTTTCCCCTAAAATCAGGATGTTTTCGTTTTTACGCGCAAAGGCCGAAATGGCTTTTCTGATACGAATCGCTTCGGGACTTTTTCCGATGAATTTAGGCAATCCTTCGGTATATTTCATTTTTATAATGATCCTTTGGTGTATTTACCTGCGTTCAAGTCTCAATATAGAAATTTTTTTATGGATTGTCAATGATGGGAATTTAAAGGGTATCCCCTAAAAATTTTATTTACATTGACAAACGAGTCGATGCAATCAACTTGGCGTTTGCACCTCGCCATGAGTTTTTATTACCTCGCAGAGATACACAGAGTTTTTAGCCGGGCAATTTGAATTAAAGTGAAGCTTCTACTGTAATATTTTTTATAAGGTTATGAGTGAAAAGTGAAAAATTTGATAAAATTTTTGACTTGAGCCTTCTTCTCTTAGTACTCTCTGTGTCTCAAAGCCTCTGTGCGATCAAATACATGGAGGCTCTGAGATAAGGAGTGATAAAGCAGTGTAGAATTTTTAAAATAGATAAATAGAACGCATTTCTGCATTTTGGTTTCAAAATAATTTTTTTAACATTGAGATCAATTTTTAAATTAATATAAATCATTTTATTAAGTATAATTCGTAATAAAATTTGGGGGATACCCTTTGAAAATTTGAGGGAGTATACGACAGCAACCGTTTTTTCATTTAACCTATAATTCTTTCTCCTCAGGTTTGGATTTCGGTACAAACTCTTTTTTTTCCCAAGTTCTGCGTTCCGAGAGCAGCCGGAGGTAATCTTCCATATTTTTTTGCGGTTGTTCTTCAGGTGGCAGCAACATTTGTTTGCGGATTTCATTAATTTTTTCATCCAGCTGCGCCAGTTTGAGAGTCAGGATACAATCATGGGTATATTTTTCATTGTTGTCCATTTCATGATCAAAAAACAACTCGGCCAGGGTTTCTGCGAGATTGATATCCTCCGTGCGCTGGATATATTGTTGTTGAAGTGCTTTCCGGTTTTCCGGAGATTGAACCAGACCGGCAAAAAAAGAACGGATTTCGGGATGTTTGAAGTCATCCGGATGAAAAACATTCAGAATTTCCGGTATATTTTCCATATGGATCAAGGCGATTTGAAACAGGCCCAGTTCTGCAGCACCTCTTTTGGTGTGAAAGTATTTATTGTCCTTTTCCGATCCCTGCTTGACCGTACTTCGAACCGGAGGGCTCTGTTTGTGTTTGGCCAATTCCCCCCACAGTAGTTTTTCTTCGATTTGTAATTTTTCCGCCAAATCCCGGATCAGAAATGATTGCTGGATCGAATCCGTCACCCGTCCAACCGAAACAACGAGCTCGCGCACGGCCTCCGCTCTCTGCCGGGCCGTCACGATATTTTCATCATTCAGGCGGCGGACCTTAAAGTCGATCAGCGGCACGGCTTTTGAAATATATAAAAGTACCTTATCCCGGCCGAATTCCCTGGCGAACTCGTCAGGATCCATGCCCGGCGGTAACATGCATATTTTTACATCGAGTCCGTTGGCCAGTAATATATCCGAGCCGCGCAGGGCGGCGGCTGCTCCTGCCGAGTCATTATCGTACAACACAACCACATTGGGGGTATATCGTCTCAACAACCGGGCGTGGTCATCCGTCAATGCGGTTCCCGATGTGGCTACCGTATTGTTGACACCGACTTTAGCCAGGCTGATCACATCCGTATATCCCTCCACAACCAATGCATATTTTTCCCTGCGTACCGCATCACGGCTTTTATGCAGACCGTACAGAACAGACCTTTTATGATAGATATCAGTTTCCGGGGAGTTGATGTATTTGGGAGAATCATCGTTAACTATTTTTCTGGCACCGAATGCAACGACCTGACCGCTGATATTGCGAATAGCAAAAGTGACCCGGCCCCGGAAACGATCGTACATATGTCCGCTGTCTTTTTGAACCAGCAGACCGGCCTTGAGTAAAATTTCCTGCTTGAGTGAATATTTTTGGGAATATTGTATGAGGCCATCCCACTGATCTGGCGCATATCCGATATCGAAAGCTTCACAGACTTGCTCGGTCAAGCTGCGGGACGCCAGATACTCGCGAGCCTGATTTGCCTGAGGTGTTTTCAGGGATTTTTGGAAATAGTCCGCTGCGAGCTTGTTTGCATAAAACAAAGCCTCCTTTTCCCGGAATTCCTCAACATTTACGTCCTCTTCGGGAAGCAGGATGCCGGCCTGTTGAGCCAAAAGTTTGACACTTTCCGGAAACGTCACGCCTTCGGTTTTCATCACAAATGTAAAAACGTTTCCCCCTGCTCCACATCCGAAACAGCGGAATATCTGCATGGCCGGATTGACACTGAAGGAAGGCGTCTTTTCGTGATGAAACGGACACAGTCCGAAATAGTTCTGACCTTTTTGTCTTAAATTGACGTAACCGGAGATAACCTCCACAATGTCACTGGCCGTTTTAACTTTTTCTATGTTTTCATCGGATATTTTCATCTTTTCTACTTGACATTGTATGGATTTCTTGATAAAATATTATAACTATAAAAGGAGACTGCCATGCCAGATAGAACCCTTGTTCAAATGTTTGAAGAAAGTGTCGCAAAATTCGGGCAAAACACACTTGTACTGGAAAAACAGGACGCTGAATATCAGAGTCTTAGTTATCTCGATATTAAACACCGGGTAGACCGGTTTGCCGCCGGACTGCTCGACCTGGGCGTTAAAAAGGGCGATCGTATCGCGTTGATTTCCGAGGGCCGGGCGGATTGGGTGGTGTCGGAACTGGGTATTCTTTATACCGGCGCGATCAATGTTCCACTATCAGTCAAGCTGGATGAATTGTCTGATTTGAAATTCAGACTTTTACATGCCGGATGCCGCTGTATCGTGGTTTCCCAACAGCATGCACATAAAGTGTTTGCTGTAAAAAAAGATTTACCCGATCTGGAAAAGATCATACTGCTCGATCCGACCGACAGCCGGGACCAGGATGTGATTACTTTACAAAATCTACTGGAAAAAGGCAAGCTTTATCTGGAGAAAAATAGAAGTGATTTTGAAAAATTATACAAATCGGTCAAAGAATCCGATCCTGTCAATATCTGTTACACATCGGGAACCACGGCCGATCCCAAGGGAATCATTCTTACACACCGCAACTATACGGCGAATGTGGATCAGGCATCGGCTCTTCTTCCCATCCCCGAGTATTACTCATCTCTGCTGATTTTACCCTGGGATCATTCTTTCGCCCATACTGCAGGAATCTATACTTTGATGAAAAACGGTGCCAGCATGGCATCGGTTCAGTTGGGTAAAACCCCAATGGAAACCCTGAAGAATATTCCAATCAATATCAAAGAAATCCGTCCTACGTTTTTACTCAGCGTACCGGCACTGGCACAAAATTTCCGCAAAAACATCGAAAAGGGCATCCGGCAAAAAGGTGCCGTGGTGGAACGAATGTTCCGTTGTGCCATGCGACTCAAATATTTGTACAACGGTAACGGCTGGAACAAAGGCAAGGGATTACGCTGGATCGTATGGCCGCTGTGTACCCTGTTCGACAGGATCCTGTTTTCAAAAGTAAAGGATAATTTTGGCGGTCGATTGGAATTTTTTATCGGAGGCGGTGCGCTGCTGGACATTGAACTGCAACGTTTTTTTTACGCTCTGGGGATGCCCATGTACCAGGGCTACGGTCTTACCGAAGCGTCGCCGATTATTTCCGCGAACGTTCCCCTGCGCCACAAACTCGGTTCGTCAGGCACACCCGTCGTCAACATGGAGATTAAAATTTGTAATGAGAATGGTGTGGAATTGCCGATCGGCGAAAAGGGTGAAATCGTGATAAAAGGAGAAAATGTGATGGCCGGCTACTGGAACAATGAAAAAGCCACAAAGGAGACCATCCGGGAAGGATGGCTTTACACCGGTGATCTCGGCTATAGGGACAAAGACGGATTTTTATATGTCCTCGGCCGGGAAAAAAGTCTGTTGATCAGCAATGACGGTGAAAAATACAGTCCCGAGGGAATAGAAGAGGCCATCATTTCACACAGTCCGTTTATCGATCAACTCATGTTGTACAATAACCAGTCGCCTTATACGGTCGCACTGCTCGTTCCCAATCGTGATGCATTGTTAAAGTGGCTGGTGGAACAGGGGAAAAGTTGCACGACGGAGGACGGACAGAATGCGGTTATCAAACGGCTGGAAAGTGATATCAATCAGTTTCGCGAAAAGGGTAAATACGCAGGACAATTTCCATCAAAATGGCTGCCGGCTTCATTTGCGATTTTGGGAGAGGGCTTTACGGAGAAAAACGGATTGATGAACAGCACCATGAAAATCGTGCGGGGTAAAATTTCCGAATATTACAAGGATCGGCTGGATGATTTGTATACGCCGGAGGGGAAGGAAATTTACAATGAGCGGAACCGGAATATTGTTTCGAGGCTGTCGGAGTAAAAGCGGAAAAAACGGATAACGGCAATTGTTCGTCATTTATTTTCTGAGTATTTTTGACTTTGGGCCGCTCCGACTATCCCGCATGTGAGGTGCCGGGAAATTTGATTCTCGCTTGATTGACCGGTATGATCGGGTATCCTGGAAGGCGCTTGTGCCCGCGGGATGAGCCTGCCCCCGCAAAGCGGGGTCCGCACGCTATCCCGTCCCGCATTGCGGGACGGGATGATCGTGCTCCGCTGAATGTTGGGAAATTGTCCTCGAAATGTATGTAGCTGTAACGGCGTCATAAAAAATGGGGAGGGAATGAGAAAAATTGCACGTTAGTACCCTCAACTAACACGGAGGTTTTGTCATGAAAAAATTTGGGCTTGCTGTTATTTTTATTTTGCTTGTTTTTCAGTCTCACTCTTTCGGCGTTTCTGAAGCCGCTGTCTTGTTTTTAACTTATTTTCCGGATGCACGGGCGACCGGAATGGGCAACGCTTTTGTGGCTGTGGCCGATGATGCCCATGCCGCATTCTAGAACCCGGCGGGACTTGCGTTTCAAAAGGGGACCGAGTTATCCATTTCGCGATATGATTGGCTCCCGCGAATGTCACGTGATATGGTGTTTCGCCACGGTTTTGTGAAACGCCATTTTAGAAATATTGGGACGTTTGGGATCAATGTTTCATACCTGGATTATTTTGCGCGTGGCAATCAAGTATACCAAACGGCATATGATTATTGTGTGGCTGCCACATTCGGCCGATTGGTTACGGACAATTTAGGACTTGGGTTCGGATTACGCTACATATACTCTTATTTCGATTTTAGTAACAATGATGATAACAAGGCTGCTGCAAAGGATTTTTCCTTTGACCTGGCAATGCTTTACAAAGTTTCAGGCATTCCTGGTCTGTGTTTGGGCCTGAATCTCTCCAATATGGGGCCGAAAATATCCTATGTGGAAGCCGGTCAGGATGATCCTATTCCAACGAATTTGCGTGCCGGTTTTGCCTATGACATCATAAAAACACAAACCCAAACATTGAAAATCACCGGTGATTTGAATAAAATGATGGTAAACCGTCATGCGGACGGCTCTGCGGATCGGTTTTATCAAGCACTTTTTACGACGCCATGGGTATATACCGAACGCGAGAGGATAAACATCGGAGGTGAGGATGAAAAAAATGTCGACGAAAAAAAATTATTCAATGGTATCTTGAGCACAGGACTGGAATATGTTTGTAATGATATAATCAGCTGGCGCTGTGGATATTATTGGGACCGGCCGGGTAAGCTGGCATATTGGACCTATGGTGTCGGTGTGAATTATTATCCGTTCAAGTGTGATATCAGCTATATAGATTGCGAATACAAATATAAATATTACTTTGCAGGTACAACCCGGCTATCTGTTGCCGCATACCTTGAACCTCAAGGAGACACTTTTCAGTGGCGTCCCGTTCCTTTTACCGTTCTTGTTTCGCCTCACGCGGGATTATGGATACCCCTTCGGGACCGGACTTTTAAAACTTACCGTCTCACGCCACAGTTTGGGATTGATGTCGCGCTGAAGATCCGGCATTATTTGGCACTGGATTTTGGCATTCAACATTCCATATTTGATTTTTACACGAATGAATTTTGGCCCAGTACCCTTTACAATGATCCGGACGTTATGAACACCGGCTCCAGAACGGATATAAAAACGGGTGTTAAGATTTTTTTTCCTGCCCGAAAAACAGCAGATATTTACGCAGGAGCAGGATTGATTTTTACAGCAACAAGTAAAGATCACGAGGTTTCATCGGATGGTTGGTATACAGTAACGTTTCCCATACCGGATTACAAAAACGGCTATGCCTTTTGTATCGGTACTTTGGTACACCTCAATGCCCACCTGGTTTTGGATATTCGGAATAATCTGCAATGGTTCATTCGTGACGGGAACAATCACGTTTGGGGCGGCCCCCAAATAGGTCTGGGGTATATTTTTTAATGTCCGGATCAAGACAAAAGCAACATTCAAAGCATGTATGGTTTTGGTTTGATTGAAAGTCAAAAGATAGTCAGGTTGTAGAGATATTCATGCAATGTGTCAAGCAGGTTTAACAATTCAGGAATTTTCCTTATCACCGGTTATTTCATCATCATGCACTTTTTTACATCGGAAAACCGGTTTCCAAAAATATCAATCGCCTCGATGCGGTAAAAATAGATACCGGAGCTCACATTGTCCGCTTTCCAGTTGATTTCATAGTAACCCGGAGACTTTGATTCATCACACAAGGTGGTTATCTTTTTTCCCAGCACGTTGTAAACGATCAACGTCACATGCGATTTTTCCTTGATCCGGAAACGTATCTTTGTTTCCGGATTGAATGGATTGGGATAGTTTTGTTCCAGATAAAATTGAGATGGTGCGAACTGGTCCTCATCGGTGACACCTGCTGTGGTGGATGCAATTTCAAGGGCATTGATTCTCCATGTCCCGGTGCTGGATTGGCTGTGCACGATATCCAGAGTGAGCTGACCATCGGCAACCACAACGGTGAAATCCTGTTGGTTGAAACTGCCGCCGTCGCTGTACAGGCCCGATATTTTTTTGACGCCCTCCGCATAGACATCCATCGGGCCGTTGGGTGCGCTCGACATGTTATCTCCGGCGATAAAATTGATGTGATATTCGTTGTTCGGCAGATCGACGATAAACGAGCGCGGTGTGTTGGCCACAATAAAATCCCGCCGCAATACATCCGGTGCACCCCGGTCACGCTGATCCAATCCAGCCACAGTAACAAATCCGTATCCCGTCCCAACCGTATAGGCACTGGTACTTGTGGTGATATTCGTGTACCCGGGGGCCACGGGGCCAGGACCAAAATCATACAGCAGCGGTGCCACAATCTGGATTTCCGGGACAAATCGTGCCTTGATGGAAACGGATGTATTGATTCGAACGGTTTCAGGATTATCCACACCGGAGAGTCCGTCCATCCATGTATCAAAAACATATCCGCTGTCCGGAACCGCTGTTACGGTTACCATGGTACCCCTTTGGTAATTGCTGCTGTCCGGCTCACATATAATCCTGCCGGGACCTTCCACAACCGTCCAGAGAAAAAAGTGATTGCGGGCGATCGTGGAGTCGGATGCCGTATTTGAAAAGTCCGAGCTCCCTGCCATATTATAGGCGATAACCCTGAAATCATACTTTGTTGAACCGTTCAGGCCGGTGACGGAAACGCCGGTAATGTTGGCAAGGGCTTTTGTTTCCTCCATATAGGTCTGCCAATTATCGTCAGAATACTGAATTCTGAAACCCCGCTCATTATCAGCATGATCGGTCCAGGCCAAATCGATCTGTCCCCCGGAAAATGTTTTTGCTACAAGCCCGGATGGTGCGGCCGGAGGAATGGTATCCGTACCCAGGGAATCATAGTCATAGGGCACCAGGCCGTTCAAATAATCTTCAAGATTCGTATACCCGTCGCCATCCGGATCGCCGTTTCGATCGTCGGGATTATTGGGATTTAACGCATTATTTGTTTCATATTCGTCCGGCATGCCGTCATGATCCGTATCAACGGGAGGCAGCGTCGAATTTAAGAGGGGAAATCCGCCGGCATCACCCGGCCGGCCGATGATCTGGCCGGTTCGATTGGTCACCCAGTCTATAACCCGTACATCGACCGAATCGCGGCAAAGCGAGGCGCCTGCGTGTTCTAAAACCAGCTCGTATGCTGTTTCCGCATCCTGTTGAGAGATCGCCGGAGCGGGGAACGGATCGTCATGGCGGATGGGATCACCATGCACGCCGCCGTCCCAGTTGTCCGCCGTGATATCCGGATAACCGTATACATAGTTATCCGCAACATGCAATCTTTTGGTGTCGTATTCCGTATAGACGATTCGATTCCGGACGCCGGAGCTGGTTGAGGGACCGTGTTTGTAATAGTTGCCCACAATATTCACCTTGCCCGTGGGACTGCAATAGGCGCTCTGATATCCCCAGTTGTAAACCACATTATTTCTGTGATCGGTGATATCTTCGTCATATGTGTACGAAAATTTGGGATGCCGTGATCCGCAGGAATAAATGAGATTATGATGATAGGTACTGTTTCCTCCCCATAATCCCCCCATGGAATGGCCGAGATAACTCAAACCCTCGCCGATCAAACACCACTGTATGGTTAAGTTTGTATTGCCGTACCATGAGGCGCATTCGTCCCCTCCCCAGCTAATGGAACAGTGATCGAGAATGATTTTGTCCCTGTCGTTAATGTCAAACGCATCCGAACTCAATTCATACTTATCCCCCAGCCGGAACCGCATGTAGCGAACAATGACATTGTTCGATTCGATAATGGCCGGATAGTCCCTTACACAAATGCCGTCCCCCGGCGCGGTCTGTCCGGCAATGGTCAGCGAATGGCC
Organism: Candidatus Zhuqueibacterota bacterium; assembly: GCA_016931775.1. Taxonomy (GTDB): domain Bacteria; phylum Zhuqueibacterota; class Zhuqueibacteria; order Residuimicrobiales; family JAFGEC01; genus JAFGEC01. The sequence continues at coordinate 869 of JAFGEC010000158.1, read as the reverse complement.
GGTGATGTGCAGGGTGGATTGCAGATCGATGTATCCCGAGACACGGAAAACAATGGTGCGATTGCTGCCGCTGACCGCATCCCTCAGTGAACCGGCGCCGGAATTATTCAGGTTTGTGACCTCGTAAACCGTTCCACCCCGTCCGCCCGTCGTATACGCGCCAAAACCCTCGGCGCCCGGGAATGCCACCTGCTGGGCATATAGAGATATAGTTATTAAATGACAAAAAATAATTGCGATGATAAATTTTTTCATGAATAACAATCCTCAACAATTATTGAAATAAAGAATAATTTTATAATATAAAAAAAATGACGGCATATCAAACCGGTTTTTAAGCAAAAAAATCGGTCTGATTTGTTTTGAAGGGATTTTTTGTTTTTCCCATTGGTTTGTGAAAGAGTGGTGATATTCTGCTTGATTTTATTTTATGTTTTGACTAATATTTTTCAAAGGATTAACAGGATCTTCCTTGGGTGCCTTCGTGAACCTCGTGGTTAAAAGTATTGTTTGCAATTTTAAAAAAGAAATGATAAAACAAGAGAGGCAAGATATGATAAAAAATATTAAAAACAAATCACAGGTCAATATCATTTTATCTTCATTGAGATACTTGTTTCTCATCGGTATATTATGCCTTGCCACCACATGTTTACAAAATTGTTACAGCGATTCGAAACCGTATAAAATTTTCCCAGCTAACAAAGCAATCGATATAAATCCGGATACACATTTGAAAATTTTGTTTCATGGTGAACCGGTCCTGGGAGAGGATCGGGATAAAGTCGTGGTGTGCTATGCCAACAATGAGGTATTCAATCCGCATCCGGCAAATATTGTCACCAATGAACGGCCGGGTACTTTTCCAT
>JAFGEC010000015.1 GCA_016931775.1 Candidatus Zhuqueibacterota bacterium | reverse complement strand
GCAAAATTTTCCCAACCCTCAAGATTGGTAAAGGTATATTTGCCCATTTCCTTGATATCTGTAACGGCAAGGTGGCGGTTATGATAGATCATGTCCGTGTCGATATTGTCCCGGCGGATAACCCACACACGGCCTTTGATCTGAAACGATTTCTGGGGAATGACAATTTCCTTTGTCCGGACCTCTTCAATTTTGTCGGATTTTGGTTTCTCCTCATTCTTGAGAGGTTTGACTTTTTTTAGCCGGTCCGCAGAAACCAGACACCCGGCCAGAGCGGATGCCGCTGCGGTTGCCGGACTGGCCAGATAAACGTCGCCTTTGCCCTGTTTACCGGCAAAGTTGCGGTTTCCGGTGCTTACCGTGACCTCACCGGGACCGTTTTGTCCGATCTGACCGGCAGCGCATCCCGCACAACCCGCATTGCCCACCAGTGCACCGGCGTTTTTAAAAATTTCAAGCAGATCGTTTTGTAAACATTTTTTCCAGACGTCATCCGTTGCAGGGACAATTTTTAAAATCACGTGGGGAGCGATTTTATGCCCTTTGAGTATTTCCGCGGCCAACCACATGTCCTCGTACCGTCCGTTGGTACAGGAGCCGATAAACACCGAATCGATCCTCCTGCCCTCGACTTTTTTGACAGCGGTCACATCAGCCGGGTTGCCGGGCTGAGAGATAAGCGGTTCAATATGATCCACATCCAGCTCGATCTTTTTATAATACTGGGCGTCCGGATCGGCCGTTATGGTATGTACGGCTGCGCCGGCCTTACGGCAATACTGGGATATTTCTTTACTTGGGGGGAAAAGGATAATGATTCCGCCCATTTCCGTTGCCATGGAGGCAACGGTCATACGGCCGGCCAGGTCCAGATTGTCAATGACATCACCGTATAATTCCGCAGCAACTCCCAGCAGTCCATCGGCGCCAAAGTGTTTCAGGAGAAAGAGGATCAAATCTTTTGCCGTACACGATGCGGGTATTTCACCGTGAAAGTGGATTCTCACGGTTCTCGGGACCCTGAACCATACTTTGCCCGTTGTAAAGGCATGTGCCACATCGATATCGCCCATGCCCTGGCCGAAAGCACCAACGGCACCCAATATATTGGCGTGGGAGTCCGTTGAGATAAACGTTCCACCGGGTCCGACCAGTCCCTTGTCGATGGCCAGGTGGGTGCCGATGCCCTGATTGATATCATAAACGCGGATTCCGTTTTCCCTGGCGTATACTCTGCACAACTGCTGATTGGCGGCGTATTTTTGATCCGATCCGGTGGGATTACAATCAAAAGTAAAAAAAGTCTTGGCAGGATCGGCGATTTTCAGTTGTTTTTCCTGCAGGCTTTTCACCACATTTGCACCGCCAAAATCACGTGCGACTCGCACATCAATAGCAATATCCACCACATCGCCGGGTTTTACCGGACGACCGGTGTGATTGCTGAGAATTTTTTCAATGACCGTTTGTCCCATTGTTTTTTTCTCCAATTTATATCTCAAGACGTTCCTTGAAGGGAAGAAATGTCATAAAATCCACATGATGGACGATATAGGCCTCCACCGAGCGTTTCACGTGATCGCCCTCGGTTGCGTGCGCCGCGATGATGTGACACACGGCAGGGGGGAGGCCGCACTGTTCGGCCAGAGCGACACCGGAAAAGGGATGGCGCAAATATTTACCATAACTGCCCTGCACAACATGCCCGTCCTTTTTATCATATTCCAGTAGTTTGCCGACATCACATAGAATTGCACCGGCTATCAGCACATCCATATTCACCGGCAGGGTGTTGTGGAAAAAATGATTTATCTGCTTTCCGCACACTTTGGCCATGTGCACGACCGCCCGTTTGTGCGTCATAAAAGAAACCTGCACGTCTTTGATCAGCAGGGTAAAGGGAATGGTCTCCAGATTTTCGGCGGAGAGGACGCTTCGTTCCAGTGCCGTTTCCCAGACCCGGGCGGTTTTTTCCCGCAGGTCCGGATCGACGATCCATTCCAGCTCGGGCCAGAGTTTGTTTACGACTGGATTCATGTTGTTTCCTTTGTTTGACAAGATTGATAGGATCGACAAGATGGATTAACCGGATAAAAATCAAAGAAAAAGATCCATATTACTTATATCCAGTCAATCCTGTTGATCCGGTCTAATAAATTTAACTATTTATAAACAGTTATTTATGTTGTTTTTTTATTTCAAAATTCACAAATTGTAGAGACATGTGACATTGACAATTCTCCATAATTGTGTTTGTTATATTTTGTTTATGTGCCATATCAAGAAAGCCATTAAACGCCCGGCAGCGAAAAAAAAATGTCAAAGCACTCATTTAGGTTGACGGCTGTGCGCATTGCGGGATCAGTGGCTAAAAAACAAAAATTAGACTTTACAATTTTAATAATTTAGCAACACGTGATAATGTCATTAAGTTAAAGGCAATGCACAAAACGGGATTAATCCTGCCTTAAATTTATCATGTATCGTGTATAACTTACGATTGCTATAGTCTTTTTATTATTGCATCCGTCATCTCCGTCGTCGTTGCCGCACCCCGGTCGAAAACATCCGGGCCGCCTTTGAGCATCAGCATATCGTAGGTACGAACGCGCCCTTCAGCAATCACACCGGCAACGGCGTTTTTGATCCTTTCGGCTTTTCCCGTTTCACCAATATGATCCAGCATCATGCACGCGGACAGGATCATGGCAATGGGATTCACGATGGGCGGATCCAGCTTTTCATATTTGGGGGCCGATCCGTGGGTCGGCTCAAATACCGCCACATCCTGGCCGATATTGGCACTGCAGGCAAATCCAAGCCCGCCCACCAGCCCTGCAAAGCCATCGGAAATAATGTCGCCGAACATGTTGCCGGCCACCATCACGCCGTAATCCTGCGGATTTTTGGTCAGCCACATCATCTGGGCGTCGATGTTGGTGGACCACAACTGAATATCGGGGTAGTTTTTCGCTGTTTTTTGTGCCTCTTCCTCCATCATGCCCGACGTTTCACGGATGACGTTGGGTTTTTCACATACGGTCACGGATTTGTAACCGTGTTTTTTGGCGTATTCAAACGCCGCCGTGCAGATACGCCGGCAGGCCGGACGGGTGAAAATCCGCAACGATATGGCCAGATCCTCTCCCGGAACCTCATTATATTTGTCCATTTTCGGATGGGTTTCCAGCGCATCGCGCACAATTTCAGGTGGATTCGTCCACTCTACGCCGCTGTACAGCCCCTCGGTATTCTGCCGGAAGACAACCACATCCACAATGGGCTCTTCGAAAACACCCGCAGGACCGCGTTTGATAAAATTAAGCGGATTACCCGGAAAGGTCCGGCACGGCCGGATACAGATATCCAGATCAAAAAGCTGCCGCATTTTCACGATGGGACTGTAATAAACATAATCCTTGTTCTGCAGTGCCGGCGCCAGTTCAGCCGCCGCTTTGGCTTTGGGCTTTGATGTGATGGCGCCGAACAATCCGAGTTTGAAATTTCTCAGCAGGTCGATGGTTTTATCCGGCAGCGGATTGCCCTCCTCGCACCAGTACTTCCATCCGATGGGTGCCTCGATGTAATCCGCTTTGAATCCGGCGGCTTCCAAAACCCGGATGGCCTCCGGTAATACCACGTTCCCGATGCCGTCGCCGGGCATGGTAACGATTTTATGCCAAGACATGTTCGACCTCCGTACGGTTGATGGTTGCCTGGATGGCCTCCCTGATGATGCACAGCGCCTTGTCGATTTGT
>JAFGEC010000157.1 GCA_016931775.1 Candidatus Zhuqueibacterota bacterium | reverse complement strand
TGATCAAATTAACAACCATATTGACACTCACACTCACTGTAATCTGCCTTGCCGGCGACATCGTTTTCAATCCGCAGGCGGACCATTTTTATACGTGATATTATCAGGGAACAATCGAGACCCTGATGATTCTGAAATAGAATATCTATTGGCCAATCAGTAACACTGGATATAAGAGGAAAGCCAAAGTTCCGGCGAAAGTACATCAAGTCGGATGGGTTAAATTACCGCTAGTATCATCAGGACAACAGAACCTGATGAGAGGATGCCGGGAATGTCTTTGGAACTGCAACAGCGTCCAACCTTACGACATACAATCAAGTTGGATCAGTTGTCAAATATTTTTTTCAAAATTTTGTAATATGTGAGTAACCGGGGAGATGGGGCTGTAGCAAAAGTCCCGCATCGTGATAGAATAATGTATGAATGTCTTTGCCGTCCTATAAATATTAACAAAGCAAATCAAATTGTCGTGCTTGCGTAGGCGCACGATTATAGAACTGTATTGACACCTTCGTGTCATGCCCGCGCAGGCGGGCATCCAGTTGCGCGCGGGAATGTCATTTTAGGTATTCTTTTCTAATGCGGAGTATTTTAAAATTTGTTTTAAACAAATTATTTATGTTCTCACTTGGGCATACTGTAAGCATTGGCATCATCTGTTACGACTGGATGCCCAACTTCTCGGGCATGACATTTCGCATTTTGCCGGCACATACGAATATTATGATGTTAAACGTAATTATCGTGTTATACTGCAACAAACTCGTACGCGGGTATGATACTTATTTTTACTGCCGTGAAAATGTTTTTGGAAAAAATCTGTGTCAAAAAAACTTCTGATACAGCCCGTTGTTATTAGCGACCCAACCCTTCCTGGTGGGATTGGGCCGCAAACTGAAGCGCTAACCATGCAACAATATTATCTGAGTAACAAAAGTTTGATCACTTGAGCAAAATTTCCGGTCTGCATTCGGGCAAAGTAGACACCGGAGGGAACAGGCCTGTTTTGATTGTCCTTGCTGTCCCAGTGTCTTGAAAAAACGCCGGATTCCAGCCTTTCGTCCACAAGTTTTTTGATCTCCCGTCCCAGAATATCGTAAATGACGAGTTGTGTATTCGAGAGTCTGGTTGTTTCAAAATAAATTGTTGCCGCTGCATTAAAAGGATTGGGATAAGCAGGATAAAGTTGCGGACTTTTTGTGACCGGTGTGATTATATTATCGATGAAGTCAGGAACGGAGAATTCAAAATAATCGATATTAAAGTCTGCGCCGTCCGTTTCCCGGAAAACCCTCATCACCTGTTCGCTTTCCACCAGCAACATACGTGTTTTAACGATCTCTTCCCAGGTTTGCCAGCCGCCTGTGTTTGGAACATTAATGGTGCCGGATCTGTTTGCACCGTTAAATTCAATATGAAATTTCGCTCCGTTTAATTGTGTCGCGACAGCGATAAAAACATCGTACCGGCCCCCTTGTGTGACATTTACCGTATATTCGACCCATTCTCCGGAATTAAACCAGCCCAGACTATAGCCGCCTTCACTGCACGTCTCGATATCGACCGCTTCGTCCGTACGATATTGACCGCCGTTATTGGTGACGTCGGCATCGTGGTAGGCAACGCCTTCACCGCCTATATCGTAATCTTCCGCTTCAATGATTCCGGGTATAGTGTGTGGAACATCCCAAAACGGCAACTGGGAAGGATCCACAACAGTAATTCTCGAATTCGCCCGCTTCCCTCCGTCCTGTGTAATTGCGGTGATGGTTGTTTTCCCCTCAGCCATCGCCGTTACAAGTCCGGTTGTGTCGACAACGGCGATATCCCTGTCACCGGACCTCCATTGGACATTTTTAACAAGGGCGTCCGGCGGTTCAATAACAGCAGTTAATTGCTGCGAATTCCCGACTCTGATTTCCACATTTGCCGGTGATAATGTAATGCCGGTGACGGGTTTTCCTTCTTTGACGGTTAAATTACATTCCGCCTTGTACCCGCCATCCATAGTCGTGGCGGTGATGATTGCATTTCCCGGAATTTTTGCGAACACCTTACCTTTTTCCGGAACGGATGCAACATTATCATCGCTGGAATTCCAGGTCACACTTTTATCATAAGCTTTTCCGGGTTCTATCTTTGCAGATAATTGCAGCGTACCGCCGGTTGCCATTATGGCATGAATCGGAGTCACCGTAATACCGGTAACAGGAATTTTGGGTGGTGTTATCGGAATTTGACTTGTCAACGCAATGGTCTGGTCCAGCATTTTCTGGCTCTTGTCGGCGAGTTGCAAATACCAGTCGCTCGGCAGCTCGTAACCATCTTCATCCAGGGGAACAAAAGTGCCTTTGTCCGGCAAGGCGTCGTCATTGGTCGCGAGCTTGAACATGGCTGTGCCCTCATCGACTTCATCGAACATTGCCACATACAAAAACTGTACACCGGCGCTGATGGCATTATAAGCCTGCCGCCAGTAAAAATTTCCGCCGTCCCTGGGATTATCGTTTATGCGGGTTGAATCTATATAGCCGGAGAGATTAAACCATGATCCGCCGGGGAAAATGACAGGCATATAATCCACCACGTTGGCAGTACATTCCGCCAAATCCGGGATGATCCGCTCATTTTTCCAATTATCAACGGAACTTTTATTATATCTGCCGACCGTCCATGGTGAAAGCATGTCCAGCGCGCGGTACGCATCAGCCCAGAGGGGCTCCGGTTTTGAATCGCCGTCCAGTGTCCTCCAGCGGCCGGGGACACCTCCCATTATATACGACTGGTATTTTACCGCAGCCTCACGATGAAAATAGTCGATGATATCCATGGCAGTCTCTGCCGTCACCTCATTGTGGGGAAAGCCCATCCCCCAGATCGCCACAACCGGCAGGCCGTTTTGTTTGACATAGTTTTCCTCATTCAACATATCGTATGTGTCAACCAGGTATTCCCAGTCGTTCACAAGTTTTTCATATAAACCCTCCTCCGGAACGCCCGTAATATCGTACATGAGAGCAAAATGGCGGTCGTAAACTTTTGACGCATTGATCACGTTTTCCAAAACGTGGTTTCGAACCCGGAAAAATCTCGAATCGCCGACGGCTTCCCCCAGAAACCGCTGGAGATATATCCCATAAATGTTATAATCCTGCATCCATTTGAAATGAATCATTGTCGTGCTCTCATCATGGGATGAAAACAGCGAGACCGTCGAACCATTCCTGTATTTCATGTTTGTGGGATACATATTTGTATATTCGGAAAGATCCGGCCAATTATCGATATTTATCTGTTCGATTGAAGGATCGTTTGAATGATGAAACCAATGCCGCCAGTCGTTAACAGGGGATCCATCCCCCTGGCAGAGAAACCAGCCCTGGTAACCCATCATTAACTTGCGGGTTAAATCGTTTTCTCCGGTACGAGAAAACGCTAAAGAACAAAATGTAATCGATAGAAATACGATCAGATTTATCGTTTTTGTTGCCGTGTGTAAATGCTTTTTTATTTCCATTTTGATTTTCCTGTATTAGGGTTTGATATTGTTATTCCAGATTTTTTTTATTGTCTCTTCCTGAGAATATCCGATCGGACAATCCTGACTTTTCGTATTTGCGCGGTAACTGCCAAAAGTTTCATTTGGGCAGGTTATCATCCTGCTCACCGGCATTTGAAGGTGACCGTATGGATCTGTTTCTTTCAACCAGTTGTATGCATAAATCAGCCATTCATTCCTATGATTCTCCTCCTGTAGTGAAAACCATGATATCTCATCATACCCCCAAATAAAAATAGATGTGGTATCGGCAATATCCACCGTGCGGCTTTTTCCATAATTGTCAAATTCCACCAGATAGGGTAAACTTTTACAGCGCCATCCACTCGGTGAAACGCAGCCTTTACTTTTTTTGAAAATAGCATCCAGATAACCGACTTTCAGTTCGGCTTTAAAAGGTTCATCCGGAATTTCCTTGATACGCAAGGAGAATGAGTTGAAATCGATGAGACTTGCGCAATCGACGATCATTCCCCATCTCGGTACATGTGCGTCGAGTAAGACCATTTTCCTTCTGGCATTTCGTTTCGCAAAGGCACGAATTTTATCCAGAACAGCAGTCCAGTGTTCGAGATCCGGATCGGCCATACCGATGAGTTCGACCTGTCCCAGGTGGAGTGCTTCGCAGCCGATTTTAATGTATACACCTGCAAGAAAGTAAAACCAGAGCTGTGTTTCAAATCTTGAAATATCCGGGACGCTGCCTCTGCCCCAGTGGTTAACAAATTTTCCATCCTTGTTGAGCATGGCTTCGTAAGCAAACGTTCTGTCCTCCTCAGGAAGATTTAAATCGTTAAAGATCCAGACCGGAATCTTTACTTTATTTACATCTTTAGTAATAATTTCGAACAGACATCCCTGAAAAATAATATCAGGATCGAATGCATGGAGGGTATCAATAAGTGCTTTGGCACTGCTCCAGAAGGCCGGATCGTTTAACCGGCTTTCACCTCCCCACCGGTAAATGGCACGTCCGATAAATTTTGCACCGATATTTTTTATGAGACGGATATCATCTTCTCTGTATGGATATTCCCTGTTGCCCTCAGACTGTCCTGTAACGAGAAAATATGCCATGGTAACGGAACGTTCAAGATAGTTTTCCAAAACCTCCCGTGATATTTTTTCGTTAAAGTGGTAATCGGCAGACGGATTTGTTGCACATCCCATGCAAAATATCAATGCCAATGAAAAAAGTTTGTTCATCATTTTTAAATTCCTGTAATACTTGATTGTTTTTGAGACGAAAATTATATTGATCACAAAAGGTACGTGAATGCTACTTGACCACCATGACTCTCTCTGTTTTAATCATGGAATCACTGGTCAATTTAATAAAATAATGACCGGATGTCAGGTTACCGATGTTGATTTCCGTCTGATTGATACCTGCTGTTGAGGTTTCGTTCACCGAATGGACGAGTCTTCCCAAAAGATCGTAAATTTCAAATTTAACCGGTGTGAGGAGATTGGTTTGATACTTTACCTTGAACGAAAATACGGCCGGATTCGGATAGACCTGAAAACCATATTGATTGTTATCCTTTTTACTTTTGTCCGGTACATGCGAGACGTGTTGTGTCACAATTTTGTCGATATTAAATCCGCCGGTTTCCTCGTAAAGTTGTAAAATATGTTTGCCTGCTTTGAAAGGAACTTTTGTTTTTGAGATTGTTTGCCAATTTTGCCAGCCACCCGTCGCAGGAATAGTCATTGAACCTGTTATGTCCTCACCATCAAGGCTAAGATGAATGCTGCCTCCTTCGGGAGATGCAACATGTACAATAACATCATAATCACCGGTATTTTTAACGTGAATAGTATATTCAAGCCATTCGCCTGCATTCGTCCAGCCCACATTGAAGCCACCGGCGCTGCAGGTCTCAATATCGACCCCTTCCCCAAGACGATATGCACCACCATTATTGGTTGTATCACTATCGCTGTAGGCGAACGCCTGTCCGCCGGAATCATAATCCTCCGCCTCTATCGTACCCGGAATTTCACGAGGTCTTCCGCCATATGGTGTGCCATGTCCTCGTGTCTGAATGACTTTTTGAATACTACCGCCGTCATCATAAAACAAAGAGTCGACACAGATGGATCTTAACCAATCGTGATTGGAAAGAGCACTGTTATGATAAAAGGCATACCATTGGCCTTTGTATTCGATGATCGAACCATGATTTGTATAGCTGTCTGTCGGATCCATATATATGCCGCGGTGTTTCCACGGTCCTAATGGAAAATCACTGGTTGCGTACCTCATACGGTTATGGGAATTACCCACGTCGTGATTATCGGAATACGACAGGTAGTAGATGTTGTTTCTTTTGTGTACCCATGCCGCCTCATGAAAGTCAATCAATCCTTTCATCTCCTGCATCTCACCGTCAATCTCCATCATATTGTCTTTGAGCCGCCCACCCTTGCAAACACCACCCCCGCCATAATAAAAGTACGCCTGCCCGTCATCATCGGTGAAAACACACGGATCAATAAACGATTCCAGACCGGGAATATATCCCTGAACGGTAAAATCGCTTGCCGGTTTGGAACTGGTTGCCACGCCGGTTTTCCAGGAGCGATTCCACTCGGTTTCACTTGGATGGGGGAAATAAAAATAATAGGTTCCGTTTTTGAATGCACAATCCGGCGCCCACATAAATCCACCCTCCGGCCTGCCCCAGGAGACCTGGCCGGAATTCAGGATTTCACCGTGATCGGTCCATTCGATCATATTTTCGGTTGAAAAAACGTGGTACCGGTCCATCAGATCACACCCTCTGGGAGGTGCAATATCGTGGGATGGATAGACGTAAAGTCTGCCGTCATTCCAAACATGAGCGGACGGATCTGCCGTGAACATATGTCTGATGACAGGATTTTGGGCATAACAATTGGCAGAAAGGAAAACAAGAACCATAATGCAACGTAAAGAAAATTTGGATGGTTGTTGGTTTCGAAACCATTTTGGGGGGATAAAAAATGTTGTTTCCATGGGATTGTTTTTCCTTAATTTTTATTAATAGGATTTTCTTTTATCAGAAATTTGAACCAGCTGAAATAAAGTCCTGTAGAGGTCATTATCGCAATGGACATGAACACCCAAAAATTTATCCAATTATGAATAACAAAAAAGACAGGCGTCAGGAATATTGAAATTTGCCAGGGTATTGCAAAGAGCAGCGCAATAATATCTCTTTTATTTTCACGTTTCACAAGGCGGACAATATTAGGATTCAGGTTTTTCGAAACTTTTCCCCAGAATCCAATGGGTCGGGTTTTGATATAGAAATTTACCAGAACCTTTTTTTCTGTGGGATCCGTCAAAAAGGTCGTCACAATCATACCAATTAATGAAACGGAACCTACAGCTACAAAAGCTAACCATTCATGCAGGTCCGAAAAGGCAAGTTTCTGTACGACCGCTGCAATTATTCCAATACCGGTACCATATGCAAATCCGTATCCGTTAAACCGCCACCAGTACCAGCGCAGAAAATTGGGCATAATCATACCGGCGACAAGACTCATGGTAATCCAACCCCAAATAGAGTTGATCGAGGGTGTAACAACGCCGATGGAAACGCCCAACACGACAATCAACACGGATGAGAAATAGCCGGCGCGAACCAATTGTTTTCCTGTTGCATCTTTTCTGATATATTTGGAATAAATATCGTTTACGAGATAAGAAGCCGCAGCATTAATGGTAGAGTCGAATGTTGACATTGCCGCAGCGATCAGCGCTGCAAAAATCAATCCTCTTAAACCGATCGGTACTGTGTGAATAAGAACGGTGGGAAGCACCTTCTCCGGTTCCGGCACTTTGGCACCCAGGTTCAACCCCAGGATTGCAATACCGATAATAAACGGCCATCTGAAAGAAAGCAAAAAAATCCAGAGGGCTGACAGTAATCCGCTGTCACGGTCGTTTTTTGCTGCGAAATAGCGTTGAGCCATATAACCGCCAGGGGCGCCTAATCCTTCTATGATGGTTTTTAAAAAGAAAAAAATGACGGAAATCCCAAAAAGATTATACATTTTATAGTAGGCAGGCAGAGTTATTCGCCAGGATGGAACAATATCACTCCATCCTTTTGGTGTGATCGCTTGGATTGTATCATAATTCAAACTCGTAAACGCCCTGATGGATATAAAAAGTGCCGCAAAACCGATAAGAACCGCCTGCAGCAAGTCAGTGTAAACAACGCCTAATAAACCGCTCAGGGTAGTGTAAAAAAGTGCAACCGATATCATAACGAGTGCGCAAACAGTGGGAGAAAATGGCAGAAAAGTAGATAAGAATTTTCCGGCACCGACAAAAAAATAACCGATAACACCTATTGTGCCGATTAAAATAGAGATTGCACTTAACAGACGGGCGGCTTCTCCCTGCGTTCCGCTCCCAAAACGGAACTCCATCCATTCCGCAACAGTCATTACGCCGGAGCGGCTGTGCCATTTGCCGACAAAAACCATCATAAACGCCATAACGAGAACAACACCGCCGCGGATTTCGATTAAAAAACCCTTTACGCCGATGATATAAAAAAACGAGGTAATCAGCATGGTTCCGGTCATGTCGAGATTTGAGGCCATGCCGGATGCCCCCAGAATCCACCAGGGGATTTTACGCCCTCCGAGGAAGTAATCGTTTATATTTTTCCCGGCCCTCTTTCGGAAATAAAATCCACAGAAAACAAGTGAAAATAAGTAAATAACGATAATTAAATAATCAATTAGGTTCATCTTTTTAATCGTTTCTTTACGATCGATTCCGTCATTTTTACAATGGTCGTGGGGGAATTTGAATGCGCCCAATCATTGTATGTTATAATTTTTTAACGGATTTCCTGATGATCAGCTGGTTCGGCAAAATAATTTTTTTGAACGGGTCTTTTGGTTTTTGTAAACGTTCCATTAACAGTTTAAAGCTTTCTCTTCCCATTTGATATAAAGGCTGATGTATCGTCGTTAACGGTGTTTTGAGTCTTTCGGAAAAAGGAAGATCATCATATCCGGCTACGGAAACATCTTTTGGGATATTGATCTTTAATCTATCGGCATGATAATACACATCGGCAGCCAAAAGATCGTTCATCGCAAAAATTGCTGTGGCTTTATACTCGTGAATGATCAATTGTACAAGTTTTGAAAAAGAGTCCGTAAAACCGTATTCCTTGATTTTTTGAATCAGGGAGGGATCAAATTCGATATTATTATCCCGCAACGCGATTTTGTATCCTGAAATTCGATCCAGAATGCTTGTTTCTTCAAAATCATAAATCACGGCAATCCGTCGGTGTCCCATTTTTATGAGGTACTGAGTCATCTCATATCCCCCGCCAAAATTGTCACTGACGACCAAATCCGTGGTCATTTTTATACATTCATGGTCCACCAGCATAACCGGAATGTTGTTGTCGAAAAATTTTTGGATAATGTCCAAATTTTTTTCTTCTTTTTTATTGCCGTTTTCAATATCCTGAATCGGAATATAAATGGCGCCTTTTACGCCATTTGTCAGCAGCTGGTTGACGTAAACATGGGCTTTTTCCCAGATATTATCCGTATTGCATAAAATTGTATTGTAACCGCCGGCAATCGCCTCATCCTCAATGCCACGGATGAGATCAGTCATAATACCGCGTTGAATATCCGGTACCATAACTCCGATAATTTTATTTCCGGATTCCATCCCGGCTGGTTTTTGATTTGAAATATACGTACCTGAACCATGCCGTACCGTTAATATACCCCGTTCGACAAGATTTTTTATTGCCTGCCTGATGGTCATTCTTGTAACACCGTACTTTTCAGCCAAGATACGTTCAGCAGGAAGCTTTTCACCGGGACGATACTTCCCAATTTCGATATCGTGAAAAATATCATCCTTGATTTGATAGTAAAGTGGCAGGGGACTGTTTTTATCAATCATAAATTGGACCTTTTGAATGAATCGAACCGTATTAGTGACCGGTGAAAAATCGAGTAAAATTTTTTACAGCATCAAGGTATTTTGTGCCGTAGCCGATATAGCCAAAACCATCCGTGTATTCCACCGGTTCTTTCACCATTTCAGTTGTAACAACAGTCGGTTCAATTTGAGTGTCTTCGTGCCATTCATTAAATGATGTAATGACAAGCACTTTTAAAGGTATTGACTGCATGGATAAAATTGAATCCGCCACGACGAGCATTTTTTCGAAAATTTCACCGTTTTTTCTCTCTATCACAGGATGTTGGGCTTCTTTTCTTACTCCCAGATCATTAAAACCGGGAAGAACATCGACCCAGAAGGATTTAGCCATTTCGTTTGCCAGTTCCATCCATGGTGTGTACATTTCAGATTCTGTGCGAACGACAAATTTTTCAGCATCCGTAACCCAGTCAACACTTGTATGAGGATTATAACACGTGATCGCATCCATGTATTGTGCTCTGGATTTATCAGGTCTGTGCCAATACACCTCGTCACCCACAATAAATAGTCCATTATAGCCGTGCCGAACGAGCAGTGAGTCGGCGGCGCTAAAAAGCTCGCGATAATTGCCGTTCAAAGTCCTGGTAAGATACAAATAGAGGACCGGCTGGTTATCGATTTTCATGTAATTGGATTGAATAAAATGAGTCTCGATCAGATATTCAAGATCTGTCAGGAACCGGTGAATTTTTTCGTCATTGACCTGGATCGGCAGGCTACCAAGCCGGCCGGTCGTCTCGTATAACAGACAATATCCCATGTTATTCACAAAATCTTTATTTCTCAAATGATGGGCTAAAATGACCTCATCCGTGCTTGAGGCCGGTCCCCACCAGCTTGAAATCCAAAAATCAATTTTTGAATTGACGCACCATTTGACATGCTGAGAAATAATTCCGGAAGAGGCGCAGTCATATTCACCCAAAAATGGTGGCTGTGGTGGATTTAATTTATCGCGCATATATGTTGAATTCCAGTGCTGTCCGCCCGTATACCACGGATAGTAGCACGTTCCAACGACAAGTTTGCTATCCGTTAAGGAATAGTTCGCCGAGAGGGTGTTTTCGGTATTCGAATTTGTTATTTTTTTATGACAGTTTGTCAGAAAAAGAAGAAGGAAAATGTAAAGTGACATGCAAGCGAAACGGTATTTTGATTTAATTGGAGAACTCATCATGTGCTCCTTTACATTAATTAAATAAATGAGTGATTTACTCTTTTAACATAAACCGGATATTTGTTGCTTTCCGTCATCCTGCCGGAGAGTGTTTTCAGATAAACGTAAGGACCAATATCATGCGACGGCTTTTAGGCATCATCTCACTTGTTAATCGGCGATTTTTAAAAGTGGTATAATTTTTATACCATTTATTGATTATTTGTATACTGGTATATACCATTTATTTTAAAAGTCTACAAAAAAAATTTTAGATTGTCAAGTTGTTTTTTAATCTTGAATGATAGAAATGTTGGATACTTTTTATGTTACCAATACGGAACGTGATAAATTTTCTGTGTCATGTGAAAAAACGTAATAAATAAAAAAACACTTGACAAATACTTTATAATGTTTTATATTTCTATTGTACTAATTAAATAGTACAATATTCAATTAGATGTTGGAAACAACAGGAGGCGCTTTGATAGACTTTAAACTTGATCCTAAAAGCGGCGTGCCGTTTTACCGTCAGATTATCGATCAAATCCGTTACGGAATCGCCCGGGGTGAGCTGCAAACCGGAGAGCAGTTGCCGACCGTTCGCTCGCTCGCCGTGCAGCTTAAGGTCAATCTGAATACCGTGTCAAAGGCCTATAAGGAACTGGAAATACAGAACATCCTGGAAACGCAACAGGGAACCGGAACGTTCATAAGTGACATTGATATCAAGATACCTGAAAAAGAACTGCAGAATAAACTGGACAGTATCTGTAAAGAATTTACCAGTATCGCCTTTAGCTACGGTTTCAGTACCGATGAAATTATTCAAACCATCAAAAATGTCGGAGGAGAAAAATGAAAACGAGCGTCAAAGTTAAAAATAGTTTGAATCCAATTGCCATTGCTGTTTTTCTGATTTTGATTGTTCTCGCTGTGATAAATTTTTGGACCAAATTCGCCGGTTTTTACGTAACCGTTGCACTGGTTTTTCTCGCATTCTATTTCAGTGCCGCCATCCATATCGCAGACCAGTGGGAAAAGGCAGTGGTATTGCGTATGGGAAAATACAACGGGCTCAAGGGTCCCGGATTATTTTTGATCATTCCGATTATCGACCGGATTGTAAATTATGTGGATCAGCGGGTGCGTGTCACGGACTTTAAAGCTGAAGAAACCCTGACCAGGGATACGGTACCGGTCAATGTGGACGCTGTTGTATATTGGACCGTCTGGGATGTTGAAAAAGCGGCTCTGGAAGTTCAGGAGTACGACAATGCGGTCTCCTACATCGCCCAGACCGGCTTGCGGGACATTATCGGACAACACGATCTGGCCGACCTGCTGCAGCACCGGGAAAAAATTGCCGCGGCTTTGCAGACCACCCTGGACGAACACACAAATCCGTGGGGTATCACCTGTCAAAACGTGGGTATTAAGGATATCGTTATTCCCTCTGCGCTTATGGCGGCTATGAGCAAGCAGGCTCAGGCAGAGCGTGAACGCCAGGCGCGGGTTATCCTTGGAACGGCGGAGACGGAAATTTCGGAAAAATTTGCCAAAGCCAGTGAAAACTATCAAAATAATCCAATTGCCCTGCAGCTTCGGGGCATGAATATGCTGTTTGAAGGCTTGAAAGAAAAAGGATCGCTGATCATTGTGCCCAGTTCCGCGCTTGAATCCATGAATTTGGGCGCTATCGGCGGATTGACGGCACTGGCGCAGCAAAACAAAAATGAATAAAAGACACCTCCCGGAAGTGCCACAGCACTTCCGGGAGGTCAGATGAAGGAATCCTCAAAATGTATCGAATTTTTTCAGTATTGCTGGTCGTTGCTTTGGTCAAAGGCTGCTCCATTGAAATTCCGGTTTTTAAAGCCGGAGCACCATCTGCAGGAATTGTTCGTACCGAAACGAAAAAGCGGTGTGTTCTTCATCGCGATTACGACGATAATATTCACATCCCACAAAACACACTCGGAGACGCATTATGAAAGTGTATACATTTTTTTTCACAGACATTTTTGCAAATCCAAGAGCAACAAATTGGACATCTGGTCATCGATTTGCGCGGTAATGAGGGCGGCCATCCGTTGGTTGCGTGCGAGTTGTTGTCCTTTTTGTTGCCCGTCGGGTTTACCTATTTTCAGGGGCCGGCCGATTCAGTGAGTTTTCCGGCTCTTTACACGCCGGTTTCACCCAAGACGGCGGGATTTCACGGTCAATTATATGTTATTATAGACGGCGGCAATGTTTCTACCAGCGGACATTTTGTCTCACTATTACGGCAACATCAAATCGGTGTATTGGTTGGCGAGGAAACGGGCGGTACATTTATTTGTAATGACAACAGCCGCCATTTTGAATGTCCCCAAACCGGAATTATTTTGACCATACCCACATCGGTTTATAAAACGGCGGTTTTCGGCCTGTATGAAAGCGGTGGAATATCACCGGATCACATGATAAAAACGACCATAGATGATCGCCTCGCCGGGCGGGATGTGCAGATGGATTTTATTGTCAACCGGATTAAAAACGGTCGCTGATCCGCGTAGAAAACAGGAGGCCGTATGGAATGGTATATATACAAACGGATTTGTCTCCATTTAAGAAAGGGAAAAAAATGGGATACGACGCAAGATTCTGGCCGCATTTTATTTTGCTGCTGGGCGTCATATATTTAGGTTTTAACGGCCTGTTGACCCTGAGCACCAAAACTTTTAATGTACCTTTTACCCGCCGACGGCAGGTCGAAGGCAAACCGGCAATTGTGGTCGGTATTGTGATGGTATTGCTGGGACTGTGGTGTTTGGTGGCTTTGATTTATATGCTGATGAACGGTGTGGTATTTTTATTTCACGGTTTCTAACAGGATGATGATAGAATTTTACTCATCGCTCCGGTCTGCCATCGTGTTGATTTGGAGTACAAATGTCTTTGGTTGAAAAATGGCCAAATCTATCACCCAACCCGTCCGCATTCCCTGATTTTTATTTCATAAACTGCTGCGGAGCACGACCACCTGGCCCTGCATGTAACAAACCGATCTTTTTAACCGTATCAATAATATGTATTTTTTCAGGTTTTAAAGTTACGCCGGCCGGGTAGCGTGCGGACACCGCTCTGAGATGACAGGATCATCCCGCAACAACGGCCGAGCGCGGTCCTGCGAACGGCGCAAAAACGAAAAACCGCTGCCGTGGGAGCCGGAGTGGCCCTTAAAAAACGTGCGTAAAATGTAATTATCCCCATATTTTGTGCCTGTTATTGAAAGTAACTATAAATCTCGGACTGATTTCATTGCATTTTATCCTTGACATCGTCGTGTTATGGTTTAAATTATATCAACGAATCCAAATAACCCAAAACTGTGATAATTATGAAAGAAAAAAAATCTTGGGATCAGGAACTGATCTCGGTATTTAAAATGATTTATAATGATGTGATCTCCGGCGGTTTGATTTTCTCGCTGAAACAGGATTTACAGGATATCTATGAGTTTTACCTGGATTATGAATCACGCCGGCGGCTGGCCAAGATGAACGTCGTTCGACGTTCGATTTATATTGTGTGCTGGTATGTAAAAAGTTTGTTCTCCAAATTACATTGGATAAGAAGAATACTCGTTTTCATTGCACTTTTCTGTCTTTACAAGTCACAAAGTAGTCTCAATTATGCCCTCGCTGCTGCGGCGTTGTTGTTCATTATTCTCAGTCTCGAACTTAAGGACAAATTACTATTTCGTGACGAATTGGAAGCCGGACGTGTGGTACAATCGGCGTTAATGCCGCAGAAACAACCGTATTTGGAAGGATGGGATCTGTGGCTTTATACAAATTCTGCCAACGAAGTAGGCGGTGATTTGGTTGACTACCTTGAGCCGGCGGAAAACAGGCTGGGGCTTGCGCTGGGTGATGTCGCCGGTAAAGGCCTGGGTGCGGCGCTGGTTGCCGCCAAACTGCAGGCCACCTTACGCGCTCTGGCACTCTATCACTCGTCTTTGAAAACCCTTGGCCGGCGCATGAACGAAATCTTTTACCGTGACGGTTTACCCAACCGTTTTGTTACACTGGTGTACCTGGAACTGGAACCATTGACCGGCCGACTCAGGATCCTCAACGCCGGGCACATGCCCCCTGTGCTGGTTTCTTTGGAAATAACCGAAATGGACAAAGGCGGACCGGCTTTAGGATTGAGCCGGGATGCCGAATACCATGAAGAGAAATTGGTTCTGCAGCCCGATGAAATGCTTGTGGTTTATTCCGATGGTCTCACCGAAGCGGTAAATGAAGACGGTGAGTTTTTCGGAGAAAATCGGTTGTACAAGCTGATGCCGGAACTGCGCAACCTCTCTGCGGAAAAAGCCGGTGAAAAGATTGTAAAAACACTGCAATACCACGTCGGAAGCGCCCGCCGAACCGATGATTTGTCACTGTTGATTGTCAAGCGAAATCCGGACCTGCGTATTGTGTAAAAATCTAATTCAAGGCAATTATATGCGTTTTTTTCAACTTTTACTACCGACTGTGATGCTTTTTATTTTTTGCGGCGATTCGTCAACGGTCCGTTTTGTCAGTTCCCGTGATAAAGCCAATATATTTGTTCATCAGAACCGTATTTTGCTGTCGCGCAAAGAAATTCGTGTTATAACACCCGACGGGCAGGAAAAAAGTTATCCGTTAATGTTGTATCAAAACACTTTTACTGCTGATTTGGAGCCTTTCGGCAATTATCGGGAAAATCTTACCTTCAGCGGTGCTGAAATTCACGGTGAAATAAAGCTCAGTGTGACTACGAACGATTCCTTTATATTGATTTGTCCGTTTGAAGCCCGTAAACCCTCGCAACCGCCGTATTTTATGATTCCCTGTTTTTTATATGGAACCAACAACCTGAAATCCTCCTTGGGGCGTCAGCCAAAGCTGAACTACGGCGGCGTCGTGGATTATCCCAACGGCTCCGTGTTTTACAGCCGTGCGGACCGGAGCAGCCATCCGGGTGTTCTGGTGGTGGATTCATCCGATGTTTTTATGGTGGGTATACATGAGGTGATGCAGGGCGGACGGAATGAGCCGGAAAACGTATGGCCGCCGAAATTCGGATTGGCTGGATGCCGCTCGGCAGGTCATCGATACGGCAGTGAACAGTCAGAATGAACAGGGAGCATACGCTGCACAATTTGATCCCGCCAGCGGCCGGGGTGTGGATTACGACGGATTCCAGGGGTGCTGGTTTGCCGCCGGTGCGGCACGATTGGGTTATATCACCGGTGAATCCCGCTATATCGACAGCGCGCTCAAGGCATTGGCCCATTACAATACCTGGCATAAACGGGGTGAATTATACGGTACGCCTATGGATACCAAAAAAGCCGTGGATGAGGAGGGGAATTTGGCCTTTATCGCTGCCTGTGCCGAATTGCATAAAATAACCGGCCGTGAAAATATCCTGGATATGGCCATGGACGGTTTGAATTGGGAATTTACCTGGAAGTTTGCCTATAATACCGTGCACAGCAACGATCCTTTACGGCGGCTCAAATGGTCAAGCTGCGGCGGGTCGGTGACCAGTACGCACAATGTGCATATTCACCAGATGGGAAACCTGGTGGCGGGTGATATTTATTATCTCTTTACTCAGATTAAGGATCCTTACATCGCCGACCGGCTGACCGATACATGCATCTGGGGACTGGGTACATTTAACCGTTTTCCCGGCGATTTTGGATTTGGCGGTGAAGGCTGGGCCACGGAACAGTTTTTTCACTCCGACGGTCTGCAGGACGACAATACGCCCTGGGACGGCGGCGTGTGGAAGGGGCACTTACCGTGGGCATCGGCATGTGTACTGATGAATTGTGCGGAGGATATTCCGGATGAATATTTTGGGGAGTAGGATGTTGATGTATGTGTAAAGTTAAATTGTTTTATATTTTTTAAATAATTAGTTTGATATGATCAGATCAATTGGTGAATTATTAAAAAAACTCCTTGAGCATGAAGTAAAATTGCTTGAAGATCAAAATATTCGTCATCCACCTGCAATTGGATTAATGTATGAAGGACTTACTCAGAGAATCACTGCAAGAGCTATACCTGAATGTTTAAAATTAAATGTCAGATCTGGTTTTATATATAATGACGATAATATTTTGAGCCGCCAAATTGATTGCATGATTGTAATCGGTAGGGGTAAAAAAATTCCTTATACAGACGATTATAAATACCATTTCAAAAACGTTGTCGCAGTAATAGAAGTGAAAAAGAATTTGTTAAAAATGAATTAAAAGATGGCTACGATTTACTGTTTAATGTCGGATCATTTACATCACCTTCCGAAATCAGTCTAAATTTAATTCAGGACTCTTTTCAGAGTATCACAGGTCACTTGCTTCCAACAGATAACCAAAGCTTATCCAAATTGCCATTTTATATACAAATGATTTACCATATTTTGGTTATGGAATGTTTGAAGCCGATTAGAATTTTATTTGGATATGGTGGTTATAAATCAGAGTTTTCTCTTCGAAATAATTTTATCAAATTTTAAAGTGAAATTAAAAATACAACACCAGGATTTGGTGCAGGGAATTACCCTAACCTGATTATTTCAAATAACAGTTGTCTTGTCAAACTTAATGGTATGCCATATGCCATTAGAATGACAGATGATTATTGGGAATTTATTGCATCATATACATATAATCCACTTTTAATTATGCTTGAACTCATATGGACTCGACTCGAATATGTTTATAATATTCCCCTCTCCAGTTTGGAGGAAGAATTTGCACTGGAATCACTGGCTCCCCTTCTTGCAACAAAATGTATCAAGCAGAAAGGTAAAATAGGATGGGTAAATGGATATAGAATTTTATCAAAAAAGCAGTTAGAAGCATCAAGAGTGTCCCAAAATTGGAAACCTATCATTATTGATAAAATTCTATACTTTTTTCTTTTGCGATTATGTAAAGAAAAAAGTATTAATGTGAATGATCCTAGTTTAATTGACTTTTTAGATTCGAAACAAGTGGCTCTGGGCGAATTTATTCGTAAAATACAAAAAACCGGTCTCGTAACAATACATGATGGTAATTTTAAATTTCTCGTTCGAAAATGCGGATTGGACATTTTAAAGAATGGGAATTTTATTTGCGGTGACAATAGTGCACAACAATTTGAAAAATGGTTGAACAACTATTCAAAAAATGATAATTGATGTAGGGAACCAGGTATAATGTAATTGTAAACAATTCGTTTTATAATAGCTTATAAAATACATTATATAACTATCAAAAAGGACTTGATTTTGTACATTGATTCAATGTACATTATAATAGTATGAAAGATACAAAATATGAATGGAACCCTGATAAGAATGAATTGTTAAAAAAAGAGAGAAAAATCTCTTTTGAACAAATAATTTTTCATTTATTGCAGGGGGAAATATGGAAAATCGGTGACCACCCCGACCAAAAAAAATATCCGGGGCAGAGATTGTATTTTGTTATCGTTAATGATTATATTTATATCGTCCCTTTTATTGAACAGGGAGTTGTAATAATTCTAAAAACGATTATACCAAGCAGAAAAGCAATAAAAGAATACCGAAAAGAAATCGAGGAGAAAAATGAAATTAAATGAAGAAGAACAATTTATTTTGAATGAATATGAAAAAGGTCATATAAAAACAAGAACACCTTTAAAAAGTGAAATTGCAAAGATCAAACGAATTGCAAAAAGCACGTTCAAAAAAGATAAAAGGATAACGATCAGATTATATGATCATGATTATAAAGGTATTCAGAAAAAAGCCATGGAAATGGGAATACCCTATCAAACTTTGATATCCGGCATGATTCATCGGTATATTGAAGGCGAACTTTTTGAGAAATAGTGAGAAAAAGTTGATTTTGTCACAAATAAAAGCAGTATTCTACCGGAATTTGTAGTATAGCATTCTCGAAAAACCTGATAAGGGTAGAGAGAAATCGGTGTTAATGATAAGTTTTCCTGTTCCGTAAACAGATCTTGTATATAATATCAACTGTTCCGGTATTTTATCATAATCGGAAATACATTTTCACAGCTACGAAAAAATTCGTCAGGGCGGAATAGGGATTATCTATAAATTTTTGAACATCAATAAACATCATAGTAAATGCATGGTCTTAAAAGAAGTATAAAAATGACAGATAAACCATCTCTTGAACAACTGGAAAAAGAAAACCGCCGCCTTCACCGCGCTGTTGAAGAATTGGCTATTCTCAACGAGATCGCCACGGCCATCAGTTCAACGCAGAGCCTGGAGGCGATCATCGATAAAATCGTGCAGAAATGTATACAGCATCTGCACGTGCAACAGGCGGTGGTCAATCTATTGGGCGAAAAGTCCAAAATACAGCAACTGAATACGATGGTGCGCGGAGCAGATTCCAGTGCAGTCATTCCGTTTCGGCTGGATACGGAGCTTACGGGCTGGATGATTACAAATCAGAAGCCGTTGCTGAGTAACGATCTGGCAAATGATTCCCGGTTTCATTATTCAAAACATGAAAATCTATCTCTTCACTCCGTTCTGTGCGTGCCTATGACCCTCAACGGACGGTTAATGGGACTTGTTTCCTGTTTTAATAAAAAATCTCCAGAGGGTTTTGACGGACAGGACCAGCGGCTGCTGTGCATTATCGCCACCCAGTCCGCACAGATCATTGAAAACGCCCGATTGCGGCAAAAAGAAGAAGATTTGATCCGCGTGGAAGAAGAACTTCGGCTCGCCTGTGAAATTCAAACCGGTCTTTTGCCGAAAAGTACGCCCGAACTTAAAGGATACGATGTGACGGGTATCAGCCTGCCGGCACGAATCGTCGGTGGGGATTATTTTGATTATATTCTAATTGATGAGTTTCATTATGCCTTTTGTCTCGGGGATATATCCGGAAAGGGCCTTCCGGCCGCTGTTTTAATGGCCAACCTGCAGGCGACCATAAAAGGATTGGTCATGTCTGATCCTCAACCGGACCGGTGCCTGGCCCGTGCCAATACAATCCTGTTCCGCAACACGTCTCCAAATCGGTTTGCCACTATGTTTTACGGCGTGCTGAATTTAAAAACGAATCAAATTTTATACAGCAATGCCGGTCATAACCGGCCGATTCTGGTTTCCAGCAGCGGACACATTACGGAATTGCAGTCTGCGGGATTGGCCCTGGGATTTCTGGAAAACACCCCTTATTCCACAGATCTTGCCCGCTTGGATAAAGGAGATAGTTTGGTTATTTATTCCGATGGCGTCACCGAGGCCATGAATCCCGATGAGGAAGAGTATGGAGAAGAACGGCTGTATCAATTGATACAATCGGTGTATGATGAACCGGCCCGGAACATACAGGATAAGCTCATTGAATCAGTGAAGACATTTACTCAAGGCCACCCCCAGTCGGATGATATTACACTGGTTGTTATAAAAAGCTGTTGAGGTTGTTTTGAAAAATTTAGATATTTACGTTTAATTATAGAAATTAGGATGATGTAATCATGAAATTAAAATCAGAATATGAAGAGAGGAGCGGCCATCTTTTCATCAAGGTCGTCGGTAAATGGACGACAAATTCTGCAAAGAATCTAATCGACAAGGTCAAGGCGGAGGCGGATGCTCGCGGATTTTCAAGAGTGTTGTTGGATATAA
Source organism: Candidatus Zhuqueibacterota bacterium (assembly GCA_016931775.1). GTDB lineage: Bacteria > Zhuqueibacterota > Zhuqueibacteria > Residuimicrobiales > JAFGEC01 > JAFGEC01. The sequence continues at coordinate 12,195 of JAFGEC010000157.1, read as the reverse complement.
CGGCCATTACGCAACCAGATTCTGAAATGACCCGGTTTTACAGCGGCGAATATATTGCAAAAATCTGGCGGCCGCCTTTACGAGTGGCGGCATTGGCAAAACCAAAGATGATCAACAAGTTCGCCGAGAACGTTGCCGTCAACCGGGGCGCCGTGTTTGGAGTTTTTTCGGATGCCGAGGAGGCTCTTGGCTGGCTTTTAGAGGGATAAAATCAACAGTATGGTTGAAACTGAAACGACAGGTGTGCGTATAACGTTCATCGAGCCTTCTGCATAAAGGTCACAAAAATGAAAAAACCGCATGAATAATTCGTGCAGTTACCAACGACTGCGCCGTTAAATGATTCAAAATTGCATGTGCTGAAACAAAAATAGGAGAAAATTTATGAATAAACGATTTTTTATTTACATTTTAACAACTACTCTGTTTTCTACCGGCCTCCTGGCTCAAAAACCAAAAATTACAAAACTTGAAGAGTTACCCACTTTTACTTACGAAATTCCGGTTAAACCGTCGGAGTTTGTGCTTCAGGAAAAAGATTTTAAAACCTTTGCCGACAAGGTGGCGGTCGATTTTCAGCAGGTTCTTGAAAATTACGATATATCGGACAATACGACGCTTAAGGATATTTACGGTGTGTTGCTTTCCAAAGCCCTTATTGATGGTGATGCGGATAAAATCGTTAAACTCATCAACACGCGCCGCGAGCTTGAAGAGAAACCAGCCGATAAACTGTTGAGCGGAATGACAACCCGAATTTTGGCAGAGTCATGGAAGGAAAAAGACAGTCTGGATCCGGCGCAAGTTCGCGATATCTTCCGCTCGAAATTAACGGAAACGGTTAACGGATTACCATGGGACGTGGTGCAGGATCAGATTGAACAGACGAAAGGCAGCCTCGAAATTTTGAGTCAAAATGTCTTTATCGGCCTTTTACAATCCCAGTTGGATCCGGCTTTTGAAAAATCCGGTAATATCAGCGGAGATGCGGCCAAGTTTATGCTGCGTGTCCGTGCCGCGCTCTCCCGTACCCTGGATTTCCGCTCGGATATCGTGGAGGTTTATGATGCATATATCCAGGCGAATCGGATTGAGAAACCGGATATCTGGACCGACCGGTCCGTATTTTTTGAAGGAAATGAGGGATACAACCCCGTGCTTATTGGTATTTGGGATTCCGGCATTGACGCCGGCGTTTACGGCGAGCAGATGTGGACGAACAAGAATGAAAAAACCGATGGCAAGGATACGGACGGCAATGGTTTTATTGATGATGTGCATGGCATTGCCTTTGATTTAAAAGAAAATTATACGTCAGAGCTGTTATTCCCATTATCAAAAGAGCAGGCGGACAAATTACCCGGCATGAAAGATCAGATGAAGGGTTTGGATGATCTACAGGCATCTATAGACAGTGAGGAAGCCAGAATGCTGCGTCAGCATATGGCTTCTTTACCCCCGACGGAAATGCGGACATTTCTTGAAGAATTGATGTTGTTTGCGGTTTATATGCACGGTACCCATGTGGCCGGTATTGCTGTCGAAGGAAATCCATATGCCGAAATTTTAGGCGCGCGGATCACTTTTGATCATCGCCAGGTGCCTGAACCGCCAACGGTTGAACAGGCGCTGCGTGCAGCGGAAAATTACCAAAAAACCGTCGGTTATTTTCAAGCGCAGGGTGTGCGCGTTGTGAATATGAGCTGGGGCTGGACATTCTCCGAGATCGAGGGTATGCTCGAAGTTAATGGCATCGGCAAGGACGCTGAAGAAAGACGAGAGAAAACCCGCGCCATTTTCAAAATTTACAGGGATGGATTATTCAATGCGATCAAGAACGCACAAGATATTTTGTTCGTGACCGCAGCCGGAAACGCAGACAATGATGTCGAGTTTGACCAGGTGATTCCGTCATCCTTTGATTTACCGAATCTTTTGGTTGTGGGTGCAGTAGACCAGGCCGGTGAGGAAACATCCTTTACCAGTTTTGGCGAACAAGTTACATTGCACGCCAACGGTTTTGAAGTAGACAGTTTTCTGCCCGGCGGCAGCCGTTTGAAAGCATCAGGCACCTCCATGGCGTCACCAAATGTTGTGAATCTTGCGGGTAAATTGTTTGCCGTCAAACCGGAATTGACTCCTTTACAGGTTATTGAGCTCATTGAAAACGGTGTTGAAAAAAGTGAGGACGGCCGTATATTTTTAATCAATCCGAAAAAATCATTGGGGATTTTGATTGACGAGGAGTAATTATTTAACAAAGAGTATTTAAAAATTTGATGGGATAACAGGATGTACCCTGTCGTAATTTATGCGGAATGAAGGTAAAAACAGTAAGAGCAGTATAAAATTCGAATTTGTCCATTCTGTTGTCCTGTTCTTTTTATTGTAGCAGAAATAATTATTATAGTCAATTTGAAAGAGATCATCGGCCAACTTGGATTGTTTCACAAGGTTGTATTGTGGCGCCTGTTGATCCGGGAAAAAAATGTTCAAACAAAAAAAAGTGAATTAATCGTTTTTTTGTCATCCTGCCTCACCTGGTGAATGATTTTTCCCTTTACCCCATGTCCCAAATTCCTTTTCCTTTATATATAATGTTTCGTATTTTTACAACACTCATTGCGGTGAATATTATCTCCTTATATAAATTATTTTGATTTTTATTATATTATTATTATTTATAATACAATTAGGCAATTGTGCTGTTTCTACGACAAGTAAAACACGGTCAATTAGTGGAAAGGAATGTTGTAATATATGAAAAAAATATGCGTTTACTGCTCATCGAGTGCAAAAATAAATAAAATTTATTTTGATGCCACTGAGAAACTGGCAGAAATTTTTGTAGAAAATAATATCGAGGTGGTTTTCGGTGGCGGAGCGGTCGGTTTGATGGGAAAATTAGCCGATACGGTTTTGAAAAACAGCGGAAAAATTAAAGGTATTATGCCGAAATTTATGGACGAAGCGGAATGGTCACATAAAGGTGTTACAGATTTTGACTTTACCGAAACGATGCATGAACGCAAGGCAAAACTGTTGGAAGATGTTGACGGCCTGGTGGCATTGCCCGGCGGAAGCGGTACACTTGAAGAACTATTTGAGGCCATATCATTAAAAAGACTCGGCCTTTTCACAAAGCCCATCATCATCTTGAATACCAACAATTATTATGCACCGTTAAAAACGATGCTGAAAAAGTGTATAATCGAACATTTTATGATCGAAAAACATCTCAAAATGTGGTCTTTTGTAAATGAGCCCGAAGAGGTTTTGGTTGCGATTCGGAACGCACCGGATTGGAAAACCGATGCCATAAGATTTGCCATCAACAGATAAGATGAAGTATAACGATCGCAATATTGCTCATTTTCAATCAAGCGGGCGTCCGGGACAGCGGCACCCTGCTGGAAAAGTCTGGCAAAATGCGTGCGACGTGCTTTCAGCTTGGTGTGAGGAGAAAGAGGCTGGATCGGAAATTGTTGATATCGATACTGTTCCGGTTTTGCGATTAATTGTGAAAATATGAAAAAATTATTTGATTATTTGCTATAAATCATTATAATTAATTAGATATGGACGAGACGGGATGCGGTACATCCTATATCGATGCATATACCACTTGATCAGGGAATTGAGTCCGGGTATGATGTTACCAGGAATAATGTCGAGTACATTATTGCTTATTTCTTTTATTACAGATGAAAATTATTAATATTTGGCGGTAACCGGTGAAAACACCAAAAAATAATCGGATCAACATTAATGTCGAGTCGTTTCTTGATATAGCCGGGGTAATGTTTATCGTACTCGATAAACGGGGCATTGTTTCACTTGTCAATGAAAAAGGATGCGAGATTCTCGGTTATCCCGAAAATGCGATCATCGGTAAAAATTGGTTTGATACTTTTTTACCGGAAGATCTACGGAGTTCGTTTAAGGAAGTATATTCAAAAATAATGCAGGGCAAAATACAGCCGGTAGAATTTTATGAGAATCCGGTATTGGTCAAAGGTGGTGGGAAAAAAATGATACACTGGCATAATACGCCGCTTTGGGATGAAAATGGTCGGATTATCGGCACTTTGAGTTCCGGTGAGGATGTGAGCGATAAAAAACGACTGGAAGAAAAAAGTAATCATTTATACCATGTTCTTCAGGCAATACGCAATATCAATCAACTCATCACCCGGGAAAAGGATAAAAAACGTCTCATTCAAGAATCGTGTCAATTGCTCACCGAAACAAGGGGTTATAATTTCGCTTGGATTATTCTTTTTGATGGAAAAAAGGATATTTTGATGACAGGCCACTCGGGACTTGAGACTCTTGATCCAACTCCTATGATGCAACAAAAAAAGCAGTTGCCCTATTGTGTTCGGGAAGCTTTAAATAGAAAAAAAGTAACAATTACCGACAAGAATCATAAAGATTGCGGCGATTGTCCACTCGTTCGTATCGATTCGGAGTGTCGTGTGATGACCGTTCCCATTGAATATCGAGATAAATTATACGGTCTGTTGCTGGTCTGTGTACCTCGGGAAATCGTCATTGACCAGGATGAACAGAATCTTTTGGAAGAATTGACGGGAGATATCGGATTTGCACTTCAAACCATCGACAATGAGGCCTCTCGTTTGGCAATGGAAGAAAAACTCCGGAACAACGAACAGTTTCTACAGAACGTGTTTGATGCGATACAGGACGGCATCAGCGTTCTTGATACTGACCTTAATATTGTTAGAATAAATCGATGGATGGAAAAAATGTATGACCACCGCGCTCCGATTGTCGGTCAAAAATGCTACTACGTGTACCAAAAACGTACGTCTCCCTGTTCCTTTTGTCCGACAAAATTAACCATCCAAACCGGTAAACCCCAAAGTGAGATTGTCCCGTATCCGAACGAAGTAAATCCTGTCGGATGGATCGATCTTTCCGTTTTTCCAATCATGGATAATGACGGTCGGGTTGTTCATCTCATTGAATACGTAAAAGACATCACCGAGCAGAAAAGGGCCGAACAGGCATTAAGAGACAGTGAATTACGCTACCGGACTTTGTTTGACTCAGCAAATGATGCCATTTTTCTCATTGACGAGGATAAATATGTCGGTTGCAATAATGCGACCGTTCATATGTTTGGATGTAACGAAAAACGCGACATTATCGGACGATCTCCATGGGACTTTTCACCGGCTATACAACCAGATGGTATGGATTCAAAACAGAAAACGAAAAAAATTATTAAAATGGCACAGGTCGGTGATATTCAGCCGTTTTACTGGCAGCATCAAAGTGTAAATGGTAAACCTCTTGATACACAAGTATCATTAAACAAGTTGACATTGGACGGAAAACTCTATCTGCAGGCAATTGTTCGGGATATTACCGAACAGAATCAGGCCAGACTGGCATTAAAAGAGAGCGTGGCAATGTACCGCTCATTGATAGAAAATTCCAATGATGCGATTTATTTATTGTATAATCGTAAGTTCGAGATCATCAATCAAAAGTTTGAAGAGATGATGGGGATTACCCTGCAAGATGTACAACAACCGGATTTTAATATGATGACTCTGATCAAACCCTCTGATCGCGTAATAATCGAACAACGGGAGCAGGATATTAAAAACGGAAAAAGTGTGCCGCCACAATATCAATTCACAATATTGCGACCCGATGGACGGGACGTGATCGTAGAAGCCTCGGTCTCGTATATCCCTTATAAAGATGGCTTGGCAACTCAAGGCATTCTTCGTGATATGACCGAGCGAATAAGAACTGAAAATCAAATTCGGCAAAGTCTGCGAGAAAAAGAAGTTCTTTTACAGGAAGTACATCATCGAGTCAAAAATAATTTGAACGTCATTACCAGTCTTCTGACTTTACAAGCAATGCAGTTGGGGAATAAAGAACAGGCCATCAATGCCTTTAAAAAAACAAAAGACAGAATTTTTGCAATGGCAATGGTGCACGAAAAACTCTATCAATCGGGCGTATATACTGAAATCGATATGAACGACTATACAAAGACGCTGGTGAAAAATCTGCTCAGTATCTATAATCCCGAAGCCAAAATTCACTATTCTCTCAAGCTGGACAACTTTAATCTCGATATTAATCGGGCTATTCCCTGCGGCTTGATTTTAAACGAGTTGATAACAAATGCGCTTAAACATGCTTTTTATGGACAATCATCAGGTAAACTCACCATATCGTTTCGGAAACACGGCCCGTTTGAACTTGTCGTGAAGGATTCAGGTATAGGGTTGCAGACGGATTCGCAAGATTGGAACGCCGATACTTTGGGTATGCAACTGATCAATATACTTACCGCTCAACTTGACGGCAAATTAACCATCAAAATCAAAGAGGGAACGGAATTTAAAATTGTCTTCCCGGTCAGAAAAAATGATAAAGCTCCTTATCGTTGAGGATGAATTCATCATTGCATTCGCGCTTAAAGTGCGTTTGGAGGAGTATGGATTCACCGTTTTACCCATTGCGGCTACTGCGAGTGACGCCGTTCAACTGGCAATTCACCATAATCCCGATATCATTTTAATGGATGTCATGTTAAAAGGATCTTTGACGGGTGTAGATGCGGCTCGTCAGATATACGAATTGAAAAATATCCCCATTATTTTTCTGACCGGAAACAGGCATTATATCGACGGAATGCAGCTGAAAGAGCTTCAGAATTGTAAAATACTCAGCAAGCCGCCTTCCGAATTAGAACTCATCGATGAGATCAAAAGATGTGTTGAGTTTTAGATTAATTCGCGCTATCTTGAATTTTTCCCCTTGATCGTTTTCTACAAAAGTGCATATTGATGAAAGGTACGTCCAAAATGCAAGATATTGTTAACAAAACACTAAAACAAATTACAAACACCAACGACATCTCCCCCCTGGTCCTGCGCCGGGCCCATGCCATTTTTGTCAGTGGGGAATGTCAAATGTTGACTCAAGCTAAATCCGGATTTGATTTTACGGTCAGTGACGAGTACGACGATTTCCATGTCCATCTAGCTATTACGGATAACTCGGTAGATGCCATCACCAACCAAAAAGAACAGGGCTGGAACCATCTTACCATTGCCGCGCTTTTACAACTTTCCGATGAAATACGCCGTCAGCAAGCCGTTCCCAAAATAGATGGAAAAAAATATACCCGTGAAGGAATGATTAAGCGCGTCTTGACGGAACGAAGGGAAAAAGCCCTGAAAGCAGATTACCGTATTGAATTTGCCGACAATATTTACGGTGAGCACGTGTTAACCAACGAAAGGGGGGTTCGATATAAAATAACCCTTCGGGATTTTAAAAACGAAACCGGCTATATCAATTGCGCGGATTTGCAAACAAATAAACTGGGCACCACAAAACATATCATGTACGCCTTTCAAAAATTGAAATCCGATAAAAAATTATTTGACAGTCTGCTGAAGAATTACCCGTTTATCGAGGTTTATCTGGATCCGTTAAATGACTATCGTATTACCTGGTACTATCCCCATAAAATGGAACCGGATTTGTTGTCTTTTTTTAGTGAATTTTTTGGTGACGAAAACTGGCTGCCGGAAGAAAAAACAATTCAATTTTTACAATTTATTCACAAAGCAAAAGAATACAAACAAATACTTATTCGGCCGGAGGTACTGGAAAAAGTCGAAAAGGCTTTCGATCGGAAAACTCTGAAAGATGTGACTCAGGATTACAAGATTGATTTTTCCATTTTAAATATTGACTTACTGCCTTATCAAAAGAAGGGCATTGAATTTGCAGCATTTCGCGACGGTGCAGTTATCGCCGATGACATGGGGCTGGGTAAGACCGTTCAGGCTATCGGTTCTGCTCTTGTTAAAAAACATTTATTTGATTTTAAACGCTGTCTGGTTGTTTGTCCGGCATCGTTGAAAGAACAGTGGCAAAAAGAAATTCAGCGCTTTTGCGGTGAAAAAGCGGTGCTGGTTCAGGGCCTGCCCAGCGAACGGGAAAAAATTTACCATACATCCGATGCCTATTTTTATATCACAAATTATGAAAGTGTAATGCGGGATTTTAATACCATCAATAAAAAACCTATGGAGTATATCATTCTTGACGAAGCTCAGCGTATCAAAAATTATCTGGCAAAAACAACTCATGCCGTTAAATCACTCAAAAAAAAGCACTCCCTCGTCATTACCGGTACACCTATAGAAAACAGGTTGGTGGACTTGTATTCGATAATGGGGTTTGTGGATCCCGAATTTTTATCACCGTTGTGGGAATTTTCATATCAACATTGTTTATTCGATGCTGTTAAAAAGGATAAAATAACCGGATATTACGATCTCGACAAGCTTAAACAACGATTGAGTCCCATCTTGTTACGAAGGGAAAAAGCAGCGGTTTTGAAACAGTTGCCGCACGTCACCGAATTGAATGTGCCTGTAAATATGCATCCTGTGCAGGAGGATTACCATGCCTCTTACGCGCAAGGAGTCGCCTATATCCTCAGTAAAAAATATATCACTCCTTTTGATATGCAAAAACTTATGCTGCTGTTGACAAAAATGCGCGCCGTTTGCGACTCATCTTACCTGGTCGACTATGAGACTCACCATTCCCCTAAACTTATCGAACTTGATCATATTTTAATGGAAAAACTGGATATCATGAATACCGACCGGAAGGTTATTATTTTTACCGAGTGGATCCGTATGAGTAATATAATCGCCGGTATGCTTCGTAAAAATGATATCGGTTTTGTGGAGTTGAACAGCAAGGTGCCGGTTAAAAAGAGAGGGAAGCTGGTCGAGGCTTTTGAACAAAAATCCTATTGTAAAATATTCCTTTCCACGGAAGCCGGTGGTACAGGACTCAATTTACAAACAGCGGATACGGTGATCAATTTCGAGCTTCCCTGGAATCCCGCAAAAAAAAATCAACGTTTTGGACGTATCGACCGGATCGGACAAAAAAAACACAACTTGACAATTATTAACCTGATCACGAACAAATCGATTGAAGAAAAAATTGCCGCCGGTTTAACTTTAAAACAGGACCTATTTGACGGCGTGCTTAATCCATCCAGTGAAACAAAAAGCGTGGATTTTTCGGCAAAAGGACGGTCGCAATTCCTTGAGCAACTAAAAGGAGCAATCCAAAAGTTTGAAGAACCTGTGCCCATTTCTGGTGAAGAACAAGAGGAAAACGTTATACCGATTGATTCCTTCCGCCCCGAATCGGAAGAACACCCGGACGATGCCGAATTTGAACCGGCTTCCGAGCAGTCCCTGTCCGGAAATATTGTTCAGTTGGAATCAGAAACTGAAACTACCTCAGGCCCGGTGGAGCAGCAGAAACCGGAGGTGGAAGAGATGGAGCATGTTCTCAATCAGGGTTTGAATTTTTTAGCGGGACTATACAAGATGTCAACCGGCAAAAAATTAACCTCCCAAGAACAAAAAATAGAGGTCAATAAAGAGACTGGGGAGGTGGTTATTCGATTCAAATTGCCGGTAAAAAAATAAAGAATATTTTTTGCTTTTTATGGTGACGTTTTCTATCTTTTAACTGTCAGATTTTGAAAGTCTCGGGAGGTTGTATGACCGTTTTTCTGCTTCTTGTCCTTCTTGTTTCCGTTATCGTTTTGTTCGCTCAAATTCGACGTTTATCGCAGAAATTGAAATATCTTGACGGTGAATTTTATACCTTCAAGCAGCGCTTTGCTTCAGAATCACCGCATATCGCACCCGTAAATGTGGAAAAACCGCTACGGACCGTTCAAAAGGATAAATCTCAATCCCGGGAAGAACACAAAGAAAAATCAAGACCTGTATACCAGGTCGCTACCCCACCAAAACCCGTGCGGTCACGATCCGAATGGGAGGCCCTTATCGGTGGTAAATATCTGAATCGAATCGGTGCAGTGGCGCTCATTCTCGGTGCGGGTTTTTTCCTAAAATCCGCTTATGATAATAACTGGTTCTCGGAAAGTGTGCGCGTAATTATCGTCGCTGTTTATGGTTTGCTTTTGATACAAATCGGAACACGGCTCTATCAAAAGGCCCGGATTTTTGCCCAGGGTGTGATCGGAACGGGCATTTCCGTCCTTTATCTGTCCGTTTATGCATCATTCAACTATTATCAACTGGTTAGTCAAATCATTGCATTTGTTCTGCTGCTCGTTATTACCGCAATGGCATTTTATTACGCCCTCAAGTATGAATCATTGGCCGTGGCCCTATTGGGATGGTTTGGCGGTTATGTTTCCCCCTTGTTTCTGCAAGCAGATATCCCCAACGAACTGAACCTTTTTCTCTATTTGCTGATTACCAGTGTGGGTATACTGGCCATCGTCTATAAAAACAGAACCTGGTTTGCTCTGGAACCGCTGGTACTCTCCTCGGTTTTTGTCCATTTCCTGTATTGGTATTTTTCGCATTTTTCGACGGATAAATTTCTAATCGCACTTGTTTTCGTGTCGGTTATCTGGTTGTTGTTTTATTTGAATGAACTGGTGACTATCCTCAAAGATGTCAGCCGTTTTCCCGTGTATCGGTACTTTGTGTCGTATTTGAATGTCTCGCTGTTTTATATTTCCCTTTATCTGTTGATGGAAAAATGCCATCCCGGCTGGACGGGCAGAGTGACTCTCTTTCTCGCAATAATATATTTTTTAACCAGTCTCGGCATAAGAAAAATCAGACCCGCTGCAAAAGAACATATTTTTCAGCAGCATCTTTCGGCCATTGTTCTCCTTATCCTGGCGACAGCCATTCAGTATACAGGTTATACAACGGTTGTGCTTTGGAGCCTTGAAGCTCTGCTTTTAACGTCGTTCGCCGTCCGATTCAAGTTAAAATATGTATGGGTCTGTTCGCTTCTGCTGTACGGCATTCTGCTTTTTAAGCTGGTTATTATTGAATATCTTTTTAAAGACCACTTTTTCTCCCGTCTCGATATCGAGGGATATAACTTTTTATTTAACCTGCAGGATTTTGCCTTTCTTTTTACTTTGTTCTGTTTGGGAGTCAGTCGAGTTGTCTTTAAAACAGAGTCAAAAGAAGGAAATTTCTACCGATTTTTTCTCGAGTATGGTTTTGCCATTCTCTTTCTGATTTTTTGTACGGTGGAAACGGATGATTTTATGACCTGGTACACGTCCACCGCGGATCAAAAATACGTTCCGGTGATCAAAAATTATCGGTTATTAATTTTATCCGTGGTGTGGTTTATTTATTCTCTGCCGACGGTCTGTTACGGCCTGCGGTTTAAAAAAATCTCTCTGATGTCTACAGGACTGATCGTTTTGCTGATATCACATTTTATCGCCTTACCCCAGATACTGCAGGGCTTTGCCCCGGTGGAAAAATTTATACTCCTGCTTAATATACGGGCTTTGACTTTGGTGACTTTTGCAGCCGGATTGTTTTTTTATGTATTTTATCTGCGCCGGCACACGCAGAAATACTGGTTTATCGATTCCGTTCTTGTAGCCGTACGTTATGTTCTGATTTTTTTGCTGTTTGCTCTTATCAGTGTGGAAATCCGTGATTTTTTTGCCCGAAAATTGTTTTTTCTGCAGCAGACACCGGACATTCCCAATTTCCAGAATACTGTGGAGCGTCTTAAAAATTTAGAACAACTGTTTCTGTCCGCCGTCTGGATTATGTACGCCATTATTCTTCTGTTTTTGGGGATATGGCGCAAGATAACATATTTACGAACCGTTGCTTTTATTTTACTGGGACTCTGTATTGCCAAAATTTTTATTTTTGATTTGTCATATTTGAAAACATCTTTTCGTTTTATTTTGTTTATCGGATTGGGAATGATATTGTTAGGTGTTTCCTATTTATATCAGAGGCAAAAAAATTTCCTTGAGGGAAAGCAGAATAACAGCGCGCCTTGAAAAAAGAAAATGGAGAAAAACCGTTGAACTGGCATTTTAACTGTTTTTTAATTTGCTTTTTTCTCATATTAATGCAAGCCTCAGGTGGGGAGATATCCGGTCGTATCTATGATAAAACAGGTGGTGAACCTATTCTGCTCGCTAATTTTAAAATATACCAGGCTTACGGAGAGTATGACGACGCTAATAAGGTTTCGGCCTATATGAAAAAAATAATGCCCGCTACCCTGTTCACACCGACGTCGTCACCGATGATTTATCGGCTGCATTTCCGTCATGTCCTT
>JAFGEC010000156.1 GCA_016931775.1 Candidatus Zhuqueibacterota bacterium | reverse complement strand
TTAGGCTTGCAGGAAGGAATTCATATTGAAAAATGCTGCATTAATTTCAAGCATTATTAGTATTGTTCTAGCAGTCATCATCTTCATTTTTGCCGATGGACTTCGAAGATGGTATAGTGGTATATTTTTTACTATCATTGCCGTAGTGATGCTTTTAAGCTATCTTCGATGGAAAAATAATTCTGGCAAATAATATAAGCAGATAAAAGAGCAGAATGTTACAGCCACCTGATTATAAAAACAGAACACCCTCTAAAATAATAGATGAGAATATCTATTTTGATTCAGTGGGATATATTTATCGCTCGTTGTCATGGCTCGAACTCGCAAAAGTGAATAGAAATACCTGTGCCCTCTTTTATGCTGCTTTGGAATGCCGATTAGGAATTGAACAATTGCTTTTTGAAGAATTAGTTTTAAGCATGGGCACAAAATTAGATGAAGCTGAATATGAAAAATGTAAAGGAAATAGTACAAAACTTTATAAGATCATCGAAAGATTGAATCCTGACTATAAAAAATTGGCAGAATTTACAAAAGCAGTCATGTCAGTTAATCCCCAAATACCTCCGTTAGAAATTTGGGACCACCATAAGTTAATCAAGCATTGGAGAATGGTATCTGATTATCTCCACTTAACTGGAGCTCCAAAAGATACTTTTAGATCAGAGAAATGGATCAAAAAGGCAATTGATACCATCCAGAATGCCTGTGAATATATTTGGAATAAGAAGAAAAGCGGTTTTACTGCTATTTTGCGACCAGAAAAAATGCAAGATGAGATTTATTCAACATGGCTAAAATATAAAGATGGGAAAATTGATTTAAATGCAGTAAAACGAATTTCAGACTTGACTTTGCCCATCTTATCTAAAAGAACTAAAGCCTAACAATCGGCTCAACCTGACGCGCAGGGCGCGTCAGGTCTCGAAGTTTCGGGAGCCATTTCAGCAACCATAATTTTCAAAGTATCGTGCGTAGCTAACCTGCGCGCAGGTTAGCCAAGTGTTATGTTTGAAAATAATATAGAAATCATAATTTGTGATAAATTTTTTAAATAATTCTTGCAATCATTGAATTAATAAAGTTGTAGGGTGCGGTTCGGTCATTCTTCTCGCCAAAGAAGACTTGGGTTTGTCAGAACCGCATCCTACGTTATCCAGTGACTTTTTATGGTACAAATATTATAAAATGGCATTGTCTCATGCAGTGGCATGTTATTTTGGTGCGGTTCCGACAGCTCCTAAGATGTCTTTGGAAGAATAGAAACGGAACAGCACCCTCATAAAACATTTACGGAGCAAACATGAAATCCACCAGACGTGAATTCACAAAAACCTTGGCCGCCATGAGCGCCGGTCTGTCGTTTGGCCTGGGATCGGGGTCTTGCGAAAATAAAAAGTCAGAACCGGAAAATGCCCCGCGCCCCAATATCCTGTGGATTATCGCAGAGGATGTCTCGCCCATGTTCGGCTGTTACGGCGATCCGGACGCGGCAACACCGCATATCGATCGCTATGCCGGAAAATCATTCCTGTTTAAAAACGCCTTCACAACGGCGCCGATCTGTGCACCGTCGCGGTCGTGTCTGGCCACGGGCATGTATGCCACGTCCCTGGGTACTCAAAACCTCCGCTCCGAGGTTTCCATTCCGGAAAAAGTAGAACCATTGGCCAAACTGCTGCGCCAAAACGGCTACTGGACCGCTTTACGGGGTAAAACCGATTACAACTTTGATCCGGAAGGACTGTTCGATTACTGGGAAGAGGATACGGCGCCCTGGCGCCAGTGTCCCAAAGACAAACCGTTTTTCGCCTTTTTAAATCTGGGCAGCACCCACGAAGGTTCGGGCAACCATACGGCGCGGGCCGAACCGGCGTTAAAACGGCTGCCCCCGGAGCTCAAGCACGATCCGGAAAAAATCTCTCTTCCCCCCTATTATCCGGACACGCCGGAGATGCGGCGCATCTGGGCCAGGTACCACGATCTGATTACCGTGTGGGATTTGGATGTCAATCAGGTATTGAAGCAGCTGGCCGACGACGGGCGGGTGGAAGACACGGTCGTCTTTTTGATGGCCGACCACGGATTGGGCGTACCGCGGTATAAACGCTGGCTGTACCTTACGGGTTTGCACGTCCCGCTCATTATCCATGTGCCGGAAAAATTCCTGCATTTCACCGGCCGGAAAAAATCCCCGCAGATGCGGGACGAACTGGTATCTTTTGTGGATTTGCCGCCCACCGTACTAAAAATGGCAGGAATAGCCGTGCCTGACAATTTTCAGGGCCGGGCTTTGTTTGATAAAAAGCGGCGAAAATACATATTCGGTGCCCGCGACCGCGCCGATGACATGTACGATCTGAGCCGTGCCGTATTCGACGGCCGATATCTTTACATCCGCCATTACCTTCCCCATATTGTTCCCATGCAGGAAGGCCTCATCATGGGCGCCTATACCAAGGAATCCCACATCGAACTGTGGCGGATTCACGAGGCGGGAAAGGATACGGAACAATCCAAAAAATTATGGAGTCCGCGTCCGTTCGAAGAGTTGTATGACATACAAAACGATCCTCAGGAACTCGAAAACATTGCCGATAAAAAGGAACTCTTCAAAATCAAACAAAAACTGGCGGCAAGACTTAGGGAATGGATTTTCGAAACTCGCGACAGTGGTTTTTTAACCGAACCGGACATGCATCGTCGGGCTATCGAGACAAACGTCACTGTTTACGACATATTGCAGGATCCGGAACAATATCCCATCGAGGTTATCCTGAACGCGTCCGAGCAGGCATCATTACCGGAAAGCAGGCCCATATCCATCGGCGGCGATCCCATTGTCACATTCTGGGCTATCCAGCAGCACATCATTCAAAAGGACAAATCGGGAAAAACGGTAAAATTTCTTCAGAACCAGATCAATCATCCCAACGCCACCGTACGGACCGCCGCTGCCGAGGCTCTGGCCCGTCTCGGACATGAGGACATGGCCATTCCCATATTCCGTCAACTTTTGAACGAAAAAGAACCCAATATGCTGTTATATGTTGCCCGGTCGCTGGCTGTCAGTTTAAAAAACATTAAACCTCTGGAAATCGAAATCCGTCAAACCCGGCAGCGTATGCTGGCCCCTCCCGGCTCCAGACGGCCATGGAAGGATTTTAATTATTCCGCCTTCACCACATGGGCGTTGGAATGGGCACTGATAAAGTCGGGTTTGAACACACCCGAGGATTTTGACTGGTAAAATAGACTTGCTTTTTTTCGCATGTTTATGTATCATTAAGATATAATGATCCGCCTATATGGGATTTGCCCCATTGGTGTATAATCATACTTAAAGTGCACAACCGGTATGCTACAACCGAAACTCGGAGGACTTTTCAGCGGAGCCGTTACTGCGAGTGGCGGAAACCGGATTCTCTTTTTTCAGGCAGTTTATTTTGTGTCGGAATAAGTGCTCGAGGTCATAAACTTTTCTGAAATGAAAAAAATTATTTTTTTACATTGATAAAAATATTATATTGTCATTCAAGTATATTTAACAAAAATTTAGATACAGGATTATACAGGCGGACACCCAAAGAAACACAGACGGGCGAATGATAGATTATTAATTTTCAGAGCAGAGCATAACAACGACAACATTAAAAGAGAAACGGAGGTGATGCAAATGCCGGAATCGTCCTAACAAATGGTTTATTTTTTTCAACCATACGAGAAAGGAGGTGACGGTTTAAGGTTTTTTTTACTATTGTATAACAGATTATTTTTATGATTTAAATTCATCAAAGCAAAGAAGGAGGCACGAATGTTTTCAAAAAAAGGAATGTTGGTGTTATGGATTTTCCTTTGCATGGGATCGATCATCTATGCACAGTCCAAGGGAAATATCGTATTTGTCAGTTATCAGACCGCTGATAAAATTGATCCTGAAACGGGCGATTACCCGGATATGCCGTATATTTACCTTTTGGAAGATCAGGGCTATGATGTCACTATTTTTTATAATGCAGCTATATCAACAGCAAGTGAGGCGACGCTCGATACATTGTACGAAGCCGACCTGATTATTTACGGACGGTCAACACCCAGCACCTCTTATGGAGACCACAAACAAACATGGAATGATATCACGACGCCCACAATGAACGTCGAATTGTGGAATGCCCGCAGTAATCGATTGAACTGGTTTAATTCGGATGCAATGGTTAGTCTCGCAAACGAGGGCACCCTCTATAATGCACTCATTGATGTCCCGGATGATCCAGTTTTTGAAGGCCTGGACACCTCCGTCCCCATGCCATGGTGTGTCGGCCCGATAGATGCTTGTGGAGTAACGGAGGCCGGTAATGGTACGGTAATGGCCCGGATGGAAACGGATTCTACTGTATTTTTCGTCCGCTGGGAACCGGATATCGAGTTTTATGACGGCGCCGGCGATTTTCCGGCAGGACCCCGCACATTGATCGGCAATGGACGCGACAACGGCGGAGTGGCACCTTTTGATTATTATAATTTTACCATAGAGGGCGAGATCGTTTTTCTGGCTGAAGTTGCTCGAATGGTTGCCATCAGTACAGGCGGAAGTGCTGTTAATGATCGAGAAAGTGACTTGCCGTCGAATTTCGAACTATCGCAAAACTATCCCAATCCGTTCAATCCAACGACGAAAATACCATTTCATTTACATGAAAAAAGTCACGTTCGCCTCAGTCTATTCAACATCCTGGGAGAAGAAATTTTAACGATAGCGGATAATGACTTTGATGCAGGTTACCATGAAGTGATGCTGGATGCTTCGCATTTGGCAGCAGGTGTATATGTCTATAAGATGCATGCAGATGGATATATAGAAGTTAAAAAGTTGGCAGTCATTAAATAAAGTTTACAGATTCTTAAATCAGCCGCCGCACAAGGAGCCGGTCTGATGGTATTGCTTGATAGCAACAGACCGGAGGAATGATACATTTTTGCCGTAAAAAGGCAGGTTCCCCTGAACCTGCCTTTTCATTCATACCGCAGGCTCTCTACCGGATTGGCCAAGGCAGCCTTTATTGCATGAACTCCCACAGTCATCCATACAATGCAAAATGTAATTCTTATCATTCAACACCTGGAAAAGCCGGCTGGCTTTTTTGTGAAACTTGTCACCATGCAGCCCATCATTCACCCAAAG
>JAFGEC010000155.1 GCA_016931775.1 Candidatus Zhuqueibacterota bacterium | reverse complement strand
AGCAGGAGGGGAGCGAAAATTCCGTACTTCTCAGTTTGATCCGCGCCAAAGACGGCAACACGGTAAAGGTCGCCCGCCACGCCAAAGCGCTGGTGCAGGAACTTTATAACGAACTGCCTGCAGGGGCCGCTCTTGCTGTGGTCACGGACCGTTCTCTGCTCATCGAAGGTTCCGTGCGTGATACGTTGAGTAACGTACTATTGGGCATTGTGCTTACCGGGCTCGTACTTTTGTTCTTTTTGCATGATTTACGATCAACGATCATTGTTGCTCTTTCCATGCCGTTTTCGATTTTATCCACTTTTCTGCTGCTGCAGATTTCGGGTTTTACCATGAATCTGATGACATTAATGGGCTTGTCCACAGCCGTTGGAATCCTTGTGACCAATTCTGTTGTCGTGCTGGAAAATATTTTCCGTCACAAGGAGATGGGACATAACCGCCGTCAAGCGGCATCACGGGGTACAGCGGAGGTGGTTGTGGCGGTTCTGGCGTCCACTCTGACGAACATTGCGGTGTTTTTGCCTATCGCCAATATGAGTGGCATGATGGGGATGTTTTTTCAGGAATTCGCACTGACGGTTGTCTATGCGACTCTATTTTCATTGCTCATGTCCTTCACCCTGACCCCCATGATGGCCTCATTGATTATCCCGCAGTATGATGCCAAAAAGCATCCCATCGGTTCGCGAATGGAAAAGATGTTCCATTCGTGGGAGAACGGCTATAAAAAACTGATCGGCTGGGTACTGGGCAAAAAAAAGCGCAGCGGATTAATTTTATTGATCAGTGTTGTGCTGTTTATCGCCAGTTTCGGACTGGGTTCAAGAATCGGATTCGATTTTATTCCGGCTCTGGATGAAGGGGATATCCAGGTGGAAGTTGAATTACCCAATGGATACAATCTTGAACAAACCGCAGCGCTGACGGAACAGATAAAGGCCAGGGCACTGGTGTACGAACAGGTATGGACCGTCTTGACAACGCTGGGCCAGATCGACGAGATGAATCAGGGCGCCAATGTGGCGCTGCTCAAGATTAAACTGGTTGACGTAACCGAAAGGAAATTATCCACAACCGAAACAGCGGCCCTGCTCATCAAGGATTTTGCCGATATTCCCAACGCGCGTATCCGGGTGGCGGCGGTTTCGTCCATGGGTATGGGACAGGATCCGGTCAATTTTGCACTGCTTGGCCAGGATGTGGACTCACTGGAAGTATACAAGGATAAAGTTCTGCAGCGTATAAAAAACATCACAGGTATGGTGAATCTGAACACCAGCTCCAGGCCGGGGCAACCTGAAATTGTGCTGCTGCCGGACCGGGAAAAAATAGGCCAGTCGGGATTGACCATGAGCGATCTGGCACTTGCGCTGCGCGGGGCCATGACGGGGATGGTGACGACGAAATTTAAAGACCGGGGTGAAGAGTATGATATAAGGGTGATAATGACCGACGAGTCTTTAGATACCCCCGAAGAGATCGGCAATCTTGCGGTATCGGGACAGGGCGGCACATTCCGGATGTTTCAGCTTGCCGATATTCAGTTTTCCGAGGGATACAGCCGAATATTACACAAAGATAAGTATAAAATGATCCAGTTTTCCGCCGGTACGGCCCCCGGTGTACCGCTTGGAAATGTGACCGCTGAAATCGATCGCCGGCTGGAGGATTTGAACTTGCCGTCCGGCTATAAAATCCAGTGGACCGGTATGTCGCAAATGATGAAAGAAACGATCATCGATATGATATTTACGTTTGTACTGGCACTGGTGCTGACCTATATGTTGCTTGCTGCTATTTTGGAAAGCCTGACCCAGCCGCTTTTGATCCTTGGTACCGTGCCGCTTGCCTTTATCGGTGTATTTGGCGGATTGTTCCTGTCGGGCATTCCCATGAATTCAATTGCCATGATGGCTATTGTGATGTTGCTGGGTATTGTGGTTAATAACGCAATACTGCTGCTGGATTATACCAATATTCTGGTCCGCCAGAGAGGCTATTCGGTGCACGATGCCCTGCTGGAGGCCTGTCCCACCAAACTCAAACCCATTCTTATGTCTTCCACGGCCATTATACTGGGAATGCTGCCCATGGCACTGGGAATGGGCACTGCAGGCCGGGAGTTCCGGCAGCCCATGGGCGTGGTGAGTATCGGTGGATTGGTGATTTCCACATTGCTGGCGCTGGTGGTTATTCCAACGTTGTATTTTTTAACCCATCGCACCGGGACCGGGATAAATAAGGAGAACAGTTGATGAGAAATGTTGTTCAAATGATATGGATCGTACTTGTATCGCTACCGGCAGTTTATGGATTTACGCTGGAGGGTTATTTAAACCTGGTAAAGAAGCACAGCAAGGATTTAAAAATCGCGGAACGGGAAAAATATGTCGCTCAGGCCAACAAAAAACAGGCCCTGGCCGGCGCACTACCGTTGGTTGCCCTTACAGCCGATTATACACGGAATTTTACAGATTATTATATGTACGTGGATATGGGTAATCTGAGTGCCCTGTTCGGCGGCGGACCGGGTATGCCGACAAAGATGAAAGTCAAACGTGAAAATGAATATACTGCAAATATAGCACTGCAACAGACACTTTTTAGCTCCAATGTCATGAGTGCCATCAAGGCGTCACATCAATATGAAAAACTCACCGATTATATGTACAGAGCTGGGGAACAGGCGATACTTACTGGTGCTAAAATTCTGTTTTATCAAACATTGCTGGTGAAAAAACTGTGGGATGTCAATCGCGAGACGGAAAAAAACGCCAAGGAAAATTACGAGAATATCAAACTCAAATTTGATAACGGTGTGGCGTCCGAATTTCAATTGTTACAGGCGCAGGTGAGATGGAAAAATGCCATTCCGCAGACGGCAGAATCCAGGCGAAACTATGAAATGGCATTGAATAATCTTAAAAACTGGGCCGGTGTTCCCGTCGGCGATACACTGGTTATTGAGGGCGATTTTGAATCGCTGCCTCCTTTGCCGGAAAAACCCTCCATGGAGGTTATTCTGCAGCAGCGTCCCGATTATAATGCGCTGGTGTGGGAGCAGAAACTGCGTCAGACAAACGTTACTGCGGTTAAAAATTCTTTCTTACCTACTCTTACCGCCAATCTGGTTTTTGCCTATTCCGCACAGTCGGATTATTACAAACTGGAGCAGGAAAATAGTCTGTGGATGGGTGGAATCGGGTTGTCTCTGCCCATTTCCACCGGCGGCTACCGGCTGGCAGAAGTGCAAAAGGCGAGTGTCGAACTTGACAAAAGCCGTATCAAAGTCGATCAAACGCGGGATAAAATTTACAACGAAATAACCAATATATATCTGCGATTGAAGGAGGCACATCAGCGTATTGAATCGGCCGAGGCCGTACTGCAGGCCGCTGAAAAGGGCTTTCGAATTGCGGAACACTCGGCGCGCAGTGGTCTGGCAACACAACTGGAACTCAAGGATGCCCGTGTGGGGTATGACCAGGCAATGATGTATAAATATTCCGCTGCATTTGATTATTTGCAAGCGTGTTTTGAATGGCAAATGGCGATTGGCCGGCTGAAAAACGGATTGTAAATAGTTACCTTTTGCTTTATATTGAGCTTTGAAAACTACAATAATGACATACAATTTCATTGTCGTGATGCAGCAGCTTTTTAGGGTATCGTTTCAGTGAGTGATGGTGGCGAACCAATCGTAATTATACTGTTGAGTGTATTCGGTCATCCATATAATACCCAGGCGTAATTAAATAGTCAAGAATATACTCAAACTGGGAGTGATGATGAAAAATGAATCCAACCTTTCAAAAATTTTTCCTTTACACTCGGAGAAGGCGCATTTTAAAATGACGAAAGACGATATTTACCCGACGTTGTTTTCCATGAGCCTTTATATGCTCGGTGGTGTTGGATTTGCCATCGTTATGATAATTTTCGGCAATTATTACAACATATCGGTATACACGGGACTTGCCGTCATTTCAGTAGCGGGGATTTTCTTGATGCGATATTCCAAAAAACGAATAAAAACCTGGAAAGTCAGTATTGACAGGCCCAAGCGGAGAATGGAATTGGTCTGCCTGAATGATCCGCATTCGGACAACAGCTTTTTCCTGTCAATCCGGAAAAGACCGATGATGGGATACGCATTGTGGTTTCAAATTAAAGACGGGCCCGGTATGTTTATCGCCGGCTCAAAATCAGAGGAAATACTCAATGCGCTGGCAAAGGAATTGCTGGAGTTCCTGTAAATGATACATCAGAATCATATCGTTAAAGCTACTTTTGTGTTGTTTCAGGTTTGTGACCCGCAAGCGGGGGTGTGCGGTAGCTACCGCATAGGATTTTTGGCGTTCAGCTATTCGCCTGCTCAAAACAATCCACTTCTCGGATGTTAACTGTTCTAACCGGACCAACGAACGGCAGGATAAACAAAATATTAAAGTTTAATCATTCCGTTGACGAGCAGTATCAAATATAAAAACTGAATTTTTATCATACAAACTGCAAAAATTCTTGATTTTCAGATAATTTTTGTTATTTTTCATGTAAATAATTGACAACGACATGAACAAATAAAGGGGTATCAAATGTCAGCGGATAGTTATACCAGAGTGACCCATCAATCGTGGTTCAGCCGTATCGGAGGTGCGTTTAAAGGAATTTTTGTCGGACTTTTATTTGTTGTCGGTGCACTGTTTTTACTGTTCTGGAACGAGGGGCGCGCGGTCAAGCGATACAAAACGCTGAAAGAGGGAGCCGGGATTGTGATTTCCGTACCGGCCGACAATGTTACAACCGCCAATGCCGGTAAATTGATACACGTCACCGGAATGGCCGAAACGAACGAAATACTGACTGATCCGGTCTTTGGCGTATCCGCAAATGCTATCAAGTTGGAGCGGATCGTTGAAATGTACCAGTGGCAAGAGGAAAAAGAGAGTACAACCAGAAAGAAAGTGGGTGGAGGGACCGAAACCGTTACCAAATATACCTATCGGAAAGGCTGGTCCGACAAGCCGATAAAGTCTTCAGACTTTGATACGCCGCAGGGACATGAAAATCCGCCGTTCAAGTATGAATCGTCTGAAATAACGGCGAACAAGGTCTCACTAGGTGCCTTTACTTTGTCGCCGTCACTGGTGCGCAAGATCGGCCAATACACCACACTGCCGGTCAAGCCGGGCAGTAGAATCCCCCGTGAACCATGGGCGCGGGTTTATGGAGAAGGTTTTTATATCGGCGCCAATCCTTCCAGTCCACAACTGGGAGATATCAGAGTGCAGTTCAAGGTCGTGAAACCCACACAGGTCAGTGTTATCGCCGCACAGCAGGGTGAGACGTTTTCACCGTACCAGACCAAAAACGGAAGCATTGAAGAATTGTCCTTAGGTACCCTGTCTGCTGACGTTATGTTTCAGCAAGCTCAGCAGAGCAACAAGATGATGACTTGGGTGCTTCGGTGTGTTGGCTTTTTTCTCATGTTCCTGGGATTGAACATGATCTTAAAACCGCTTTCCGTGATCGCCGATGTGCTCCCGATACTCGGCAGGATTGTCAGTGCCGGCAGCGGTATGATTTCGTTTTTACTGGCGGCTGTGTTTTCACTGTTGACCATAGCCATGGCTTGGTTGTTTTACCGGCCGCTCATCGGATTGGCGCTCGTGGCAATTGTCGTCGTACTGATTCTGGCTGTGCGTGGTAAACTGAAAAAAGCCTCGCCTGTGGCTGTCAGATCAAAAAAGGCGTAATCTGTGAAAATTACTGCACAGGATATTCAAAACCTGGCAAAACGTATTCCGGCAGGATTTCAGTTAAAGACAGCCGCCGATGGGACATATCTCATCTATCACCGGCGGACGGGTATGGGCTGTATGAATGATTTTGTTTTGATCTTTTGGGCGGTATGGTTGTGCGGCAGTGCCTCCCTGCTGGAGCGATATCTGAACGGCGGCACAACAGAAGGAGGGCTTCCAATATCCATCTGGTCGGTGATCACTTACTGGCTGGTGGAGTTGATCGTTACTGGTCTGCTGCTGTATCTGCGTTTTTCAAGAAAAATATACCGGCTGGAAAAAGATTTTCTGGTGGTGGAAACCCGCATTTTATTGCTTAAATGGCAAAGACGGATCAAACGGGAATCCATCCGGCGGCTGGTTCAGTATATCGACGGCGGACAGGACGAGGACAGCTTCCCCAGTTGGGGCTTGCGTATCGAAAGCCGGGTGAATGCCCATTTATTGTACCGGCAACCCTACCCGGTCAGCCATTGGCTCGGTCAAATACTGGCCTACTGGGCGGATGCGACTTTTGTCGAGGCGCCGATGGGGCCCTGAGTCCGGAGCGATACCGGATTGGTAGATTTAAAGCCGTTCCTCCATAAATAATTTTATTTGTTTTTTTTAAACAAGAGTAAACATTTGATCTTTTGGGACGGCTGCGGCTATGCCGCTTTTTACATTATTCGAGTTCGATACCCGCACATTTTTCCTGCGTTTACAAAAGTATTTATATCCGTTCAAGAACGCGGCATGATCCTCCCCCCGCAAAGCGCATTGGCGTCAACCTAAAATAAAACACCTGTGTAATATGTGAGTTATGGGGGGGCAGTGCGACGCATCTCCGCTTTGGGTGGGTAAAATAATGAAAATATGGAATGATTATTATGCAACGATGCGTCGCACTTTT
>JAFGEC010000014.1 GCA_016931775.1 Candidatus Zhuqueibacterota bacterium | reverse complement strand
TATATGGCAGAATTCTCGGTGGCTCCGATATAAACCGCTGCCCCGCTGGCAAAAAAAGATTCGGCAATATTTTTATATTCCCATGTTCCGGCTTCATAATTACCACTCACACAACATGTCGATATGACCACAGGATTATGCTGATTAAAATCAAGCGGAAACATGACCTCAGGATTTCCGGGATTGTGATGGGAGTTGAGAAGTGATCCCCACACATTGTAATTGCCGTGTCCCTGATAGTAAATTAAATCGGTATTCTTAAAATCCGTTTTTATTTTCCGTTGGGTCCGTCGGACCCAATTCCTGTCCGTATCGTATACCGTAATACTGTCCCCGTTGGCAATGATAATCTCTTCTTTTATTGTATTCTCAAAATCACCTACATCACCGATCGCTACAGCGTCATTGCCGTTTAAATATGCCCTTAATTCGCCACTCCCCACCCACTGGTTGTTTTGCCATCTGTGCATATAAATTCTCGGTACGGATTTATCCAGCACAAGTATCTGATCTTTAACCAGATTAATATGCTGGGACTTGCCGAACACATTTCCAACAGCCAACCTGTCTTCTTTTTCAAGCGGATACTTGTGTTCATAAGAGCACCAGTTTTGTGTATCCAGACGGCGCACGAAAATTTTGCTGAGACTGATATCGGCCACCACGATTTCTTCCTTTGAATCATCCATTACATCCCCTGCAGCCAGGATATCCCCCTGATCGAATGCACAGATAAATGACATTCCGGTGAGTGGACCGGAACCGGTCACCTGAACGACATAGATATAGTCCTTACTGTCATCGGCATGCACGATTTGATCGTTCCCCAGACCCAAAACATCACATGCTGTTATGGCATCGCCGGCATCAAAAGTCATCTTGATGGACTGAAGTAAAGTTCCTCCAGCGTTATAAATAGAAACCTGATCACTGCTGGCATCGGCGACAAGGATTTCATCCTTACTGTCACCGGATACATTTCCCACCGCCAGACAATCACCGGCGTCAAAAACGCAATTAAAAGAATTGAGCAACTTTCCTGTATAGTCAAGAATATAAATTTTATCGGCTGCGGCCTTGGCGTGGATAATTTCAGCCCATTTATCACCGGTTACATCACCTGAGGAAATACGATCGTTTGCCTGAACGGCACGTAAAAAATTGGTCACGATAAATTCATCCTGGGGGTGTATTTCGCGTACGGTTTTCCAACCATTGTTTTTCATTGTCGTTGAAGCTGTTTGTACTGTTTTTTTAAAAGGCCCGACGCCGGGATCGCTTATGGTAACCGCCGTATCACGGTCATAATTGTAACCTCCTGCGCTTTCATAAACACCAATACTGGTTAATAAGGATTTTGACAGTGTAGAAATACGGTCGCCGATGATACGTCCGACAATAAGATCGGGTACCTCGTCTCCGGATACGTCGGAATAGGGCGCATCGCTGATGCGTATGGAGGTAGAACCGATGTTAACAGTCCAGGACGGCACAATTTCGGTTTCACCGACGATCAGAAGGTACCCTCCCAGCGGTTTAATGAACTGCGGCGACATGCGAATAGCCCATGAACCGCCCGGTTTTACAAGATCGCGCAGATGTTTGGCGTCGTTTTTTTCTAAAAATCCCAGAATGCCCTGCTCATAAACAGCCAGTTGCGCCATATGTGACAGAAGACTATCCACGCTATAGGAAAAATACTGATTATAAAGCCGCTGGGGATGAGTCACCAGCAAATAATCCGCTTCTTGACATGCGGATAATACGGCCGTTGATAGTGCGGTACCGGTTGAAGTTTTGGTTATTCCGCCTTGTATTTCCTTGTTGTACTTTTTTCCGGTCCCGTCTTGATAATACAAACGTACCGGAGCGCCGATAACTGCAGAAGGTGAATTTGAATCCATTAATACCGGAACCGCTGCATAGGTAAAATTGACCGTTGTACCGGGAGCAATACTGACCTGACACTCGATGTTACATCGCCACCGTTTATTTGTAAATTCGTAGACAGGATAGTAGGTGGCCTTCACCGGCAGGCTTGCCGTTCGCATAACAGGTTGGAAAGGCGTAATATAATCCTGTACTAAAACCTGTTCGGCTGCTGCACTGCCTTTATTTATTACACTCAATTCCACAACAAATCCGTTCTGATGGCGCGTAATGGAATGCGCACTCACAAAAAGATCAGGCTGTGCAATGGACAGAACATTTTTTACATATATATCCACAGCAGCAACATTTGTATTTCCATCTATGTCATATACTTTAATCCCGATACGATGTTTACCGTCAGTTACCAGGCTGGATTGCCATATAAAAGTTACCGTAGCCTGCGTTTTTTTTGTTTTTATCGGCTGGAATTGCTGTTTCACATTATCCACGTAAAACACCACATCGGCGAGACTGCTGTCATCGCTCACCTCTGCTAATATGGAAATGGTGCCTGCAACAGTCGAGTCTGCCCTTGGGGATATAATCCGCACCTTTGGAATTTCCGGAGAGATAAGAACGGCTTCCGACGGATCCATTGCACTCGGCAATGGTACCAACCGTTCGAGTCCCGCTGTTGTCAATATTTCATTAATTTCTGTACAATTGTCGATAAAAAGTTCAGCCGGATCAAGTTGATCCTGATCATTCAAACGACGGCGGATTTGATCCACCCCGGATATTCCCGAGCGCTTTAAAGCTTTTGGTGTCTCTTTGGATTGCTTCAGGTTCCTTCCGGCGGTGGGGACAATATTGCTTGAGATCGCTTCGATGACGCATTTGCGGTACAATATCTCTGCATCGGCGGCAAGTGATTTTGCGCTTTTAATATTACCATCCTCCACGCGCTCGACGGCACGCCGGAACACGGCGTCGGCTTTGGAAAACGCACCGCCGGCGTACTGAGGAACGCCCAGTTCGACAATATCTGAACGCATCTTAGCTTATATTTTGAATATCTAACCCACCCAAAACGGAGATGCGTCGCACCGTCCCCCCCAAGAGTGACATATTATAACTTTTTCATCTTTTAGCTTGATTTATTCGTGTATATTTAATAGAATAAAAAGACTGATATGTTTTTCTCCAAAAGGCGTCATTTAATCTGCAGGGTGCAATTATGTTTAAAAAACATTACTCTTTCCTTTTTCTTTTTGTTTTATCACTGGGCAACAGGAGTTTCTCCCAGGATTTGATTCATGGATCCCTCAAATGTACCTTTAAACCTGAAAACAACTGGACGCAGTTTGTCATTTGGATTGAGGATGAAAGCGGAAAATATATTGAAACCGTTTTCATCACGAATTTTATAGGTCGACGAGGCGGAGGAAACCGCATCAGCAATCCGAACATAGACACCCAGACGGGAAACAGGCTAAGCGCATTACCTATCTGGGCCCAAAAGCGGGGTGTGGTCGATACGACATATGGCCTCGATAACCTTTACCCCCCTGCTGCATCTCAACCTTCATATCCGGACGATATGGATGCTGTTTCAGGAGCGACTCCCAGTCAGAACGTTCAAACCAAAATCCAACGGATATCCCCGCTTCTTCCTGGTGTTTATAACATCCGATTAGAAGTGAACCGGTCTTATGATTTTAATCCGTATCATAATTACTCTTTTTATCGGGGGCAACCTTCGCTTGTGTGGAATACAACATTTCACGTTCGGGATTTTGCCGACAGCAATACGGTCTCAGATTATTTGGGATATGGATCGGTTGATGGATCAACCGGCGAAATACATCCCCTTGATGAAACCATCACCACAGCAGCCGATCTTCTTCAGGATATGGGAGGCTATAAATTCAAAATCGTATTTACGCCGGAAAATACGAGTGTACAGAACAATTTTCAGCAATTTCACTGTGACAATTCTTATGCATTGG
>JAFGEC010000154.1 GCA_016931775.1 Candidatus Zhuqueibacterota bacterium | reverse complement strand
ATTTTCCGTCAAACCGTCATAAGGAGACTCCGCTTCAATTCTGACCGTTTCTTCAGGACCGTAAAGGATAATACCCTCTTTATCAAAATGGTATGTTAAACCGAGGCGGTAATATTGAACAAAAAAGTCAAACGTTTTATCCGGTTTTTCGATATAACCCTGGCGATCAGGGCCACCGTGTACCTTTTTTATAACATAGTAAGAGTCATGCAGATTGATATCGCCCATTCCAATTCCCGGAAAAATCTCAATTTGACGCTGCCAGGTCAGATACACTAAAATTTGTGTTTTTCCCAGGTTGGTATTGATGTTTATATAATCTTCATATTCACCGTATGGTATTAAATTGAACTGTGCTTTCAAATTGATGGTATCCGGCCTGACAACCACATTGCCGCTTGTGTCGGACAAAGCCAGCCATTTTGGCTTACTCTCCAGTTTCCAGCTAATCTGCCCGCCGCCCTCATTCTGAATGACAACAAATGCCTCAGGAAAATCACGGGACATGTAGAGAATGGGTCGCCATACCAATAGCTCGGGTGCTTTGTAAAACAGTGAAACCTTGATTTCAGCTTTTCCACCGTTCGACTGCAATTTTATGGTCCCGGTATGATCACCGTATTCCAGTTTAGAAAAGTCGGTGTAAATGGTAATCGTTGATGGGCGCCAGGAGACGTAACCGGTATCCGGTGTGACACGCAACCATTCAGGTGTTTCTGCAATGGTAAATACAAGTTCAGTACGGCCTTTATTTGAAACATGAACCTTATCCAGCAGTGGATCACCGGTGAGTTCAATAGATCCTTCCACTGAAATTTGCGGACTGTTTGGATCGACAATAGGGGTGACGGGATTATTATTCTTATTTTCTTCACTACACCCCCAAAATAATCCGGCCATAAATACAGAAATAATGGCCAAAAATAAATGTGTTTTCATTTTTTTGTACTCCATTTGGATATTTATATTAATAATTAGACGAATAGCAAATCAAAATGTTCCCGGTCCAACATTACTGAACCGTTTGATCTAATGGTAAACCGATTTCCTGGTAAAGTCTTTTTCTGCCGGCTTTATCCTTTTTTAGAATCTCCTGTGCAAATTTTGCCACCTGGGCAGCGACTTTTCTCGGTACGGCAATCACGCCATCCCCATCCGCGACAATTACATCACCGGGGCAGATCAAGACACCGCCGAAACTGACCGGACAATTGATACATTCCAATTCATTTCTTCCGGGTCGAATTCCACGGCCCTTTTTTCGCAAATACAGTGGAACACCCTCCTTTACGATTTCATCCGTATCCCGCGACGATGCATCGGTTATCACACCTACCGCACCGTTTCTATACCATGATAAAATATTGTTCGAACCGATCGAACCGATATCTTTTTCCTCTACGTCATCGATGACGATGACATGTCCGGGTTCGATGATTTGTGTAAACGGTTCCGACGAATAATCACTGTAAAATTGTCCTTCCCATTGCTGAAAATTTGTATCCGGTGCCGGCCTGTCGGATCGTTGTGTGGGCACGTAGCGTACGGTCAGTGCAATCCCGCGAATGACATGTTTCATCGAATCGGTATCGATCCACAACGGCAGGATGGAAGCATCGACCAAACCGGTATTCGGCAAACCGACCATATCCATACCATCTGATACATCCGCGACGCGAAGTTTGGCAAATAGTGCCAATAATTTTTCATTTTCTTCCTTCGAAAAGACTTTCGTTTCTATAAAATGAATGCCGTTGCGTAAACTGTCTGGGGAAGCGGTTTGTGTAAAACCGATACTTGAAGAAAAGAAAAGCATGAACAAAATTGATTTTTTTATCATGTTATTTCCTCACGATCATTTAAAGTTAGATGATCTATTCCTTTTTTTGATTCATTTTTTGACCGTAATCAAGCCGTGTATCCGTTGTCAGTACAGGAAATGAGGGGACCGTAATGGGAAAAGGAACGTTGTTTTCCTTTACAAACATGTCGAGCCTGGTCACTTTGATTTTTTCAAAAACATCCGTATCAATGTATATCCGATTCGAATATTTATTTTGCAGGCTGTCAACATAAACATTGAGTTTGTCGTCGATAATTTTCATATACTCTGTGGCAAAGTCACGGGTTTCGCCGATAGATTTCAGATATTGATCTTTTTGATATAATGCCACCAGGTAATCCTGCCACATATGTTTTTCCCGGATCACCGGTTCAAGCTGGTCGTATCCGCGTTTGTAGGCGATCTCCGTCAAATATTTATCGCGAATAAGGTCAACAATAGCCAATTTTAGCTGTTCCGGAAATTCGCTGTTGCTCATTTTTCGCTTCCGAAACACAAGAGGGTGCCGAACTATTTCATGTTGAAGGTCTTTAACGGTCCAAACGTCACCGTTAATGTCCAGTATCGGTTCGGTTTTAATTTGTGTGTATAAATCCTTTTCAACATCCGTCACCAAATCCATATCTTTATTGTTCCAAAATTTTTCATTAAACACTTCTTCTTTCAGTTCGGGTGTCAGCATGTATTGGGGCTGTAGCAGTTGGGCGAATTTGAAAAAGGTATCTCTGGAAAACTCGACTTTTTTTCTCCGCATGACGCGAGAGGCAAAGTTGTTATACAGACTATACGATTCCTGCCGGTTAATCAAATCTTCCACATCGCTTTTACGCTGCATTTTTTGCACTTCTGTAACGGCCGGACGGTCGATCCACCCAAGGATTTTCATCGTGATATAGGTTTCATCGTCCGCCTTGATCGGACCGATAACCTGCCCGACTTTGAGACTATCTGTAAAAAGCGCTTTATGTATGGCATCGTTCCCCTCTTTGTCCCATGCGACAAGACGTTTTGGGATTTCCACAGGACCATATCTATTCCCGTAAATATCTTCAAATGTTACATCATTCGCCAATTTCCGGCTTATATTATGAACTGCCGTTGTGTCATGAACAGTGTAATAGTTAATTTCATATTCTCTGCCTGCAAAGGCATAAACTTTAGAAAATTTTTCCTTATTCATTTTCACTTTTTCCAAACCTTCAACCCGGTACAGCCATTTCCGCATTGCCTGTTCCTGCCGGCCCTGAAGGTACAGTTGTATCGGTTCGTGATTGAGGATAGGATTGTCTTCTCCCTCTTCCAACGCCATCATTTTTTCAGCGATAAGGGAATTAAGTATTATTTTTTTATGAATGTAAGAGTTCATTTTTACATATGGCGGACGAATCGTGTATTCGGCACGTCGGAGGAATTCCGTCACAGTTATATCTCTATCACCCACCCGTGCCAAGACAACTTCCTGGTTTTCCGGGAGTTTTCGCCCGCATCCCAAAATAATAATACAGGTGTACAGCAGTAAAAGTTTTTTCATGGTGTGCATATTTAATTTCTTTAACGTTAAAAATATTCAGATTTTAATATTAAAAATCCCGAAAATTGCTATCTGTATGAACAATGCAACAATTTGCGGGATGAATAAACGGTTCACCGTCCGTTATTCGAACGGTGAACCGGATAAAGGTAAGAATTAAAAAAGAAAACCAACAGTATAACAATGGGTATTACCGAGAAGACCCATGTTTTTATAACAGTAATCCAATTTTAAGCCCATATTGCCCATTACGTTCAGCTTGATTCCGCCGCCGAATGTCGGGCCATATTCGGAATCTTCCATAAACAGGGCTTTGTATCCACCACGCAAATAGAAACTTCCGAAACGCGGCATATTGTACATATATTGCGCACCGAGATTGATGGATTCTGTATTATTGTTGGGGTGCAGTGCATCAAAAGCCAAGGTAAGCCGATGATTGCTCACGACGACGGGATGCAGTGCGAAACCGACACGGAAAATGAGCGGCAGTTCCCAGCCTTCGAGGCGGAATTGGCCTTTGGCATCGCGATAATTACCTGCTTCGTCGGGTTGGGTATCGATGGCCTGGAGCAAATCCATACCATCGTATTTCATTTTTGTGCCATAGTTGCTGATACTCATACCGATACTCATGCCATCCGATTTGTCACCTGTGGGAGAGAAAAAGTGAGTATCCAATTTTACACCCAAATCGAAAGCCAATGCATTGGCGTTTTCGTGCCATATTTGTGAATTGATAAATTTCGCAGAAGCTCCAAATGAAAACCATTGTGCCAGTTTGCGGCCATATGAGAGTGTTGCAGCCAGATCGTTGGCGCTGAATGTTTCACCTGTGCCTTCCTGCATTTGCAAATTTGTTACATCCATTTCTCCATAGTTGACTTGCAGCATGCTTATTCCTATGGTTCCGACTGTCGGTAAGACAAGAGCTGCTCCAATAAAGGATGTGTTGATATCCACGATCCATGGCTGCATGGTGAACTGCGCTTCACTTTGTTCCATATATCCAAGGCCTGCCGGATTCCAATACATGGACGATACATCATTTGCTATACTCACATAGGCTTCACCCATAGCGCTTCCGGCGGCGCCAAAACCGATTTCTAAAAAGTTCGCTGTTGTGGTACCGACACGTGCATTCTGACCATAAGCCAGGTTGAAAAGCAGCAAGCCGGCTACTAACAACAAAGCTGAAATTCTTTTAATATTCATAATTATTACCTCTTTGTGTTAATTTACTTTCATCCTTGAATGACGAATATTATCGGGAATCTGCGATCTTATTTAATGACCGCAAATTTACCCATAATTTCGTCGCCGGTTGCCTCAGCTTTCAGATGGTAGATATACATACCGGCAGCAAGTTCCAGACCTTCTTTGGTCAACAGATCCCAGTATGCAATACCGTCGTCTTTATCATTTTCGACGATAATTTCGTCAATATAAACACCACTGACGCTGAATATTTTAATCGTGCATTGAGCCGGTACATGTGTGAACATGAGTCTGCGGCGCTGATTAAAATCCGGATTGGCCAAAGCCGGTTCCAACGAATTTGTGGCGATGTACGGATTCGGTACGACCTTGATTTTTTTGAGCAGGTCTTTCATGTTCTTTGTTTCCACATCTTCCTTAACCCGTACGCTAAAAGTCAGGGTGTCGGTCTTCCAGAACGGACGGTTAAAAGTGATCTTGTAGTAATCGCCGGGTTGCGGTAGTTCACTTTCCGTTTCGGCGTTGGCAAAATCAAGGATAAATGCGGTACCTGCCCAGCGGTCACGTGATTCCAGCGGACCGACAAAAACACGGTCTTCCAGCATATCGAAATCGCCGTCTTGATTTAAATCTTCCACAACCAG
The DNA here is from genome assembly GCA_016931775.1 of Candidatus Zhuqueibacterota bacterium. GTDB lineage: Bacteria > Zhuqueibacterota > Zhuqueibacteria > Residuimicrobiales > JAFGEC01 > JAFGEC01. The sequence continues at coordinate 19,086 of JAFGEC010000154.1, read as the reverse complement.
TTCTAAAATATCCGGCTTTCCGGTTATAGAGTCCACGTTTGTGATATTTGCGACAAAGAAATTAAAGTCTATATGACTCAAGAGATTGTCGGTAACCCTTTCATCATCCTCATTGTAGATGCGCCAGGACCGGCCGACGTCGAAATTACTGGTGTAGGAGGTTGTATCCGTAAAATGGATTTCAAAGTCCCAAGGAAAAAACTTTGTTTCCTCAAGGGTTGTCGTCACTCGCATGGGTGATGTTCCTTTTACCCAGCCTGAATTGATGTAATCGTATTGTGCCTCAATGATAGGCATATTGACATGCAGGCGGAGACCGTCAAAAATATCCGTGGTCACACCACCTGTGTTAATAAACCAATAGTCCAGAGAAGCTGTCGAGTCTATGAGCATTGCACCGGGATTTTCCGGATTTTCAGCATATACAAGGTTTAATCCATCTGTTGCGTCCCAAACCTTGATGCCGTCGTTCACATAATGGATTCCCCATTCTTCATAATTGTTGATTTCGTTAACAATTTCTACATCAAAAGTGACTTTATAAAGGTTGTCCGGTCTCAGAGCGACTTTGGTGACCAGTTCAGGCATAATGGTTCCGGAACCCATGGCATTTCCCATGCTTACTGTATATTCAGGGGATAATTTATAACCGGCAGCTATTGGATGCGGTGTGGCAATGGCCACGTTGCGGCTGGTGAATATGACCTGCTCAGCTTGGTCGACTTCAACAATGACATTGTTCTCAGAGGGAGAAACGCCGATGTCTTCCATCCCGTAATCATAAGCGACCAGTGCGTAGTAATAGGTACGTCCGTTTTCAACCGCATCGTCTCTGTAGGAATGCTGAATTCCCGTATCATTGCCGAGATAAAATGCCATACCTCCAACGAGACCGAATTCCGCAAAACCTTTTTTCCCATTCATAAGATCACACTGGTACAGTGCTTTCTTGCTGTCAGTCGCATTACCGATGGCGTCTGTGACCGTTTTTGCATCGGTGAAGGAACGGTCTGTGGCTTTGTACAGTTTGTAACCTTCAAAATCATTTTCATTTGCCAGCAATGATTCTCTGGTCCTGGTTTCGGATATATTATCCCATGTTAATAACACGTAGCCATCACCCGGTGTTGCTGTTAATGTAGGCATTATGGGTGGCTGGGCGAATCTGTAGTCTCGTTCATAAATGATCTGAACGATTTCTTTTAACCGGAAAAGTGTAAGAGGAGGATTGGTGATGGGATCGGTGGCTTTGATATTGCGGCCGTCATCCCACGAGTGTAACTGTGACATGGAAATACGCTCGGCATTGCCCTGAAACAGCGGGAATACGCCGGTGGCAAAAACTTCAGCCAGGTTGGAAACAGCTTCGATGTAAGGAATCAAGGAATCCTGCCCCACCAATTCCCACATCGATGCATCGTTTCTGAACCACCACCGAAATGGATCGACGTGTTCGGGAATCGGGAACAGGCGGAATGATGTCAAACCGAGCATGTCAGATTCGCTGATATCTGTCAAACCGAAATCCGGCTCGCTGCCGTAACCTTCAAGCAAATCAGGGATATGGTTACATTCGGTTCCATCATCATCCGGTTTGCTATAATTTAATTCTCCAGGCCCGACACCGTCGAGACCGACATCATCACCGGGGTTTTCATCGGCATCATATATGCCGTTGTTATTGGTATCTTCACCGTCATCCCAGTCTTGGTCTTCGTCAGCGGCAAAGTGCGCTTTGAGGTCGGCTTCATCCAGGTTATAAAAATCCAAAAAATTATCCAGATTGGCATAACCTTCTGTTGGCCCAATTTTGCCTTCACCCGGCATCACCTTGTTGGTACGTTCTTCATCGATGATACCATCTTCGTCGTTGTCTTTAAAATCAGTGGCATTTGCCGGACTTTCCAGGTAGGCAAAACCCATGGTACCCACCTTAAGTCCTTGTTCGCCGATTCCGTTAACATCCCATGAGTAAGCTAAATCGAGCTTGGTATCGAATGCAGCCAGTTCATCGTTTCCGTCCTGGCCGCCGACAGCATTATCGACCCAGTATCCAAAAGCGACCTGGGGTACGTCGTAATCGGAAATGTTATGAATTGTATATTCCCAGAAAATGGCATCGCGCGATTGAGGGTTGTTCCATTGGAATCCACGCTGCTCGACACGAACACCGACACCGCCCCACGGCTTCCCTCTCTGAATCGAGATTTTGGGGTCAAAATCACCCAGGTGAATACCCGGACGGGGATAATATTTAACCGCAGCCGTATCCTGCAGATACTCCTGATCCTGAGCATCATTGGCTACAAAAAAGCATTCCAGATCAGCCTTGATGACACCACGGCCGAATCGGCCGTTCCATTCACCCGGCCATTTTTTCTCAAAACCACGAGACGGCCAGCCGCTCGTCGGCCATGATGCAGGACGATTGCTGATGGCAGGAGGGACATCCGGAATTTCATAGTTCATATATCCGCGGGGAGGATAAAGATTCCATTCAACCTGTCCGGTGGGATCCTGGTCCTGTTCTTCCCGGTAGCTTGACTGCAGAAAGTACAGTGTATCCAGTTTTCCCTCCATTCCCATGTTGAATATACGGGTCGAATCATCGATAATGACGGAATCCGTTCCGGATGGATTTATTTCCAGAAAAACGCGTGCTCCGATGAGCAGCCCGATACCGTCGTTCATTTTACTACCGCGAAAGTCGTTCGGCCATTTTGAAGCGTATGGATCGGTTCCCTGCCCCCAGTCGGAGAGTTCGGTTGTATTTCTAAACTGTAATCGTATTGCATTACCTTCCATGTAGCCGATACGCTCGGCTGCCGGATCACCCGCGCCGTCTTCAGGACCTTCATATTTCTTTCCCTGGGCAAACAGAGAAACGGTAACGCACACCTGAAGCAGCAGGATGAATACGATGTTTTTTGATAATTTTAACATGTATATATTACCTCCGCTAATTGATGATCAAATTTAATTGTCGGTCTTTTCATTTTCCTTAAAATTCCACACCAACACCGAATTTCACCAGACGCGGAGAGCCATATTGGGCGGGATTCTGAAAACGGTCTTCGTATTCGTTAAAATCACTTCGATGGTTTTCTCTTTCCTGATCCAGTACGATATTCTTATAAGCGCGTCCGGTACGTCCGTATACACCATACTCATTCAAACGGTCGAACAAATTATAGATGTACATTTCAAATTTTAAATTCATATTGCCTTTTAACGGAACGTTATAATATGCATACGCATCGACGCCGTATACCGAAGGCCTCCATGAATTATTCGGATACAGTTGAATGGCCGCCAGGTGGGTTTCCGGTAACGGTGAAAGTGTATAAGGCTGACCGGAGCCATACCGTCCTGTAAAAGACAAGCCATATACTCTGGTACGGTAGGCTACACTGGCATTGAGCGTATGTCTCTGATCCCAGCTCATAGGAATGAGCCGTGGTATCGGATCCATGTTGTTTCCGGCTCTGTCAAATGTCGTTGTCGGATTATCCGCGTTACCTCTTGTGTACGCTAATGTATAGTTTATATTGGTGTAAACATTTTTGTAATCAAAATCAAGGGTAACCTCGAGTCCTTTGGCATTGCCATAGTCCAAATTGGTGTATAGACCATATATCTGGTCGTTATAGGTACGCATAACGGCCATACTTAACAGTTCATATATATCACGATAATACAAAGAAACCTCAAGCCCCATGCCGGTCATAAGCTGTTGCCACAAGCCGATTTCGTACTGAACCGTCTTTTGTGCGTTCAGTTGTGGATTACCCTGTTGAGTAGCAAAGTTGCTGGGCTGGACCAGCCAGGAATTGTTTTGGTAGAAAGCATAATACGCCGGACGTTGGAAAAAGTGTCCGTAACTAAAGTGCAGCAATGCGGCTTTACCCAACTGATAGGACAATCCCAAACGGGGACTCAGCTGAGATTTAGGATCCGCATCCATGGGAGTTGAATAGAGCGACGGATCATCGGATTCAAATTGGATTAAATTGACGGGATTACGCCGGTTACTGGGATAGGTTGTTACGGGATCAAAATAGTCAAACCGCACACCAAAGTTGATGACCATTTCATCGAATTCCATTTTATCCTGCAGATACCAGCCAAATTCAAAAGGTTTTTTATTGTAAATGTCCGAATAAATCGTGGAATCCGGTAAAATCACAGGTTCGTACACGGTATATTCAAGGGCGGTTCCGGCGTACCTGTTTCGAACCGTTGCACCTTGTTGATCTACATCTGTGACCAGGTAATCCAAACCTGTTTTTAAACTATGGTTCTTATGAACCTGCCATGTGAGATCAATTTTACCGTTCAAATTTTGAACGGTCCGGACGGTATGTCCGCGTTGAATACCACCGGTGCTGAATCCGGATCCGGTGCCGTCTGAATCAAACCAGCTTGGAATATAATCCGGATCTGTCGGATCTTCCCGGTAATAACTGCCGCTGTATTGATCCACAAAAGAAAATTTTGCTTCATAAAATAAAGCGGGAGTCAACATGTGGTTAAAATTCAAAGCAAAAAGATGCGATCTACCGTAACCTGAGGAACGTCCGTCGGGATTGTACTTGTAAAAATGGTCGTAACCCTGGCTTTCGTCATCATTCAGTATGTACATTCCCGTCAGTTTAAGGTTGCTGGTCAAACGCGCCGTTAATTTTCCCTGGAAAGACAGACTTTTATTCCAGTTCATAGGTACATAGGCGCTGTCTCCGGTTTTTTCCGAGTACCAGAGTGCTTCATTCGGCGTGTTAAAAAAGCTCTGATCGGTAATACTGAACAGTCTGATTCCGTTATGTTGGCCTTTGTTATCCTGATATCGAAGATTGGTGAAGAACGTGAGTTTGTCAGAAAGAACCGGTCCACTGAGCTGGAATTTATAATCCTGCTGTCTGGCAATATCCGTATCTTCGAGTCCGATAAAAATGTCCTTATGTGGCGTTAAATAATTGGCCAAATTGCCTGATACTGCACCGTGAAAATCCTTTCCGCCTTCCTTGGTCACGGCATTGACAATACCGCTCATGGCGCGTCCGTATTCAGCGTTAAACGTTCCTTTAATAACCTCCACCTCTTCAACGGCATCGGCTTCTACGTCAATTGCCCGGCCGCTGTTACCGAATGATTCGGTGACTTGCATACCGTCGATGAGGTAAGTCACCTCATTAAAACGACCGCCACGAAAGTGACCGGCGACGACACCGGCTTGAAGATTCACCACCGAATTAACCGATTCCACCGGTAAAATATCCATTTGTTCGGATGAAACGTTCCGAACCGAACTGGTCTGGTCTTTCTTCAGTGCGACTTTTTCGGCCTCCACGACGACTGTTTTTCCTTCAATAACCGCAGGGCTGAGCTTGAAGGTAACGTTTGTCGTACGGTTTATTGACACACGTAAATTTTCAAGGCGCATGGCATCATAACCGATGTATTGTGCCTTAATAGAATAGGTGCCCGGAGGAACATTGATGATGAAAAATTCACCATCCATATTGGTTGCAGCACCCTTGGCCGTGCCTTCAACCTGAACGTTGGCACCCGGCAATGGTTCGCCGGTTTCTGAATCGACAACCTTCCCCGAAATTTTACCCGTGGTCTGTCCCAAAACAAGACCGGAGAATAGCAGGAACAGTATCGATATCATTAAAAGTTTGTGACTCTTTCTCATGCTTTTGTCCCTTAAATTAGTTATATGATGATTTACTTAATCCTTTCAAACCTGAGATTCGCGAAACAAAATTCTATTATATCCGTATTAGTTTAAAAGTGTGGGTGATCGTTGCCGCCGTGCTCCGCCAAATTGGTACGCGGGCACTGATGTTTTCAGTATACCGAAAATAACTGTAATAATAGTGAAAAAAAGACTGATTGTCAATTCAAGTGGCATAAAACGACTTAATTTTTCTGCATGCTCGACGGCATTACGATTTCAGATTGCTGCAAGATTAATGAATGTAATTATTTAAATTTATAATTGCAATATTAAATTTTCGAAACTTTTTTATTTTTTTTAAGGTGCCTCCAGGGATCAAATCAATACAAATAATGATGTATCATCCTGAAAATTTTTAAAAAGTTGGGACTTTTCAAGAAATCAGATATATTTTCTCACAATGGTGCAAAATCAAAGGGGTGCATTAAGATGTAGCTAAAATGAGAATAAATCTAAAAACTTGCAAGTTATTTTTCATATAAAAGATCCAATAATTCCGCGGCTTCACGATATTCGGGACAGCGATCCAGGCAAGATTGTAATATCCTGATCGCTTCCGCTATTTTCTTCTGCTCGATATATATCTGTGCCAAATAATAATACGATCCGGGATAATCCGGGTATGCCACGATAACACGCTCCAATTCCTCGACGGCACGACCGTATTGTTTTTCCTCGACAAAAATACGTGCCAGATGATAATGGGGCAGAGGATTATCCGGTGCGTACTGAATAGCGGATAAAAAATGCTTTTTAGCATTTCCCATATCACCGATGTCCAGATAGATCATGGCTAAATGTTCGTGCTCAACAGCGGATTCGGGGAAAATTTCCAGTGCACGCTGCATTTCATAAATTGCGTAATCATATGCCTGATGATTATAATATACACTGGCCAGTTCCTCATGGAAACGATAATCATTTGGTACGTTTTTAATCGCCTGATTGAGAAAAAAAGTTGTCTGTTGTACGTCCCGGTTAAAATAATACGCTTGCATGGCCTGTAAATAGGCTGTTTCTGCGAGCGAATACCTGTCCAGGATTTCGCCGTCTTCAGCTGATTCATGCCGCACTATCTGCATTGAAGGCGATTCCTTCAGGCGGATCAGTCCTTCAATGACTGCAGGATTTTGCGCCTTGTTCACAACTCGACTGAATTCCGCAATAGGGTGATTGTCGCTATGGGCTTTTATTCCTTCGATATACTGCTTTAATTTATTTTCCCGGCATATATATTGCGCCAGAAAAGAGTAGACATCTTCCAGGTCGACAGGAGATAAATCAGTCTGTAATTTATCCTGATGAAATTTTTCTTTCAAGTCGGATAAACTTACTGTAATCGGTTGCATACTGCCAATCAGCAGGACGTGCCCGGGATTGACACACCAATATGACGAATAGGGAAAAATATCGATAAAGGATTTGATCAGGCTTTTATACTCATCTTCCGTCAACCAATTGGTGGACATCCACTGGCACATTATTCCATTAGGTGTCATGTGGTCCCGGCATATTTGGTAAAAATCCGATGTGTAAATATTTCCGCTATGCCGCACATGGATCGCATTGGACGTAATAATGTCATACTTTTTTCGAGTTAAAAGAAGATAACTGCGTCCATCCTCGACATAAATTTTCAATTTTGGATGTTCATGTACATTTTTGTTTTCCGGTGCAAAAGCAACGCGGGACGCGTCGACAACTCCGGCACAAATTTCCACACAATCCACATATTCTATTGCCGGCTGAATAAGAGATTGGGCAGTAACGCCCATTCCCAAGCCGATAACCAAGGCGTTGTGTGGCCCGGGATGCAGCAGCATCGGCAGATAACCCAAAACTTTGTGCACACGTGTATCACCAAAATCCGAGAACGCTGTGACTGCACCATCAATGGCAAGAACTTTGATACCGTCGGGATGTTGCGGCACGGCGACAGTCGCACCGGCACCCTCATTATAAAACAACAGTCTGTCGCCCGGTTTGCCCGTTTGCCAATATTTAAAATATTTTTCTCTTGGTACAAATGCCGTCACAATGAAAAAAAATGTTACCGTTAACATAATCGCCGATATCTTGAAGCGAAACTTGTATTTTGGATGAAAACCCAGCAGGAAAAGTCCGATAACTATATTTAATAATGCAGTAGCTATCACTGCCTTAACGACGCCCAACAGTGGAATAAGGATAAAACCCGCGGTAAATGAGCCGAATATGGATCCGACCGTATCAAGATAACCGATTTTACCAATGCGTCTGCCCAATTGCTTGAGATTTTCGGTACAAATTTTACCGACCACTGGAAATGTCATTCCCATGAGTGTGGCAGGGACAAGCATGGATAGAAAGTAATAAAAATATTCCATTCCTAAATACTGCCACCACGATTCACCATAAGACGGACGGGCGTTGATCAGCATTTCTGTTAATGATGCAAAAACAGGCAATAAAACCAGGGCAGTCAAACCGATTGCCACTTCCAGCCAGGCAAAAACAGCCAGTAAATTTTTATTTCTGTCAATCCAACGGGCAACGATCAGACTGCCGAGAAAAAGGCCAAACAGAAATGTCAGCACCACCGTTGAATAAAAATAGACACTTTTATCATATGAAAATTCCAATAATATCCGGGTCCAGATCACCTCGTACGCCAGAGTCGTAAATCCTTCGATGGCAAATGCCCAAAGAACGATTGTTAAGGTCCGGCGGGAATATTGAGTTTTCTTGTCTGGGGCCGTCAGCAGTTCTTCACTTGTAGAAATTGTTTTTTCGTGGTGAAATAAACGAATGAATATAAAAACGGCGGCAGCTATCAATAAATTTATCACCGCTGCAATAAACAGTGATATATTCAGACCGACTGCCTGAATGAAAATAAATCCCGCCGCAAAACAACCAAATACAGCTCCTAAATTGTTAAGGGAATACAAGTGTCCAATATGCCATCCCAGAGTCTGTAACCTTTTTACCAAAAATTTGCTTAAAACCGGAAAAGTTCCCCCCATCAAAGTAGTGGGGAAAAGTAGAAAGAAAAAGGCGAATACAAAGCGAAATATCATCGATGGATAAAATGCCATATTCATATGCTGAAAGAAAAACGCCGAAAAACGGGTGAGATTGTGAAAGAGAAATGGAAAAATTAAACCAAACAGGCCAATCCCGGTTTCCAACAGAGCAAAGAGTAAAAGCGGCTTTTTATATCTGTCGATCAAACGTCCGAAATACAAATTCCCCAGGGCCAGACCGGCCATAAAGGCAGTCAATACGGTGGATACGGCAAATACGTTGACACCGAACAAGAGTCCGAATTTTCGCATCCAGATAATTTGATAAACCAAAGCACTAAATCCGGACAAAAAATAGGCGACCAAAATTGAAATGGTGGTTGCCCGGTTATCCGTGGTGGATTTACTCATATCAGGTAATTTTTTTTTCATCCGCTCTAAAAGCTTGAAATATAATAGTCCAGAGGAGCAAAATCATCAGTCAATATCTTTGTATCTAAATCCACAGGCACCTTGCCATCGTATTGATGGACAAGAACGACTTCCATTTGGTCCGGTGATGCCCTCTGCAGTAGTTCCCGCCTGGCATAATGTCGAGCTTTTTTAGATGCAAACAATAACATTGTCTGTGGTATTTGCTCATTTTCCGTCCTCTGCGGGCGTGTTGTAAAGAGATAAATCTGGGGATAGATTTCATTGAGTGTTTTGTAGGTGGATTTCAAAAATTGAGAATTTTTGCCGGAAAAACTAGAGAATATTTTAACGACCAGCAGTCCGTCGTCGACCAAATGGTCCGATATCTGTTTATAAAACTCCAATGTTGTGAGATGAAAGGGAATATTCAGAGATTGCGGAAAGACATTACAGTATACAGCGTCAAATTTTTCCGTTGTTTTTTTTAAAAAAGTTCGCGGGTCCTGAGTGAAGACTTTGAGCTGTTGCGATTCTTTCAATCGCAAATATTTTCGGGCAATATCGGTTAGCTTTCGATCGATTTCAACAACTTTAATCCTGGATTTAGGATGTCTCTGTAAAAAATTAATAGGTTGAATAAATGCACCACCTCCAATGCTTAATGCCGATATAATATCCGTTTTTAAAAGATCATCCATCACATATAATTTATTTAATGTCGAAAAAATTGAATCGCTATTTACAGAGATTGTCCCCTGAATTGAATTTGCAAGATGTAATTGGCGGAAAGTCTGCCCGCTTATTAAATCCATCGTATCGGTAACAATGATATGATTGTAGGAGCTATCCGTATTTACAATAAAAGGAGATGTATCTTTATACAAAAATACAAATAACAGCAATAGGGCAGATGCACTGATTTTCAAAATACCTGCTGATTCGAGAATCGCAAACAATAACAATAGCAAACCGGAAGAGAATAAAATGGTTGTTATGTTGAAACTTGGGAGAAGATAAAAAGTAACAAAAAAAGTAGAAAAAACGAATCCTAAAATCATAAAAAATAAAAATATTCCAGATTTTTCGCCACATTTTTCCGCAGCAGATGTACTCAGTCGGATAGAGTAAGGGGTTATTATACCTAATAATACCGTTGCAGGTGAAAAGAGCAGTACGGTCGCAAATCCGACACCCCATTTAATACCCAGTTTCAGTGCGATGACCAGGATAAAATCTTTAATATAAGGAACGAGGATGATAAGGAGTCCGGCAACAAACAAAATAAACGAGATCAATTTATGTCCTGTTTCTCTTTTCGAAATCCGCCCACCAACTAAAAAACCGATTCCTAAAGAGACAAGCATGATGCACAAGTTACCGGCCCAGACAAAATTGTATTGCCCCATATAAGGTGCCAGAATACGCGGACCCATGAGGAGTAACACCATGACGACCATATTTGTAACAAAAGTGACGATTTCAGAAATTCCAATTTTCATGGCTTCACCATATTTGATTTTTTAAATGAAATACCATAGTTGAGCAATATCATACAACAAACCTGCGCCAACGTTATATCCTGCTATCAAAATTTTATCGATCGCTCTCAGGTAACAGGGGAAACTGAACGGGTCTTTTATCCCTTTGAGAACGGTAAACAGCGGTAAATATTTCAACAGTTTTGCGGCCTTCCCGCCCGGTGACCTCAGGCTCCCGGTTCTGAAGAATTGCTTCAAGGAAATCTGAAATCTGCTGTTGATGATAATATTCCATCGGATTGACACCATTAAAAAAGTCGGCATCTTGCTGTTTCCATATCTCCAGCATTTTTTCTTCTCCGGCAATTGTCCACAAATCATTGTAGGGTGGTTCCGCTATACTGGACATGCCGGCAATGAACATAGCGCCGCCATCTGTCTGTACGCTTGCACAAGCACCATTGCCGCCGAAAACGGTTACTTTACCGAACAATGCAGGATTTTGAGAATTACTGACAACGATATTACCCAACGCACCGTTTTTAAAACGAAGAACCGCTATTGCTGTGTCTTCAACTTCTATATAGGGGTGGTTAAGATTGTCCCAATAGCCGAACAGTTGATCGATAGGCCCCATATACCACTGTAATAAATCCAATTGATGAGGAGCTTGATTTACAAGAACACCGCCACCTTCTGCATTCCATGTACCGCGCCAATCGTCACTGTCATAGTATTTTTTGTCCCGCCATCCATACATGGTCACCGTACCGAGGATGGGCATCCCGAGTTTTCCATCTAAAAGCGCTTTTTTGACTCGCTGTACCGGAGCGTACCATCTCCTTTGACTCATAGTGCCGAGTAGAACACCGGCTTTATCAGCAGCGTATATCATGGCATCACAATCTTTGAGACTGGATGCCAAAGGTTTTTCGACCAGAACGTGCACACCGGCATTTGCGGCTGTTACGGCTGGAAAAGCGTGGAAAGGGTGTGGTGTACATATAATGACCATATCCAGCTTGGACCGGTCAATCATTTCTTCAACATCCGTAAAAGCGCTCACACTGTACTGTTTGCCAAAATTTGTCGATCGCTGTCTGTTACGGCTGCATACAGCAGTAAAAAGGGAAGAATCCAGTTTTTGTAATGAGGCGGCATGTAAGTGAGCCACCCTGCCGCACCCGATAAGACCCGTCCTTAATTTTGTCATGAGCGATCCTTTTGCGATTTATATCGAAACTTACGCATTTTTTTCGTAATCGTCAATGTACAAATTTATGGTTGCAAGATCACCTTGTAAAGGCCCTTTTCTTTTTTGTATAATTTCTGAAACCAATCTCCGCCTTCCGCAAGAGGAGCCACTGCACCGAGTAGGATGTCGACATTCATATCTCCACGGGACATCATTTCCAAACATGCGGTATACTCGCCCTGTGAAGCACAGCTGCCGTACAAAGTAATCTCTCTGGTAACAGTCCATTGCAACGCCATTTCCACAGAAGGGGAGAGGTTACCCACAAGTGTAACCGAACCGCCTTTACGTACAGCTTTCAAGGCTGTTGCGAAGGCTTGTGTAGTACCCACGACATCAAACGCGACATCGACACCTCTACCATTGGTTAATTGTAAAATTTTCTCTTCCACATTTTCAAGTGCAGGATTCACTCCATAACCAGCGCCTAATTGACAAGCCAGATCAAGTTTATCTTTTTCAATATCTACCGCAACGATTGTGCCGCAACCAGCAGCTCGTAATGCTTGGATGACAAGCAGGCCGATCATTCCCGTGCCTACAACCAGAACCATATCGTCTAAAGATATCGGTGTCCGCTTCACAGCGTGAACGGCAATGGAACAGGGCTCAACCATAGCCGCCTGTTCAAAGCGAACCGTATGCGGTAGTGGATGGAGAATATGCTGAGGAACGACCACATATTCTGCCAGTGCACCGTGCTGACGATATTCTTTACAGGATACACCCAAAACACGCCGGTTATCGCATAGATTGATCTTTCCTGTCTGGCAAAAAAAGCATTTACCGCAATATATGGTCGAGTCAAAAGTCACACGATTACCTGTTTTATATGCCGATACATTCGCTCCGGTATCCGATATCATTCCCGACGCCTCGTGCCCCATAATAATAGGAGGAATCCTGCGGCCCGTGCTCCCGTCGAAGCCGTGAATGTCGCTGCCACAAATTCCACATGCCTTGACCTGCACCAAAACATCGTCCGGACCGGGTACCGGATCCGGCATATCTTTATATTCAAATTTAAAATATTCAGTTAAAACAAGTGCTTTCACACGACCTCCAGGTTTAGAGATTAATCTCACCAAATTCCTTTATATCAATACAAACCATTGAATCGCAACCGTTTTCCGTTTTTATTTTATGTACAATCGACATGCTTTCCATTGAAATAACATAAACCGTGTTTTCATATTCACAAGAGATAAAAACATATTTGCCGTCTGGTGAGATAGCTATGCCGACCGGTTGCATTCCGACAGGAATGGTTTTTATAACCCGTCCTGCTTCCGTATCGGCGATTTCAATAGCGTCGGAATGAAATAATGAGAATATGATTCGTTTTCCATCGGGTGTAATGACCAACCGCACGGGACCGTGACCTGTCGATATTTGTTTTACCATTTGTCCCTTTTGGATGTCTACGATCGCCACAGTACGGCTCTCCCGGTTGACCACATACAAAAGTTTTCCATCCGGTGAAAAAGCCATACCTTCAGGACGGTGGAGCACTTTAATCCTGCCCAGAACCTTCCCGGTTTGCACATCGATGTGTGTCAATGTGCCTGATCCCACATTTGCCGTATACACTGTTCTACCGTCCGGGGCCACCTGAACCATGTGGGTTAATTCCTGGTCGGTCTGAACCGCATGAATCAATTTTTCCGAGTCGATATCGAATATCAGCACATGTTTGGTAGATTCGCTGGTCACAAAAAGATATCCCGATTTGTGTGCGACGATTCCGTGGGGCCGGTCATATTGTCCCGTGTTGATCGTGCTGATTTGGTTTCCTGTTTTTACATCAAAAACGGCTACGGTATTTCCGCCGATACCCGGCGATTCCACACCACGTAACCCATATTCAGAAATATAAATTTTGCTGCGATCCGGGGACAAACATATCTCATGTGGATAATCCCCAGTTTTGACTCGTTTAATTTTTTCACCGGTTGAAACACGATAATACCCAAACGAACCATTTAATTTATGTAAGACAATAATAATATAGTCCTTCAACCTATTTCTCCTTTTTACTTGATTGAATTCGCCGTAGAAATTCCACATCACGTCGTCTTCTTACATCTTCCGGATCGCGATTGGACCAATTAAACAGCCCGATGCCCTGCTTGACTCCCAAATGTCCGCTTTTAACTTTTTCTCGGATAATCGGCATCTTTCCCTTCGTGCGGTCAAGATCAGCGTATAAATAATCCTGGATGGAATCAACCAGATCCAAACCGACAAAATCGAGGTATTCCAATGGCCCGATATTGGCAAACCGGGGACCAAAGCTGGTTAAAACGACTTTATCAATATCAGCCGGCTCGACAACACCTTCCTGTACGAGTGCAAGCGCTTCCCGATTCAAGGCATGCATCAACCGGTTGCCGATAAATCCCAGTATTTCCTTTTTTAAAAGAACCGGCTTATGGCCGATTCTTTTAAGCAGTTGCATTGTGATTTTTATCGCTTCAGGATGGGTTTCACAACCGCCACATACTTCGACGAGAGGAACGAGATATGCAGGATTCCAAAAATGCGCTACCAGCAAGCGGTTTTTGGTTTTTACTCCCTCGCTGATGGCCGACGGCATTAATGTTGAGGTACAGGAAGTTAATATCGTGTGTGATGGACATACTTTTTCACATTTTTGAAATATCTCACGTTTCAGGTTCAAATTTTCCAAAATGGTTTCTGATACAAAATCGGCTCTTTCCAAAGCCTTCTCAAAATTTGAGGTGATCTGTATTTTAGCGTGAATTTTTTCTGCTTCCTCTATTGAAATAATATTCTGATTTATCATGTCCTTTATGTTTCTGGATAAATTCTGTTCTCCCTTTTCCGGATGGCGTCCCCAGACAAAAATATTGTAATCCGCTTTTGCAAACAATAAGGCAATGCCTGGTCCCATCATGCCCGTTCCTAAAACCGTCACATTTTTGATATCGTCTAATTTCATTGATTCTCCTCATTTATATTTAACTCTTCAGACGGTAACTCTTTAATGTCCAACTCCGTTTTGTGGATCAGCATTTTGTTAATATAACCTCTGGTTTGTTGGTTTTTAACAACCGGAATATCCTTACCCTTTCCTTTTTCAAAAAGTATTTATAATGCGATAGACATATTCACGGGATTTCGGCCCAAGTCTGTTGAAAATGACTTCATAAACAGGTTTACACTTTTTTTCAAATTCTTCCATATCAGGATAAGTGAATTGAATTTTACCGAGCTCCGTAAGTTTTTGTTCGAATTCGTCATCTTTATTTTCCATCAGGTCCAACTGCCATTGACTGGATTTTTTAATACACTGTAAAATCTCGTATCTGTCATTGTTTGATATTGTTATCCAAAATCTTTCACTGATGAGCACATACGCCGAATTATAAATATGATGGGTAATGGCAATATATTTTTGTACTTCATATAACCGGCTTTCCCAAATATTTTGCAGGGGATTCTCCTGTCCATCGACAACGCCCTGTAATAATGCTGCATACAACTCCGAATAACTTAACGGAGTAGGGATTGCCCCCAGAGCTTTAAATGTCTCTATTTGAGCCGGATTCTCAGGCGTTCGGATTTTTAGGCCGGCAACATCCTGTGAACTCAAAATCGGCCGAACGGAATTTGTGATATTACGGAATCCGTTTTCGTAAAAGCCGATGAGGCGGATGCCACGAAGCAATAGGGAAGATGAAATTTCCGACATAACCGGCCCCGAGTTCACCTTTAAAACGTGGTCACGGTCGCGATATAAATAAGGTAACTCAAAAATTGCAAACATTGGCTCGTAGGTATTAAGCACTCCCGTCACAGTCATTTCCAGAGTACCGATAGTGAGCATTTCCTGCATTTCCTTTTCACCGCCCAATTGTGAACTATAATAGACCTGCACCTGGAAGCGATTACCGGTTGCTTTACTTAATTGTTCGCCAAATTTTTTTAATGCAAGTGTAAAGGAATGATTGGGGCCATGGGTTACACCGGCTTTTATTATGCGTGTATTTTTCCGGCTTGTGGAACAATTTAACAACAACACCGTGCATATGGAAATAGTCAACAATTTTTTCATTTCTTAATCCATAATCAAATTGGGAAGAAACATGACGATATCAGACCAATAAGTGATCAAAAGTAAACAGAGAATAATCGGTACAAGAAACGGTAAAATTGCCCGCATAAGCGTTTCCATTTTCAATTTACTGATATGGCTCATAACAAACAGGCACATACCCACCGGTGGAGTAGCGACCCCGATCATCAAATTGGCACACATTATCACACCAAAATGAACCGGATCAATTCCTATGGATGTGGCCAGCGGATACAATATGGGAATAAATAAGATCAGCACGACACCGGCTTCCATTAACGCACCAAAAACCAACAATAAAATATTAATCAACAGTAGCACGATATATTTATTTTTTGTAAATCCGATGACTGCCGCTGCCAATTCTGTCCCGGCATTTTCGACCGATAATAAAAAAGAGAATGACGATGTCATCGAGATGATAAAAGTTACCACAGCTGTCGTTACCATACTTTCGGTAAATATTTTTGGTAAATCTTTTAATTTAAGGGTTTTATAAACACACATGCTGATAATCAGAGCATAAGCCGCCGCCACGGCAGCTGCTTCAGTTGGTGTAAAGATGCCTGCTCCGATACCGCCGAGCATGATAACAGGCATCAGTAGGGGAATGACTGCGTCTTTTGTTGCAACGGCTTTTTCTTTTATCGATGTTCGCCTGTCTCTGGGGTACCCACGTTTTCTAGCAAAGAAATAGATTAAAATCATAAGTGATAAGCCCATAAGCAGTCCGGGAAAAATACCGCCGAGAAATAATTTCCCAACGGACTCTTCTGTCATGGCAGCATAAATAATCATCGGAATACTGGGTGGAATAATCGGTCCGAGAATTGAAGCAGCCGTCGCTACAGATGCTGCAAAAGGAACATCATATCCGTTCTCTTTCATAGCTTTAACTTCTATTTCACCCAGACCGCCTATAGTTGCGACCGCAGAGCCGGACATCCAAGCAAAAAGCATACTGGCGACCACGTTTGCATGGGCCAATCCGCCGTATATATTACCTACCCATATACGGGCAAATTTGAATAATCTGTCGGTAATACCTCCGGCATTCATTAAACGGCCTGCCAGCAAGAACAAAGGGATGGCGAGAAAAACGTACGAATCGATGCCGTTTACCATTTTGTGTGGTATTGCGACCAGAGGGATGTCGGTATAAATCAACAGAATAACAGATACCGAAATACCCAATGCAAATGCGATCGGCATAGATATTGCGACCAGAAAAGTAAATATGAGTATGAGTGAAAGAATCATACCTTAATTCTCTTTCCGTGTGATGGATTCCATCCATAGTTCGAGGGTAAAAATAATAAGAAAAAAACATACGATAGGTACTGGGATGTATAGCCATGCCTGTGAGATGCCCAGCATAGGAAATTTTGTATACCAGAGCAACAGGACAACGTCAATTCCATGAACTAAAACGAGAGTACAAAACGCGACAATAACAGCGTAGATAAAATTTGACATCCATTTTTGTATAAACGGTGAGAACTTTTCATATAAAAGAGTGAATCCGACATGGGCTTTGCGATGGTAGGCCAATGCAGCAGCTAGAAAACACGACCAGATAAAAAAAAACCGGCTGAGTTCGATGGAGGCCAGGATGGGTCTTTTTAATAAAAACCGTGAAATAATGGATAATAGAATCATTGCAAAAAATAATATAGAGGTTGACGCTGTACCGACAAACAACAGACGATCAAAAACCTGGAAAATTTTGCGCATTTTATTCGATCCCTGTTGGTCAATTCATTCTTCGAACTGATTTGCGGTGGATCAAATGCGTGGGTAGTTTTATTTTTACAGGTGATCTCCTTTTTATTGAATCGATTTTTTCAAACAATAAATTTACAGCGACCAGTCTCATTTCTATGCGTGGTTGTTGAATTGTTGTCACTGCAAGACTAAAAGATTCCGGGAAATGCAATTTTTGCGCAATATATACATCTTTTTTATCATAGTCAAGTTTAGATGATATAATTTTGTAATACCTCAGTTATGGGTGGAAGGTGCGACGCACCGGCCCACGACATCTTTATAAATAATTAAATTACATAGACTTAGAAAGAGAAGGTGCGTCGCACCTGTTCTGTCCCACCCGTAACTGATATTTTACATAATTTTTTCTATCAAAATACTTTATAAATATTTGAAATAAAATATTTTACTTATCGATATAATTTGCGCAATAATTGCGCTATCGGTTGGAAATCAAAAGATTAAAAAGGACGGCACAATATCTAGGTGGTTTCAACCAAATTTGGAGTGGAGACATTTGAATGAATGGAGATTTGACGGATAGTAATGTAACTATAGTAGGCACGGTCGCAATTGTTTGAGCAAATGAAACTTTCGAATAAAAGTTCTGCCTGATTTTCGTCTGTGGTATCAAAATGCCTGACTTCGCCACATTCTTCGCACGTAATAATAAGCCTTTGCGTAATCATCGTCTCCTTGATGTCAGATAATATTTAGACGAATTGAAGTATTTTATTTGTTCAGTTTGTATTACTTTCAGATAAGACAGTTTGCGGAAAATTTATTAAAAAAAATTTTATTTTTTAAAAAAACATGGAACCGAAAAAAAATTCCTTGCATAACACATTTTCATTCATTATATTTATGAACTGTAATGCGGGAGTAGTTCAGTGGTAGAACACAACCTTGCCAAGGTTGGGGTCGCGAGTTCAAATCTCGTCTCCCGCTCCACTCCAGGCGGCGTAGCCAAGCGGCTAAGGCGGAGGTCTGCAAAATCTCTATTCGTCGGTTCGATTCCGATCGCCGCCTCTAACGCGGAAACAGGCGATGATAGCCGGGGTGGCGGAATTGGTAGACGCAAGGGACTTAAAATCCCTCGGACACTTGTGTCCGTGCCGGTTCGATTCCGGCCCTCGGCACTATAATGGAAGATGATTTGACAGTCATTTATAGACGAATAAAAAATGAGATATGTTATTTGGCGTTGCCTTTCGGTGCGCTTTTTTTATAGGCTTAAGCAAAGGGGAAATGGGGCGGTTAGCTCAGTTGGTTAGAGTACTTGCTTGACATGCAAGGGGTCACTGGTTCAAATCCAGTACCGCCCACAT
>JAFGEC010000153.1 GCA_016931775.1 Candidatus Zhuqueibacterota bacterium | reverse complement strand
TTATTTATATTGAAAAACATACCGATACAATCAAATAGGCTTCCGTACTTTATGTATTTCTTTTTGACCTCGCGCAGAGCCGCAGAGCCGCGAGACACAGAGATTTTAGCCGGGCAATTTGGATTAAAGCGTTGACTTTTATTATTTTGTTTTTTAAAGAATGACAATAAATGAAATATTTAATAAAACTCTTGGCTTAAGCCTTATCTCTCTTCTATTGGTTGTGTTTTTTTAAAAATTCATAAATAGCTCTAGTGTTTTTTTCAATAGCAACAAAACAACAAATTAATTGGCCAAATACAAACATCGTTATACCTAAAAAACCATATTATCTTGACTTCTGAGTCAGCCCCAGCGATTATAAAAAGCCTATCTGCCCTTCCAGACCGGATCGAATGTCCTGTTATTTTGTGTTATTTGAAAAGTCTGGTTTTTTTGAATATCAAATATAAATATATCCGTGGCGATTGATGAGCTTTGCGCTTCAAGCCGTGCATAGTCTTCTTTTATCGCACTGGAGAGGTCTGCGGTTTCGGCACAGAATACAATACATCTGCCGTCGGGAGAAAAATCCAGACAGGCTGCAGACGCAATGCCGCCCCTGCTTCCGGGTCTGAGGTTATCAGGAAGGGCGTGGTTTTGAATATTTCTGGATGCAATATCCAGAACAGCAATATAGTATTGAGCTCTTCCTGAAAAACCACCAACTTCTTTTCTCTGAAAATACGCCAATTTTTTGCCGTCCGGGCTCCACGCAAGTCCTGATATATCGATCGGCCTTTCATTACCGAGATCAAATTCATTTAATTTTTTGGCGCTGGAACCCTGAATAAACTGAAGTTGGTTAAAGGTGACAAAAGCGATGACGTCTTCCACCGGAGAGAATGCTGGATACATCGGACTTTTTTCCCCCATATCGAGCATATCTTTAGTAATATATGAAACTTTGAGTGACTTGGTTTTTATATCAAATCCAACAATGGATACCTCGCTCGCAATGGCTGTGTAGGACCCTTTATAAGCCCCGCTATACCAGTCATGACTATCGATTGTTCCTGCCACAGCCATTCCCTTGACACGGAAAGCAATCATTCTGCCGTCATGGGATATGGTCGGATGTGAAAAATGTATCTCCCGGTTGGCTGCGGGCAGTTCCACAAAGGATACTTCCTTTTCGGTATCAGGATAAGGGCTTATAATCAATTTGCTGATATGATCCAACGGAAGAGCGAGCAGTGAATGTTTAACAGAGACAGTCGGACTCAAAATAGCGACATTGTTAGGCGGAATTATCTGGTTCATACTTTTTGAGGGCAGCTCTATGGAAACAAGTGCTTTTTCTCCTGCGGGGGATTCGTTGACCGCAAAAATCTTCCCCATAACGGAAGATTGGCTTTGACTCGAAACAGACGGCGGTGCAGTTTTTGATTGCGTGCCCAAGTTTGCATCAAAAATGGGAGCCAGCACACCTGCCAGCATCTCATCAACATTAAACTTGCCGAATGTAGAATTTGGCGCATAAAACATGACAAAAATTCCCAATCCGGCCTCCTCGCCCATCATAAAAGAACTATAGCTTCTGCCGAGGTATTTTATACCTTCAATGAGAAGGCTTAGATTTGAGACGTATATTGCCGGAATGCTCGAATGTGGAAGCTCATTCTCAAGCGTTAATCCTGCATAAACTTCATTTCCAAGATATTCAATGATCATACCGGCAAATTGCTTTGACTCCTTCATCTCAGTGTCTTTTGGGAAAGGAATGAAAAATACAATAAAACCCTCACTTTCCGATTGATCTGTTTTCGTAATGACCGCAGAAAGGATTGTCTGAGTTTCATCGATATGCTCCTGTACCCTCCAATTTGCAGGATACCCTATGCGAGCCGCCGCGTTAGCTTGGAAGGTATAGACATCAAAGCTTTCAACCTGACTCATTGCAGATACAGAAACGAATGCCAGGGAAAAGAAGTAAAGGATACCTCGTTTCATTGGAATCTCCTTTTATTGAGTACACTTTCCTTCTCACACCGATATCTGCACAAAATGTTTACCGATCGCGGTTACGGTGCCGGATATACTGGCGTGGTAGGGAACGCCCAATGTATCGGAAGCAGGTTTGGCGATCACTTGCTCTTCACCCACATTATCCCCCATTTTGACGGCCGGAACCGCCGGTTGGCCGATGTGTTCGGCAGTATTGATGCACACTTTGTCCGGCATCAATCGATAGGATTCGAAAACCGCCGCCTGATCGTATTTTTCCAATCCAAGTCTGCTGATCAGCGTTGTGACTGATATACGGCGTCCGGAACGGTCGGGTCTGACATCTTTCACTTTGGCTTTATGGGGATTTGGTATTTTGCTGGCCTGCATGGTTCGTTTCAGCGAGGCGTTATACCGGTCAGGAGACAGGGACAAAGGACAGGAAAAAAGAGCCCCGCATAAACCGCATTCGCAACACAAATATGCCCCTGTGATCGTTTCCGCACAAACCTGGGCACCCCAGCCCACGGATTGCAAAATTTTATGCGGATAGAGTTCATGCCCCAGCAGGTACCGCGGACAAAACAAAGTGCAAAAAGAGCATTGCTCGCAGGCGAATTTTGCGATTTTCAAGGTTCTTTCCAGTGAATCTGCCTTTTTTCGCGCCAGCGGGTGGCCGGCAGGAAGAACATAAAGCCCCGATGTGGTCTTGCCGGTATAGCTGTCCAAATCGATCAAACGCCCCATCATAGCGCCGCCCGACAGAACCACAAAATCGGATATTTTGACTCCCCCACAGGCATCGAGAACCGTCTGAACCGGCGTTCCGATAGGTACCTTTAATGTTTTCGGCTGTTTCACCTCTCCGTGAACGGACAAAAGCCGCTCGGTCACAGGCCGGCCGCTTGCTGCAGCGGCTATATGAACACAGGTTTGCACGTTTTGCACCAGACAACCGACATCCGCCGGCCGTCCGCCTTCGGGAACAATGCGTCCGAGGACCTCGTAAACAAGCACCTGCTCATCTCCGGCGGGATAATAGTTCTCCAGTGTAAAAACATCGATAGCTTTTTGAGAAGCCTTTACGGCCTTTTGAATGGCGGGAATCGCTTGTGTATGCTTCTTTTTGAGCGCTACAATCCCCTTGCTTGCCCCTGTCGCGGTCATGGCGATTTCCAACCCCTCCACCACACGATTGGCATCATGCAGCATGACCTGCTGGTCACATTGTAAAAGAGGCTCGCACTCTGCGCCATTGGCGATCACATATTCGTACGAGCCTCGTAATTTAATAAATGTCGGAAAACCGGCCCCACCTGCTCCGATGACACCGGCCTGAAAAACATCTTCCTGTACGCTGGAAGCCTTCACTGTTAATACGCGATTTCGTTCAAAACACTCTTGTCCTCCAGCTCGTCCTGATCCAGCATAAGCGGTTCTTCAAAAGAAGATTCAAGTAACGTCAGATCTTTATCCTGCTCGATGGCAAGATGACGAAAATAATTCCGCAATTCGGCATCCACCAACCGCCGAGCGACCGTACTGAAAAATGTCCTGAGTTCCTTTTCATTCTTTTTAGCCGTTCGCACAGCATCATTCGGATCTTGACTACACTTTTGTAGTGTATTCAGTTTATGCTTGCGGCCAAGGTTGAGATATAATATTTTTTTTCCGCATGTTTTACTATATATCTTGATAAGCGCCTGACGGTGTCTTTCTTTTTTATCAGCCAACCCTATCAAAATAGCTTCAGCGTCATCGTTCTTAACCAGCGCAGCAGCATCATTGTAATAGTCTTTTAGATCCATAGAGCTTTGAATTGACATTTTCAAAGCATCGAGAGCATCAATGGTGTGTATTTTTTGAATCATATCAACACCTCCTCATTCCTCACAAAAAATATATATTTCCAATCCCGTAACAGAGATTCTAAACATTTTCAAAAATAAAAGGTAATAAATGCACTTGATAAAATTTAAGCTTGTAATGTACAAAAAAAATTCTTAAAATTCAAGTTTTTTTTGCAATTTTATGAATGAACGGTCATTCTTTTGATATAAAACGAAATACAGGCATAAAAGTTCCCGTCATCTGAAATACGGTTGGAATTGTTAAAAAAAGAGACATTTTGGACAAAAATATGCTATTCAATATCTGCAAGAATATAGGGGCCTTTCGGAATCACGGCCGTTGTAAACTCCGGGCCGTATTTTTTTTCCATAGATTGAAAGGCCTCTTCCACGGACGGCGCCCAGTCAAGGAAAGCGCGTTCTTTTTGAAGTTTTGTCATTCCGTCACTTACAACAAAAACTTTTGCTTTACGAGCAACTTTGACATATTCCTGCAACTGCCATTGGTCGGGTACAAACACCTCGCCGCTCATAATCCTGGTCATGAATAATTCGAGATCGCCATACTCGTGTACCAGCTTTTGAAAATCTTCACTGCCCAGCCCCCGGCTGCATTCCGAGGCAATAATGATAGTGCCGCCTTCTTTAACGACCGGCATAGCGGCTGTAAGTCCCTTGATGGCCTGATACCAGGTTGTATCCAGCGGGTATCCACCACCGGTCGTCAGAACAACATCGACAGGTTCAGGAACGGTATCTCGTACACAATCCCGTACGAACGAGACGCCTTGTTCATGTGCCTTTTCAAGATCACCGGAAAAGATACCGGTTATGTTGCGTTTTTCATCCAGCGAAACATTCACGATAAAATCCACACCGGCCATTTTTGCAATTTCCAGGGCCTCCTCATGAAAAGGATTTCCAAAGATCACACCCTCCCGGGCATTGGGATGCGCCAGCAAATGCGGCCCGTGCATACTTTTCATGGTTTCCATGCCGGCAATGCCCGGCACAATCAACTTTCGGCCGCCTGAAAACCCGGCCATGAGATGCGGTTCAATAAATCCGGTGGCCATTTTTAAATCGGCGTCCAGATAACGCTGGTCGATCCAGACATCGGTACCCCGGGATGTTTTCCCCAGATGCCCGTGTGAAACCTGATCGCGCGAGTAATGGTTTTCAACTCTGTAATTCCTGGCAATATCCTTACCCACAAGCTCGACAAGTTCTTCATCAAGATTGGGACGATGCATACCGGTTGCTATAAGCAGGAGAATGTGGTCATGATCGAGCCCTGCGGCATGCAATGTTTTCAAAATCGGTGGAAGAATTATCTTATTAGGTACCGGCCGTGTGATGTCGCACATCAAAATACAGGCTGATTTTTTTTCTTTGGCCATATCGAAAAGCGTGCGTTCGATGCCAACGGGTTGAAGCAGAGTTTTCGTGAGTGCGATGTACGGATCCGGCTCAATAGAGGTCTCCTTCATGGCCATCACCTTGACCACATTCGTTTTCGGTAATTGGACTAAAAGTCCTTTTTTGCCATATGCCAGTTGGATTTTCATGGTTTAAGCTCTTTCTAACGTTTATAAATTGCCTGATTTGTTTCGGGATCGTTGTACATTTTGAATTGATAGTACAATTTATGCCGCTTTTTGCCACTGTAAATCGCATCGATCAAGTCATCCAGTGCTTTGCCCAGATCATTTCGTTGCTCGAAAAGGATAGCAAGCTTTTCCCGGGCTTTTTGAACATGTGCGTCTTTGACATCGGTTCGTAAAGTTTCTTCTCGCATGTGATATATTTTAAGACACAAAATTGAAAGGCGATCCACTATACTCGCCGGTGTTTCAGAATTGGAGGGCAATTCCTTCGGTGCCACGATCTGCATTTCAAAAAGGTCTCTGTCAATAGCCCGGTCAATCTTTTCAATACCGTCGTTTCGCTGTTGATTATAGATATCGATATCACGCTTACATCGGACAATATAGGCATCTGGTACATCCTGCCGGCGTGCCTCATCTTCCGTGTGCCACAACAAAAAGTTATTATAGTGCACCCAGCGGAAAAATTCATCATCGTTCCGTGCCTGCGACGCCAATTCCGGTTGCTTTTGATGCCATTCCGCCGTCCAGACATCACATTTTCGAATGACAGAATCTGCAGCCAATTTCTGTTTCAGACATTTCGACACTATTCTTCCTTGTTTAAATTTAATACACGGTATAAAAGTGCGGGATAATTCGTCATGATACCGTCGACGCCCATGGCAATCAATTTACGCATCGAGTGTTTTTCGTTCACGGTCCACGCATGCACGGATTTATTCATAACATGAGCCCTTTGGACCAACGAATCTGAAACGAGTTTGTACTGAAGGCATAGATGCCAATCACCATCCCACGCCCGGTCGTCCATTTTACGGGAACAAATCAAAGCCGTCTGTATTTGAGGTGCCATTTTTTTTGCAGATTCAACAATATCAAGATCGAATGAACTGATCAGGCATCGATCGAAAATATTATTTTGTGATAAAACATCGACCACCCGCTCAACCATTTGCCGATTATGACGATCCGCCTTAATTTCGATATTTAAAAATCCTGCAAAATTATCCAAAACTGCCTGCAGTGTAGGAATTGTTTCGCCGGTAAAAACCTTATCGAACCAACTTCCCGCATCGAATTGCTCAAGTTGTTCAAACGTGAATGAATTTACCGGTCCGTGTCCGTTCGTGGTGCGGTCGATGGTTGCGTCGTGCATAAGGACGGGGACAAGATCCTGTGAGAGTCGCACATCGATCTCGACGATATGTGCGCCGTCGGTTTTGGCTTTTTTCACAGCGGCAAGGGTATTTTCCGGTGCCGAACCCGATGCCCCTCTATGCGCGGTGATAAGAATATCAGGCCGGTTTATGTTTTGTATAGGAATCAACAATATCTCAAATGGTTCTATTTGAACCAGGTTTCCCGTAATATTCGCCGAATGTCCTTTTCCTCTTGCTTGAGCAGAATACTGTGCTCTGCTTCCTCAAGAAGTCCGAGCTGCTGCAATCGGGTTAGAATTTTATTCGATGCTACAAACGGCGATTCCTTATCGGCGTAAACAATAACTTCCGGTTTTTGCGGTTCTTCATATGGAACGGTCACACCGGCTACATTCTGAATTTCATGGCGTTCGGCTTTTTCAAACAATCCCTTGGAATCACGTTTTTTCAACACGTTGAGGGGACACTTGTGATACACTTCTACAAACCGTTTTAACATCCGGCGGCACTCTCTGCGCTGATCCCGGAAAGGTGAAATCGTCACGGCGATGGCAATGATACCGTTTTCGCTGAGCAGTTTGCATTCAAACGCGATGCGCTGTACATTTTTTTGAATTTCTTCACGCGTAAATCCGAGATCCTTCTCATAGGCCTTGCGGATTTCTCCGCCGATCAAAATCTCTGTTTTATAACCAAGCAATCTCAAACGTTCGGACAGCATTTGAGCCGTTCGTTTTTTGCGCGAATAGGGCAAACCGGTAATCCAAACAGTGAAACCGGTTATATCATTTTTTTCAAAGTTGTTTTCACTCATATTTTAAATTCTTTTTATAATATATAACTATTTTTCTTTAATAGAAATACTTTTTTAACTTTTATACCGACGTAAATGTAAATAAATACCGCTTTTACATAATCAACGGCCAATAAAATTTCACAGCCAGCAAAAAAATAATCCAGGTTAAAACGTTCAGCAACAAGGCAGGTTTTAAAATATTTCTGACTGAAAAAAAACCTGATGAAAAGGCAATGGCGTTGGGCGGCGTACCGATAGGCAAACAAAAAGCCAGTCCGGCCGGAATGGTTATTGCAAGCACCAAAAGGCGAGGTGCCACGTCCAGTGTCGAAACGAAGCCAAATGAAAACGG
>JAFGEC010000152.1 GCA_016931775.1 Candidatus Zhuqueibacterota bacterium | reverse complement strand
CTTGAACGCCTGAGCTGCCGCAATATTGTGTCCAAGTTGTCCGATCAGATTGTCCAGCCCCCTTTGTCCCGGTTTTAAAAGATCGTAAACAGGCCGCTGTTTTAAAACCGCCTCTCCAAAATGGGTGATCAGAACATTGCGCACCGATTGTTCCGAGACTTCCAGCCCCCATGGACCGGTCTCTTCCGTCAAAAGTTCGAGTGTTTCAATTTGCGGATAGATACTCATAATTGTCTCACACGTCGTAAGGGTTTGACGAGTATCCGTGCCCATATCGCGTGGTTCAAAGGAAAACCGGATGGTCATACCGGCACGTTTGCATTCGGACATCAACTCATTTAACCATTCCACGGCCATTTGACTGCGTTTTTCCTCATCATTATAGAATGGTTCGATCTCCGGAATACAAAAAACCTGCCGGTTCCGGATATTATTTTGAAAAAGAGCCGTCTCCGGAATATCATATTGATAACCGTAAAAAAACCTGCCCGCTAAATCATCTTTCCCGGCTTGAGGACCGGGAATCCATTGATTGGGATAACTGTGAAAGGTAATCGCATTGAATCGAAGCCGTGCCAGATTGTGAACGTACGATTTTGCTTCATCCAATGAATATCCCGATATATCCATAGGAAAATTCAAATGCTGCCGCACACCGCGCTGCAACACAAAAGGTCTGATTTGCAAACTCCAGTTCACCAATCTTTCCATTTTGAGATGCTGTGGCGCTACCGGACCGCAAATTTCAAAAACGTAACCGATACGTTCCAACAGCGTATAAACAGCATGCAGCACGCAGGTCGGATCATGACCTTCAAGCAGGAGGCCGTACTCTCTATTTCCCTTAATATATTGTATTTGGAAGCTATATGGCGGCAACAACTCATTTGTTTGCAACACAAACCGCCATCGTTTAACTTTTGTATCGATGGTATCCACAACAGCCAATTCCCCGGTTTTTTGCAGAAATTCAGCCAGTTCACCACGTGCAAATTGAAAAACAGGCGAATCCAGAAGCGTCAAAATCTCCACTTGTGACGGCGTTTCGATTTTATCGGCACCACATCCGAGGAAAAGACAAACAACGATAAGCGAAATTGACATAAACCGCATGATTACTCCATAATTGAAAAAACAACACCGTTCAAAAATGATATATATCAAGGGGCCTGTTACCGGCGTTTTTCAGTGAATATTTAATGAAATTTGCATAACAGGATTCAGTGATGGGATATTTTTCGTTTTTTAAAAGACGTAGCAAAGTATTTTACATTTTTATGAAGAAACAGTATTCTATCTCTTAACGAAGGGTGCATGCCTTCCATGAGTATTGTGTATTTATCTTCATTGCTATCCCGAAAAAGTACTTTATTTTCATTCTCGAGTAAATACTTTATAAAGCCTTCATATTCCTGTTTTTCAATTTTTTTATTATGAATATAATTATCAAATTTACTCCAATCCGCTGTTTTTATGTCATCACTCATAAAATGAAAAACCAACATATGATGAATAATTTTTTTTTCAATTTTCAAATGTTTTTCATCCAAATCGTTGTAAAATGTTTTTATTTCTTTGGAAGATATATATTTTTTTAGCAGCGCTGTAATTCTCCGCTTTGAACGCAAATTGTATGGAATGTCATTTATAAAATTTTTCAACAAAACAGGGTATTTTTGTACAGACAATTTTTTATTTTTTTCAATATGTTCCAGTAACCGTTTACTTGCATACTCTATCAGCTCATGATATCCGATAGATGTTATTAAGCCGTTTATATAATTCAGAATGCCCACTCTTTCAGCTGAAAAAAAATCCGCCAGATATTCTTGCGTTGTTGATTTTTCAATAAAAAACTTTTTCTGATATCGCAGCATTATAAATAGTGATAAAATATAAACCGGTATAAAAAAATTAACCGGGAAAAAATAATATAAATAAATCGGCGCCAAAAACGTAAAAAAGTATATGGGAAAAATAAATCTCATCAAAGGAAGCATATATTTTTCCACATGGCCCATTTCGTGTAAAAGAATTGCCTCAAGTTCATCTGAATTTAAAATATAAAATAAATATTCGGGTATATAAACCGAATTAACCTTCTTTTTCGATTTGAACAGCAGAGTACTAATTGCAAATGGACCCTTTAGTTTATCTTTGATGATATAAATAGTCGGATTATTCTTGCTGTTTAATTCATGGTCAATAGATCGTAAGAGATTTTTGATTTGGCTTTTCGTAAAATTCCCAATTGGATAATTTTTAAAATCCTCAATTCTAACGGGTTTCAGTTTAATTGGAGCGCCGAAATATAACATCGATAAAAAAATTCCAGCAAAAATTGCAAAATAGTTACATTTATTTAATATATTGAAATTTGAATTGTAAAAATATATAATTGATACCAAATCGATAAAAATCACAATAAAAAGTTTTATACCACTTTTAATACATAATTTTTTAAATTCCCTTTCCAGACTGTGGTAATCCGGAATGGCGGCTAATTTTCGGCTCATATCATTTATTTCTGAATTATTGTCCACTTCTTTGCCCAATAAGACGATTCAACGAAATAATAAAATTTAATAAATAAACCACTCTTGCCGGATTTTTAATAATACTTGATTTTTTTTGAACCTGGTATTCTCGCTAAATCTTTCCAGGATATTGACCATCATGATTTCAGCTTCCATATCTCATGTTCCGTCCGCGCATTCTCAAACAGTTGCCGCAGTTTTTCCACCACATCCGGATTCCGGGCTGCCACGTTTTCGGTTTCACCCACATCTTTTTGCAGATCGTACAACTCGATTTCGCCGTCCGGTGAATGGCGAACGGCCTTCCAGTTCCCTACGCGGAGAGCCTGGTCGGTGGTTTTATTCTCATGAAATTCCCAGTATAAATAATCATGGCGGCGCTGTTCCTTGCCCTGCAATTCCGGCCAGAAGGAAATGCCGTCGATATCGGCGGGCACCTGCACACCGGCAATATCGCACACAGTCGGCAGCACATCCCAAAAAGCAAATGGTAAAGCGGAGGTCTTGCCGGCCTGAATATGTCCCGGCCACCTGGCGATCATGGGAACGCGGATACCGCCCTCGTACAGGTCGCGTTTAAAACCGCGCAGCGGTTCGTTGGAATCGAAATATAACGGATCATGCCCGCCCTCAAGATGGGGGCCGTTATCGCTGGAAAACAAAACCATGGTATTGTCGTCCAAGCCGTACTGCTGTAACTTCTGCATCAGCCGGCCGATATCGCGATCCATGCGGGTCACCATACCGGCGAATGCGGCGAACGGTGTGGGCTGGCTGGCGTAATGGTCGCCCACATAGGGTTTTTCATCGAATTTTCCCAGGTAGGGTTGCAGGGAGTCTTCCGGAACCAGCAGTTCGGCGTGGGGAATGGTCGTCGCCCAGTAGATGAAAAACGGCTTTTCCTTATTTTGATCGATGAAATTCAGCACCTCACCGGTAATCAGATCGGCGGAATACTGCGCCCGGTCGCCGTTTTTATTGCCCTCCAGCTCGACTTTTTGATCGTTTTTATACAGATATTCGGGATAATAGGAATGCGCCCGGCCCTGATTTAAATAACCGAAAAATAAATCGAATCCTTTTTTCCACGGCGCACCGGTGGTGGGCGCCACGCCCAGACTCCATTTGCCGAAGGCGCCGGTGGCATAGCCCGCGGGTTTGAGCAGCTCGGCGACAGTCACGTCCTGGGGGCGCAGTTCCAAGCACGCACCCCAGCCGTGGGGGCCGGATTCATAATTGCCGCGTACGCGGGCGTGTCCGGTATGAAAACCGGTCATCAGCGAACAGCGCGATGGCGCGCATACCGTACTGCCGGCATAAAAATCGGTGAAACGTTTGCCCTCGGCCGCCATTTTATCCAGATTCTCCGTTTTGAATTTTTTTTGTCCGTAACACGACAGATCGCCGTATCCCAGGTCATCGGCAAGAATAAAAACGATGTTGGGTAATTTTTTGGACTTTGTACAGGAAAAAGTCAGTGAGAACAAACCGCCCGTTGCAAAAAGGGATTGAGCGGCTGCCGACAGGAATTTTCGTCTATTCATTATGTCTCCCGGTTTATAAAGTTTTGTTAATATATAAAAAATATTTACCGGGTGCAAGAAGAGGATTTTCAGCAGGGTATCCCCCAAAATTGTATTTGGATTTATTAATATACCGAACCAATCAGCTTGATCTTTACTTTTCTTTATGATTCTTTTTAACCTCGAGCAGAGCCGGGGAGGCGCAGAGATTTTAGCGAAACAATGAGGATGAAAGTGTAGGCTTCTATTGTTTGTTTTTTAATAAATTATAACAAATTTAATAGAAATCTCAAAAATCTCGTTGGGGCTGTATCAGAAGTTTTTTTGACACAGATTTTTTCCAAAAACATTTTCACTGTAGTAAAAATAAGTATCATACCCGCGTAGGAGCCTGTTGCAGCATAACACGAAAAATACGTTTAACATCATAATATTCGTATGTGCAGGTAAAAAACGAAATGTCATGCCCGAGGAGTCGGGCATCCAGTCGTAACAGATGATGCCAATCCTTACAGTATGCCCGAGCGAGAACATGAATAAATTATTTAAAAACAAAATTTTAGACGATCCGTATTAAATAAAGAATACTGTTAATGACATTTCCGTGCTCAACTGGATGCCCGCCTGCGCGGGCATGACACTAAGGAGTCAATATAGTTCTATAATCGCCCTCCTACGCAAGCACGACATTTTGAATTGCTTTGCTAAGATTTATAAGGCGGCAAAGACATTCATACATTATTCTATCACGACGCGAGACTTCTGATACAACCACAATGCGTTCAAGACGCTTCAGCGTCCAGAAGGGGCGTGCGGTTTGTGACGTATCTCAGCAAGTCTCTGGGAAAAGAATTGGTGGTTCTAAGCCCCTCCGTCTCTCATTTTTCAAACCGCACCAGTTCTTCCAACGGCTTCCGATTCTTTGTCCTTGGTTCATCGGCAGGATATCCCAGCGGCGTAAACGCCACCGGCTCCCAATTGTCGGGTAATTGCAACACATCGCGGGCATCCTCAGGAGAAAATGCCGCAATCCAGCACGTTCCCAGGCCTTCGTTGGCAGCGGCCAAAATCAGATGATCCATGGCAATGGTGGCGTCGACGTCGGCGTAATTTTTACCGTCGCGCCGGCTCCAGGCATCATGGGGTATGGAACAGACACAGATGACAATGGGCGCTTGCACAAACCAGTTTCGGCTGTAAATACGCTGCAGCTCCTCTTCCCTGCCCGGTGTATAAATAACCAGAATTTTAAAAGGCTGCCTGTTGGCGGCCGTCGGCGCCAGGCGTGCGGCTTCCAGGATTTTATGCAGCTTTTCTTCTTCTACAGGTGTATTTTTATAAGCGCGGACGCTGTAACGGGCGGTCAAAAGTTGGGTAAATTCCATTTTTTTCCTTTTTTGTTGAAAATTAATCATAAAATTATCGTCATGCAAGGAGAAATAGTGTGAGGGTATCCCCAAATTTTTTCTTTAAAAACATATCAAATTAATCAAACTGTTTTTTACAATCAGAATGTTTTTTTTGCCTCGCGCAGAGGCACAGGGACGCAGAGATTATAACGGGGCGATTTGGTGTAATGTGTTATCCATACTTGTTATATTTTTATAGAATTATGTTTGAAAAACGAAAAATTTGACAAAATTCTTGACTTATGATGCCCTCTGTTGTTTTCTCTATGCCCTTAGCGCTCTCTGGGGTTTTTTAATCCTCAAAAGAGCCGGGATTTTGGCTCGAACTTTTTACAGGTTACTCGGATAAATTTTTTCGCGGCGAAAATCATTTTTTTCTGCTTTGTATTATCCTATTCTTTTTTTATTGCAATCCCCCCCGTTTTTGCTTATAATACAAAAAAACCAGCTAAAGGAGGTTGGCCATGTATCGACGCACATTTCTTCATAAAACAATTGCTTCCGTTTCTTCCCTGTTTTTGCTCCCGCGCAACCAGGTTACAAGATCCAAAGTCGTTACCATACAACAGGAGACCGATAAAGAGACCGATGGGATAAAAAAAACAACAAAGTATTCTCCGCGCGCCATCACCATGTGGGACTTTTCATGGCTGGAACGCCGCTGGCCCGGTGCCGGTTATGAGGATTGGGATAAAGTACTGGACGAGCTGGTCGAACGGGGCTACAATGCCGTACGCATCGACGCCTACCCTCACCTGATCGCCAACAATCCGGCAAGACAGTATACTTTACTGCCGGTATGGGATCAGCAGATGTGGGGCAGTCCGGCGGTCAACAAGGTTTTCGTGCAACCGTTTCTCAACAGGTTTATCGCCACATGCAAGGAAAAAGACATCAAGGTTGGGCTTTCAAGCTGGTTCAGGGAGGACTCGGATAATGTCCGCATGAAAATCACCAGCGCCGCCAAAATGGCGGAAATTTGGCTCAAAACCCTGGCGAGCATCGCTAAAGACAACTTGTTGGATGCCGTTTTATACGTCGACCTGTGCAACGAATGGCCGGGAGACCTGTGGGCACCGTATTTTAAAAACGATCCACCCGAGCTCACCTGGACCTACTGGCACACCGCCAAGTCCATGCAATTCATGAAGGAATCCATCGAGGCGGTCAAAAAAGAATACCCTGAACTGCCCTACTGTTATTCTTTCACCGGCGGCATGCCCGAATACTATATATCCAAGGACCTGTCGTTTTTCGATCTGCTGGAACACCATACCTGGATGGCGCAACTCAACAAGGATGAATATTATAAAAAAGTCGGCTATGAGTATGACCGGTTCTCGCCGGACAGCTATAAAAACCTGGTTGAAAACTATGAAAAGGTCTATAATGAACGGCCGGATTACTGGAAACTGAAACTGACCATGGAAATCGAGCGTGTGGCCAAGGCGGCAGGGAGCGCAAAACTGCCGCTGATCACCACCGAATGCTGGGGACTGGTGGATTTCAAGGACTGGCCGCTGCTCAAATGGGACATCATTAAAGAGCTGTGCGCCCTGGGCACATTGACCGCCGCCAAAACAGGACAGTGGGCCGCCATCGCCACAAGCAATTTTTGCGGTCCGCAGTTTGTAGGTATGTGGCAGGATGTCAGGTGGCACCAGAATCTGACGACACAGATCAAAGCGGCACCGATGAGCGAAGATTTGGCGAACGACGAGAGGGCGCAGAAACTGTTGAACCGGTTGGCCGTTGCCGAGCCGGAAGAGGAGGCAGAGGCCGGTCAAGAGGGATAATGGATCTGTTTTTCCACCGAGTTTTTTTAATGTGTGATAACCTCTTTTTCACA
Organism: Candidatus Zhuqueibacterota bacterium; assembly: GCA_016931775.1. GTDB lineage: Bacteria > Zhuqueibacterota > Zhuqueibacteria > Residuimicrobiales > JAFGEC01 > JAFGEC01. The sequence goes on along the minus strand of JAFGEC010000152.1, from coordinate 13,218 downwards.
ATTGTAACCTCTTGAGCATTGAATAAGAAAAACGAGTTTTTTTTCCAGATTATTTTATTACATTTCTTACATAAATCTTACTCTAAAAGAGGTATATTATGCACGTCACCAAATTATCGAGCAAAGGTCAGATCGTCATACCCAAAAGCACAAGGTCCCGTTATAATTGGAAAACAGGGCAAGAATTCAACGTGATCGAAATGCGAGATGGTATTTTACTAAAGCCTTCACATCTATTTGAGAAAACCAATCTCGATCAGGTGGCCGGTATTTTAAAATTTTCGGGCAAAGCAATCACACTGGACGAGATGGAAGAAGCGATTAAGCGTGGAGCTCAGGAGCAAAAGCAATGATTTCTGTTGACACAAATGTTATTGTTAGACTCTTGCCCGGCGACGATCTTGTTCAGTTCCAGAAAGCTAAAGCTCTTTTTATGGAGCAAGACATTGTTATCACGACAACGGTTATTCTAGAGTGTGAGTGGGTGCTACGTTATTCGTATCATTTCAAATCACCGGAGATTATAGAGGCTTTTAAAAACCTGTGTGGACTACCAAATGTCACACTTCAGGAAGAGACGGTTATTGCTGATGCGATTCTATGGCATAAACAAGGTTTGGATTTTGCGGATGCCATTCATTTGGCAAAATCTCAAAATTTCGAAGAATTTGTTACATTTGATAAAAAGTTCATAAAGATGGCATCAAAAATGACCACTTTTCCTGTCAGATATCCTTCATAAGACAAGGAATGGGTGATACACATGGTGGGAGCCGAAATACTCCGGCAAATTTACTGAGGGTGATGAAATTTAAAGTATGTCAATAAGAGACATTGTATGAACATTGTCATTATTAAAATTGTATGGTGCAATTCTACCGCACCAAATTTGTAGGTCCCCATCATATTTTACTAAAAAGGTACGCATTACGTATTACTTGATTAAAAATGCATTAATATATGCCAACATTTCTTTAAACGCGGAGCATTCGAAACAGGTTGTGAACTTTGTTTTTGAGATAGCTTTAAAACACGCCCATCTTTTGTTTTTATTGACCGAAAAGAACTTGATATATTTTATCGGAACGATTATATTTAAATTGGTGTCATTTTCCAAGTCAGCCTTTGAAAATTATCTATAACGGTTTCGATAGTAATTCATATACTGTTTGGATCGATCTACCAATAGTTCTCAGCGTTAGTTTGTTTTTCATAGCTGAGCTTAATGCGCATCACCTACTACTTTTAATGTAGAATTCATAACCCACTGGAGAAGCCATGAAAATTGTAAAATTTCTACTTTTTCAAATGGTGATTATTTTTGTGAATGCCGGATTTTCATCGGAAAAAAAGAATGCTCAAATATTCTGGGACAATTCATCCGAATGGGTACAGACCAACGGACCTGGAGGGGGAAGAATCTATCGGGTTACCCACCATCCTTATGATGGCAATATTATATATGCGTTTGGACCTAAGGGCCAGCTTTATAAATCGATAAACAAAGGAGAAGAATGGTTTCTTTTTTCAACGATAACAACTGCAGTTCAATCTATGCACACTCATTTCATCAATCCACAAAATCCGCTGATCATGTATTGTGCATCGCATTCGGATTTTTACAAAAGTGAAGACGGTGGATTGACGTGGCGGGATATCGAAACAAATATTCTCCACGACCGATTATATATGTATAAAGTGGCAGTCTCGCCGATAAATCCAGATGTTCTATATGTAACTGTCACAGTCGACCAAGAACATCCGGGAACGATTTTTTATACAAATAACGGCGGACTAACATGGGAGGATGTCGGAGCGGGTTTGAATATTCCTGCGCCTCTGGGTGTCGCAGCAATTGCATCTGCCGGGAACGGTATTTTGTTTTGTGCGATTCATGACCATACTTTCAGTGTTTCGAAGCCGGGCCAACTTTATTTTTCTGATGACAATGGCACAAATTGGAAGAAAATAAATTATGGTCAAGATGAAGAACGATTCGTTTTCAGCATCACGGTAAATCCATATGCAACTAATGAGGTTTGGGTTGGAGAGCGAACCATTTATGGTCACCTTTTAGATCAACCAACACTTTTTCGAAGTAAGGATTTTGGACAATCATGGGATCCTGTTCTTGCTCCCGATGTAAACCTGGCAGAGTCAGTTGAAATATTAGCTTTTGGCAATTCGGGTCAAACAATTTATGTTCGGGGTGAGTATCTGGGCGTTTCTTTTGATAATGGCGAAACATTTCAAGATATTGGGATCAATGTGCCGAATCTGCCGATGATTAGCTCTTCAGAATGTATATCACTGGATCCGGATAATGATTATATCGCCTATGCTGCAACAACTGCGGGTGTAATTAAAAGTCAAGATGGAGGGCAAACCTGGGAACTGAAAAACAAAGGTATCATGAATACGAGTGTCAATTTATTGGTCACAGATCCGGTCGATCCCGGAATCGTCTATGCGGGATCAGCCAATGGGCAGGGTATTTTCTGGTCATCCAATTTCGGCGAGGATTGGGAAATGCTCAATGTGCAAGGCATGTGGAGTACGGTCGGAGATGAACTTGTGGTGGATATACACGATCCAAATACATTGTGGTATGTGGCCGATGTTCCGATCATACATAAAAGCATAGACAGAGGAGAGTCCTGGGAGGTGCTTCATGGTCCATGGAAAGACTCAAGTTATGGTTATAATATGTGCTCCATTTCCGCGTTTGCTCAGTCCTTGAATGAGAATACAATTTTTGTTCACACAAACGGTTTTGGAATTTCAAAAGGTACCATCGAAAGTGAAGACTTTATAAAATGGAAATTTCTCAGCTTATCTGAAGTTGACTACTCATATGCACTCAATGTGCATCCCTTTGATGAAAATATTTTTTTAAGTGGATATAATCCGAAACCGTTCGAAAACCATGCACAAATACAAAAAACAACGGATGGTGGCGATACGTGGAACATAGTATTAAATATTGAAGGAGCAACCGGCGTCGGGGCCATCCGTCGAGATATGAAAAATCCGGAGGTCCTCTATACCGGTATCACGGGAAAGCCCGGTTCTGTTTACAAAAGCATGGATGGTGGAAATATATGGGAAACTTTGAATGATCACTTTATCATGTGTACCGTATGGGGGCAGCCGCAACTCATTATTCATCCTCAGGATGAATCGATAGCTTATGCTGCAACATGGCTGGGAGGAACTTGGAAAACAGAAGATTCAGGTTTAAACTGGACATTGCTTGAAGGCGCTCCGATTTCTTCCACAGCCTTGAGCTTAGATCCGTCAAAACCAAATGAAGTCTATCTGGCCGACCGGTCAAGTCCGACAGTCTGGAAGAGCTATGATTCTGGGGATTCATGGGAGAAGATTGCCGACTTTACCGGTGATGGTGCATTACTTGTGATGCGCGTTCTTGCTGCGGGGGACACGATTTATGCCTCCACCTTTTATCATGGTCTCCGGGGCGGTCGGCTGTATCAATCCATTGACGGTGGATTGAACTGGTACGACATCACAGGAGCACTACCCAAAGGGATTCTTGACATTGCAGTTGATCCCAATAATCAGGACAACATTTATGTGACGACAAACATCAATGGGGCGTTCAGATCAAATAATGGTGGGGTAACCTGGTCAAAGCTGGAGAATTTCCCTGATGTGGGTGCGTATGATATTGAATTTGATGTCAACGATTCAAAAGTACTCTATATTGCATGCCGTGGTGGATCACTTCCCGCATGGTTTACTGAAATCGCCGGGGATAGACCTGATGGGATTGTTTTTAAAGATGCTGCGGGTGTGTATAAAACCAAAGATTCCGGAGAGACCTGGGTTCAATTGTTGACGACCTCGGCAAGCTGTCGGGCTGTTCGGCAACACCCTGTTCATTCAGAGTGGTTGTTTACAGTGGACTTGGTTGATGGATTTCTGTTTAGCGACGATGGTGGTCAAAATTGGTCAGAGAACAATGAAGGTATTTTTACAAATCGTTTGACATCCTGTGCTGTGGGAGGGAATAGTATTTATGTCGGTACGCAGGGATGTGGAGTGTTTTCAGGGGATATTATTCCAGCTTCAAATTCGGTTTTATGGGACGACAGCCGGAGTAATAAACCGGTTCCGGAAGTACATAATATTCAGATTGAAATTGATCCGGAAAACTCTGAACGAATATATGTCAGCGCGTACCCAGGAGGACTTTACAGATCGGATGATGGTGGTAAGACATTTCAAGACAAGAATGCAATTACACCCAGCATAGTGGTCGATGATCCTGTCCGTCAGGGTTATTACACATTTGCCATTCATCCGGCAAAAACAGAAGAGATGTGGTTGGGGACCTGGGGAAAAGGTATTTATAAATCATTAAACCGAATGGATCTCGATGTTCCTGCTAATGGTTATGATCTGAAGATGATGGGAAAACATTTCAACCAAATTATAGTTGATCCTACCCCTCCACACACTGTATATGCGGCGACAGAAGAAGGTGTGTTCAGGACAGATGATGGAGGTACAACCTGGATCGCGATGTCGAATGGATTGGGGACACCACAAGTTAAAACTCTGTTTATCAGTGCAAAAGGTAAATTATATGCCGGAACGAAAGGATATGCTGTGTATTGCTGGAATGATGTAGAATGGATATTTTTCCATTGTCCCCTTAATTTCGGACGACAATGGGCGGCATGGGACCGTATTCTATATCCTTACACGACACTTCTCTTTCATCCGGTTGATCCTCAAAGAATGCTTCTCGGTAGTTTCCCATCCGGTATTTACAAGAGTGAAGACCAAGGACAAAGCTGGATTGAAACAAATATCGGATGGCAAAATGACGGTGTATTCTCGATGAGATCTCATCCCGTTGAACCGGATATTGTTTACGCAGGCACATATGATGGGATCAGCCGTTCCGTCGATTTTGGCGAAAGTTGGGAAGTATGGAATAAGGGATGGCCGGAACAACAGTGGGTTTTTTCAATTGACTTTGATCCGACAGATGCAGCCGTAATGTATGCATGTTCAAAAAACGGTGAAAACAAGGGGAATGGACGCGAAGGTTTCCAGGGAATAGTTATGAAATCTGTCGATGGCGGGCAATCCTGGTTTGAAATTACCGATGGTCTTAAACATGAGAATGGACAGCTTAATCAGGAATTTTATGAAATAATGGTAGATTATTTTGATCCAAGCATAGTTTATTTAGCCACCCAAAATGAAGGAATGTACATTAGCCGTGACGGAGGAGGATATTGGCAAGAGTGGAATGAAGGATTGGGGAGTAACATAGCCGCGACAAACGGAAACAATGTGGTCAATGTACTGGCCAGATCAGCTGATAATTCTATATTATATTTCGGAACTGAAGGTTCCGGGGTTTATAGAAGAATGATTTTCCCCATTCTGCCCGTAAACAGGTTGTCTGCGGAAAAGAACCATCAACAAATTGTTCTTCGATGGAGGTTTGATGATTTGAACGAAAATTTTCATCATTATAACATATACAGGGAAAATGAGTTCTTTACAAGTATTGATAATTTATTTCCATATTCGACCGTTTTAAGCCTGGCTGATACATTCTTTATTGATAATAGTATTGCACCAAATATCGAATACTATTATGCGGTTACAACAAATGATGAAAACGGCTATGAAAATCCACATATTTTCACATTGGGACCTATCGTTGACTATCAAATGCAAGTCCTGACAGTTAAGCTTGATACGGGACAGGTGGGAATCTTTTATAATGATTCTCTTGTTGCTGAAGGAGGTATTCCTCCTTATAAATTTCAGATATTTTCGGGCCATTTACCGAAAGGAATAAAGCTGAATGGGTTGTCCGGTGTTTTTTCTGGGATTCCAGAAGAGGAAGGGACGTTTGATTTCATGCTCAGGTATTGGGATGCGCAACAACCGCCAATGGCAGATACCTTGCAACTATCAATACATATATTGGCTACGTCCGGTGTTCAATTATCAGGGATTAATTTGCCAGAAAAATTTAAGCTATTTCCGAATTACCCTAATCCTTTCAATCCTGTAACACAAATCCGATTTGCACTTCCAAAACCAGAATGGGTTAGAATTTGTATTTTTGACATTCAGGGCAGATTAGCAGCCACCATTTTAAAAAGGTACTGCAATCCCGGTTATCATGAAATAGGATGGGATTGTTCGAATATGCCCTCCGGTACATATTTCATTCATATAAGTGCAGGGGATTTTACAGCAAGACAAAAGTGTTTGCTGTTAAAGTAACTTGTCAACAGTCAGGTGATGTCCCTTCATTATTGTTCCAAGACCAACATTAGCACACCTTGAGGCGAGTCTTAAAATAACCTGGCGATTTTTCGCCAGGATAAAAACGGTAAATCTAATTCCATCCTAAAGGCATGATTGAAAACAATACCGGTCAAATCCCACATTTATTTACACGAAAAACCGGAATCCAAAAGATTTTATTTTTACCGGATTCATATGAAAGACCGGAATTTGACAAAAAAAACATAGTTACTGCATTACGGTAACGCGTTGAATTCCAATTCCACTACTGAATGGGACTCGGGTTATCATGAAATCAGTGGAGCCGTTTTTTCATGGCTCCATTGCTGCAACTAGCAAAAGGCAGAGTATCATCATTCTTATCGAATAAAACTGTACCTTATTTTATCTTCAAGACGTTAATTCACATTCTATTCTTGCATTTAAAAATACCTCATCTTTGAAATAACGGCTGAGTTCTGCCGGAGTGCGTAGGTCAACCTTCCGTTTTACCATTTGGGTTAATTCCATCTCCATTTCAGCAAATTTTAACAATCCGGGTATATGGTCCTTCTCAAACTCTACAAGCAAATCAATATCACTTTCAGGTCTCAGTTCATCCCGTAATGCAGAGCCGAAAAGTGACAGCTTTTGAATATGGTTTTTTTACAAAAAGCTTCAAGTTTATCTTTTTGGATTAATTTCAAAAGCGAAAACAATAGACTTTTCCTTTATAATGTTTTAAAAGACATCATTTCCGTTTAAACTTACATTTTTTGATAATATTAACAAAAAAAATTTCATTCAAAACTCTAATTCGGTCATAACCAAAATAATGGAAAGACTTCCCGAGCGTGTATAAAAAGCTGCCTCAAAACCGTATCGTACTCGTCAACGGAACTACCACGTTGCGGTTTAGACGGTGGGCCAGAAGAAACGGGCAACAAATTTTAATCTGGAAGTAATCTCATGTATAGCCCAAAGATATCTACGGATTTGATACCGGCCCTTTATCTCTCCGCCGAAAAACCAGCCTGACCGGCCCCAGCAAGCCGGAAGGCGAGGGCTGGTTGTAACTGTTGTTGATCAGATTGCCCACACGCACGTGAATCCGGTTTTCATCATTTTTGAGGGCCTCCGTCACATCGAAACGGTGCGGCGGCCAGAGCCGTTGCCCCATGTCCCGGCCGTTCACCCAAATCCGGGCGACATGTTTGACATCACCCAGATCCAGCAGGACCTCGTCCCCTTTCGAACTGCAAACGACAGTGTAAAAATAATCCATATACCCGCTGAATTGATCCAGCCCCCAATTTTCCCACCGGTCGAGGGTTCTGAAACTCCCCTCTCCAGCCGTCAATTCCGGGGGCGGTGTGACGGGATGTTCCATAACAGGCTGCTCCGCCGGATCGATGCGGATTCGCCATTTTTTATCCAGGACGATACTTGATGTTTCCCGGATGAACGGCTGTATGAACCCGGAATTCTTATCAACCGCCGGATCGATCAACAGCCAATAGCCCTCATAATCAGTGAAATCAAGCGCCATCTCCAATCCGTTTTCCGTCTTCCGGCACGGTACCTTGTGATGACTCCCCTCTTCGCTGTTCCAGATGTTAGCCGAACCGGACAGACCGCTTGCCAAAAGTCTGCACGATTGAGGTATCCCGGTATTATTCGCCAGCCAGAAAAAATGCCGTCCGTCGATGAAACGGTGCTGCTGCAGCATGCTAAATTCACCCTGAATAAATTTCAAATGTGAGGGTATACGGCCGGAAATCCCCTGCGGACAATATTTTACCGATGGCAAACTCGTCAGCAACTGAACCAGCTCGCTCATCTTTACATCGCCCAATCCGTGCTCCACGGAACCGGCGGGTAAATCGCCCAAATAATACACTTGGCCTCCGCTTTTTGCAAATCCGACTATTTTTCCCATCACATCCAGCGGTAAAATGAAAAGCGGAGGTAAAACAAGCGTGGTAAACCGAAATGGAGCCCGGATCAAAACACCTTCTTCAACCGACATTTGGCGAAGATAGTACCGGTCGGCGATTAAAAACTCAATCCGGTCGGCGGTCAGGTCGGCAATGGCCTGACTGTAAACACTGTCGATTTCCACCACCCGTTCATCAAACCAGTTCTGCATCACGGGCGGCGTCCACCAGGCGGAGGAACGTTTGAGCTCCGCCCGGCTGCGCGGAATATCACGGTCTGAGGGCAACGGGGCAATGGCCGGCGCCGGACTGCGGCCCGGATAGGCCGGATCGAACACCCCGGGTCCGCACAGTCCCCATACACTGTCCATGGGATTCAACAGCAGCACATCGGCGGCCGAATGGCCGTGGGCGTTGATATAGCTGTTGCGTTGAACGAAACCGGTCCATAAATGCAAATACGGCCATAACGGATGTTCATCGAACCAGTCGGGCAGCCACGGATTATAATCCAGTGTGCGGGTGGAAAAAACACCATGACAGACCAAATGACTCACCCCCCAAGCGGCCACGGCATTGGCGGCCTGTTTCAGACTCACCGGATTAAATCCCCAGAAACCGGCGCCGCCCATTATTTCACTTTGAAAACGGCGTGATTCAAATTCACAGACCGAAGCCGTTTCTTTAAAATCATGAACTTTAAGCACGGACAATCCCAAACAATCGGTCCCCGGCAGAGTAAAAGCACGCTGCACTTTGAAAAAATCCCCTACCGCCCCGGCCTGCCACATCAGTGATTCTTCCCATAAATTCGAAATTTCATATAAATCGTGCCGCTGAAGCCAGTCACTGGTGGTCTTGAAATAATCGGCATACACATCACTCACCGTTTCAAACCAATCCCAGCGGGCGGTGACATAGCTGCCCTCATCGTCCGTATCGATCATCAGGGGCATCCAAAGCCGAATATCGCGCTGTGTTTTTTGCAGGTAATGGGCGGCAAGGTCTTTTGACCAGGCCAGCTTGTATCCATAATCGCCTTCGTGGTCGGTAAAAACACCGGGCAGATGACGGCCCATCTCTTTTTCATAATGTTTGAGATAGGGCATATGCGCCTGCCGGATAAATTTATCCGCCAGCCGCCGGTCCAGATAATTGAGCCGGCCGCCGTCCGCCCCCGGATGATAATATTTATAAAAAGAATAAACACGCCATTTACCGGAATCCGGCGCGGTCCAGGAAAAGGGGGAATCGCTTCCGATAATCCGCAAAGTCGTGCTTTTAATGCGAGCTGAAACGTGAGGAACCAGCGGTAAACTGTCCGAACGAGCGGAAACGGCAGCTTCTTCCCTGCGGCGTGCGAGATCGCGAACCGATTCCCCATCCACGAGCAAAGCGGCCACGGTAAAAAACGATTCGGGACAGTTCACACGTGCGCCGGAGGGGATATCAAACACGCGCCAGTAAAGCGATTCAGCCCACAGATCCGGTGTCTTTGCCAGCACCCGTCCTGCAGCCCGGCCACTGGGCCACCAGTATTCATCATTGTAACCGAAATAGTAATCATGCTCCGCAGCCTTTAATAGAATTCTGCCGAACGTATCGAACCACACATCCGAAAGCCATTGTTGTCTGGGCAGGTCCGGTGAATCCACCATGCACATGCGGGCGTGTGCATAACCGGGATTAAAACCCTGCTGCATCATGGTTAGACTCATGGCCACCATCCGGTCGCGGGTGCCGGCGTCGTCCAGCGGCGTATCCCAGAACCAGAACATAAACGGTGCATAAAGATTGTCCGGCTTTTCGAACGCCGTTTTTAACCGTGAAAACGGTACCGGCTCCCGTTTACCAGGGCCGGAGGCTTGCGGTGTACAATTCATCAAAAAAATCAGCAGTAACAGCCGGTATTTATACTTAAAGCGGATCAACATCACAACCATCTTTTCGTTATGGCGTAACCGTCACGATTGCTCTTCGATAGGCGAAGAGTGGCGGCGTGCCGCTGTCTTTTAATTGTAAAATAATATGAATCGTGCCTTTTTCCTTCACATCCGGTGTTTTGAACATGGTAACCGGCCCGCGGACGGCGGACAGTTGAACGGCATTCGTCACGGTTCCGGCTTCAGGATAATAAAACCAGGTGATATCGAATTTATCCTTGTCGGGATCGGACGAACCGTCGGCGGAAAGCGACACGGTTTCGCCGGGCTTGGCCGTCAAGAAAACAATGTCTTTGCCGGTTTGACCGTTTAAAACGGCAACAGGATTGTGGTTGGCATCTTTGTACTGTTTCGCCACGCACCAGTCCATGCGCGCGGCAAAATCATATTGAAAGGCATCGCGCCAGCGCCATACGGTTGCCTGGGCGGTGGTGTGGACCGAACCGTTTTCAGCTTTAAAGGTATCCCTGCTGTTGGTGTAGATCGACCGGGTTTCGGCGTAGGTTTGCTGCAACGTGTACCGTCCGCCCCAGCCGCCATAAGTGGGATCCAGAAAACTGCCCAGTCCGTTATTGAAAAGATTTAAAAATGAAGGTGTGTCGCCTTCCATGATATATTCCAGCGGCGGATAAAGGGTACCCAGGGGACCGTGGTTATCGATAATATTCTCTTTTAACCAGGGATTATCCACCAGCTCAAAGAAATGCCCGGGACCGTTTTGATAATGCCGGTCACCGGAAATGCCGGTCCAGGTGGCCTTGTAGTATTCGATCCAGTCCACGCTGCTCGGGCTGACGATATAAAACAGGTCCGGAAAAGTGATCCGCATCCAGCGCCCGGCGTCATCCTGGTCGGAAATGGTGTAGACGCGAATTTTTGATACGAATCTTGCCAGCTCTTCGGCGGAGCGGGAATATTTGATATCCCACAGGGCTTGCGCCAGGGTGTTGGACCCACCCCATGCCGTCACCCAGAGCGGCCGGTTATCGGGTTTGTCCACCGCTTCGATAATCAGCCGGGAACCCGGTGTGCTTTTGCCGAATCCGACGGCGTTCATTCCAAATCCCGGCTGGCCGGTAACGGCTACATTTTTTAAATCCCCCGCCTCGGGGAAACCATCGGCGTGGACCAGCAGATTGTCGCGCACCCGGGCATAAGCATCGATTTGCCGAAAAATCAGGTCCAGACGTGTCGTGTCACGCAGCCATACCGATGTGGTGGCAATCAGACCCTCGATATCATATTCATTGGAATAAACCAGAAATCGCACCATGGATTCCTCATCGTCGGGCTCGTTGGAAATGTCGGTCAGCACGATGATGCGGGATTTGCCGGGATTTGTTTGGGCGAAACAATTGAACAGCATGAAACACATGAAAAAAACCACAAACATCTTTCTCATTTTCCCTCCGAATGCTCGTATCAATTTTTATAATTCAAGAAATGAAACAACAGATTAATTGGTGAGTAGCCGCTATCCAAACAGGCAAAAAATTCGCTCACCAACCGTCTTTTTGATTCTTACTTTATTCTTTGACAATATAGCGGTTTCTCGATAACATTCAAACTGAAAAATCGATTTTAATGTGAAAGCTCAATTAAAGGTAATGGCTGTTCACCACAAAGGACGAATAATGTTATAATTTTGACAGGATCAACGAGATCATCAGGATGGCTCTATATTACATTATTTTTATTTAATTTATGCAGAATTAATAAAGTAAAAATGAGGTGGCGGTTTGACGACTGGGGTCGAAAAGAAAAAAATAAGGACTTTAAAAGTTGATCCCGGACAAAAACTTTGGGTGATACCCCCTACTGTCTATTGTCAAATAAACATAATTTACTTTTAAACAAATACTTTTAATTCTATTCCTTTCATTATAAAATCCATTAACTTTAAGTAACCGTGGCAATTCTCCGCAATTGGTTTTGTGGGCTCTCGATTCCATACCGATCCATTGTTTTTTCAATACATTTTTAGCTTTTACCGAATCAGCCTGACACTTGTACGTGGAATTTTGAAAAATTTTAATTTCGGTAAAGGGAATAATTTGATTTTTTCTTGAAATTTTATATTTTAAAATATACAAAATATTGGCACAAAATATCGAAATGGATTTTTCCCCTTTAACGCAGATTATGATAATAAAAACGGTATTTGCCGTCAATCCGCTACTTGGCTCTGGTGAATAAAATCTGAACCTTTAAAAAAAATGTGAGGGAATATGGATATAACCGTAAAGGCGATCGACCTGTTTTCCGTTCTGAATGCCCTGTTTTACCTGAATCCCCGCCCGGGGTACTGTGATGGAACCTGGCTTGTAATACATAAACAGAATGGTGAAGTTTTTTTTACGACGGAAAACCAGCAGGGGCGATTTTCCATTAAACTGAAAACCGTTTCGATTTCGGGAAGTACGGGTATTTCATTGCCGTACTTGCCGCTGTTCCATGCCCTGCGTACGATTGCCGATGACACGATTGTGCGAATGTTATGGCCGGAAACCGGAAAAGCCACTTTTTGCAAAATTTTGTTTTCAGGTATTTCCATTAAAATTCATGCAAAAAATCCATCAATCCTTAAAACAGAAGAAAAACAGCTTGACCGGTGGCCTGTGTTACCGGATACAGCTTGCTTTCGAAAAATAGAAACAATTCTGCCTTTTGTTTCCCGGGATGAATTCAGAACTGCCATGAGAGGCGTTTTTGTAGAGGAAGACGGCTTTGTCGCTACAAACGGAGCCGTACTGGCAAAATTACCAGCCCGTACAGGATTGGACAAAATATTATTGCCGATGTTTGCGGTACGTATTTTACTTAATATACCTCATTTTCCTGCGGAAACACGGTTTCGAACCGGCCATAAGAGCGGCAATATGTATATCACTATGATGTCCCGGAGTTTTTATTTCAATTTTTTCCTTTCTCCTGACCGGTTCCCGGAATACAAACGGCTTTTTCCACGAGATTATACCACAAAATTTATATGTTTTCGCAAAGATTTATTAGAAAAGATAGCCGTCTTACAAGCGCTTCAGATCAACTTTACAGAT
>JAFGEC010000151.1 GCA_016931775.1 Candidatus Zhuqueibacterota bacterium | reverse complement strand
TGTTGACGTCTTTAAGAGACAAACAGACGGGAGAAGAATACATCCGTGATGTGGATGTCACGGCCGGACCGGCCCTGCAGTTGATCTACCGGGGCGGTGGAACCATATCCGTGGACGAGAGCAAGTTCGGCACTATCGAGACGTACCTCCTCTCCGACCGGCGGGCCGAGATCGTGTTTCACAGTTGGGATGCCGACGGCGTGTTGACCGTGTCGGTCGAGCCGGAGACAGGGGACATCCTCGTGGAACCGTCGGCCTATTCTTCGCGGGGAGGGATTCTGTCCTGTCGCTGGAACCTGTCGGGCATCCGTCAAAATATAAAGCTGATCGCCCCGTTTTTCCAGGGCATCAAGCTGCCTCTTGACGATGCCCTCATCCGGGACACACACTGGGAATGGCCCTTCTTTTGGGAAGCGGGGCTGGCCGTTCTTCAGAGTCAGCGTGGGGGATTCTGGATCCATACTCAGGACGACCGCTACCGCTACAAGGCCCTGCATGTGGGCTCGGGCCGCGATGTCCAATGCCTGGGTCTCGACACCCAGGCCTATGGCCCCATCGATGATAACCTGAGTGCGGGAGGCCTGACCTGGCGTATCAATACCTTTAGCGGGGATTGGCACGTGCCGGCCGGTCACTACCGGCAGTGGCTGCGGCAGGCTTACGATCTCGACGGCGAAATAGAACGCCGGGTTCCCTGGGTCAGGGACGTCCGCTTTGCCGTAAGCTGGTGTCCCACGGAAAACGCCATCCTGGAGGCCATCGCCGGGAAACTCGATCCCAAAACCGTCTTGCTGCATGTCCCCAATTGGCGGACTGACCTCTACGATGAAAACTATCCCGACTATGTGGCCAGCGACCGGGCAAAGTCCTTTTTCCGCAAGGGTCTGGCCCTGGGTTTTCGTATGATGCCGCACTGCAACGCCATCGATATGGATCCCTCACATCCCGCTTATGACTATGTCCGTGATTTTCAGTACCGCGGCATCGAGCATCATGACCTGCGGGGCTGGAGCTGGTATCGAGGCAGGGGACTCGGTGTGCCCGAGTCCAATGCCGCCCGGGGTGCCAACCGGGACAAGAAGGTCATGATCAAGGTCCATCCGGGTTTGAGCATGTGGCGTTCGATCCTGGGCCGCGCCATCCTGGAGGCGACGCAAGACCTGGCCGCGAATGCGGTCTTTATCGATGTGACTCTGGTCTCACACAATCTCCACAATTGCTGGGTAGAGGCCACCACGCCCTCCGAGGGGATGAACAAGCTGATCCGTCACGTGGTGGGCCTGGGCAAGGGCCTGGTGGTCGGCGGTGAAGGGCTCAACGAAATCACCATGCAGGGCCAGTCATTTGCTCAAGTTCATCTCTTTAAGAGCTGGCAAAATTCCATCGACGGATTGGAACGGACGGGGGATTGTGATTTGAATGCCTTCCTTTTTGACGGACTCTGCCGGACTTTTGGGTATTCCAATCTCGGTGGCCGCGACCCCGATCAGCAACTCCGCATGAAGATGCACCTGGAACACGGCGCCATCCCTACCGTGACCATAAGGTCGGCTGCCGAGATTCTCCAACCCAACCCGGCCATCCGGGAGATGTTGGAGAGAGCGCGGGGGTAAGGTCCGGGGCTAGAGTGGCGGCAGTGATTTTGATAAAAAATTGTGGTTGGAGTACCCTCATATGCTCGAACAATACGATATGATCGCCCAAGGATTCAATCCCAGGGCGTTGATGCCCCGTATGCACATGAGTGACATATTGATAAAAAAATGTACGTTGTGCTGTGCTTAAAACACTCTTTTTGAGGGAAAAAACGAGCCTCTAAGACCTGAAATTTGACATTTATGTGGTCCAAGTACATAAAAATCAACCATCCGATTAGGTCCGACTCCAAAAGCATATGTTCGTTACCGTGCAGTCGCTGTCGTGTTTACGGACACTTTTAAGTTAAATATAATTTGTAAATCTAATAAAAACAGCATTGGCATGATCCTTGCGTTAAATGTTGAAATAAATCCGATTTTTCAATATTATACAAAAGATACTTTTATGGTTCTTTTCAGAAACATCGATGTCGAAATATCATAAGATTAAAAAAGGTTTCATGATCCTGTTGTAAAACGGCGATTACTTTTATTGACTTTTACTTCTTAGATAGCAAAGTTTGAACATCACCAATATTTTTCATGAATACATTATCCGACAATCAGCTTGCAAGTGAAATAAAAAGATCAAACAAACAGGCGTTTGAAACATTTTATTTCCGTTACTATAAATTACTGTTTCATTATATCATCAGCCGGATTCAGTGTTCCGAAACTGCGAAGGAAATCATTCAGGATATTTTTAAACGATTGTGGCAGAATCGTAACAATATCAATACAAGGAAATCGATCAAAGCCTATCTATTCCGAATCGCAAATAATTTACTCATCGACAGCTACCGTAAAAAAAGAGTTCAAAACAGCTATTTTGACCGGCCGGAAGAACCCCCTGAAATTGTATCCGGTGAAAATTTGGATTTTAAAACACAATTCCATATCGCAATGGAAAAACTGCCGGAGGGCTGCCGGGTCGTTTTTACGCTTCATCACGTAAAAAATTATACCTATCTGGAAATTGCGGAAATGTGTTCGGTATCAAAAAAAACAGTAGAGAAACGAATGAAGCTGGCTCTTGGAATGTTAAGAGAACAACTTGGATAAATCGGTAATTGAAAAATTGTGCTTTTTGAGCGCAAAAAAAATAAAAAATGGATGATGGAACCGGTTATCGTACGTATTAATAAATAGGTAACCGCTGTAGATTAAACCGGTATTCAGGATGAAGAAAAATAACAAATATATCCTTCATATCAAGAATAAACTGACAGGCGATATTTCGCCCGGCGACCAAAAAGAATTAACGGCATGGCTGGAAGCGGATCCGAAAAATCAAAAAGAATACGACCTGATCGCCAAAATTATCCGCGAAGGAAAACAGATGCAATTTCCGGCAGATCCCGATATGAAGGACGAGTGGAAGGCATTTGAGTTTCCAAAAGATCCATTACCAAAGCGAAAAACGTTCTATCAACCGGGTTCGGCACTTGAACGTATTGCTTCACTTTTAAAATCGCCTCGATTGGCTTATGCTGCATTCATCATATTCATTATAGGTGCATCCGCCTTTTGGTATCATGAATCCACTCACAGCATAGAAATCTTTTCAACTGCGAATCACCAGCAAAAAGAAAAAACGTTATCTGATGGATCAACGGTTTATTTGAATTGTGAAACAGAGCTGTCCTATCCCCGGAAATTTGCCGGCAAGACTCGCCGGGTCACCCTAAAGGGCGAAGCGTTTTTTGACGTTGCGAAATCAAAATCACCATTTATCGTGCAAACCTCAGAGGGAACGGTAACCGTACTGGGAACCCGGTTTAATATCTGGACGAGGGATCTGAAGACACGCGTTTTTGTAAAAGAGGGTCGGGTTCGCCTTGCGGCCGACGATACCACCGGCAGCGTTATTTTAACCAGGAATTTAATGAGTGAAATCTCCGAAAATCAACCGCCATTGAAACCATGGTCGGTCAATGCGCAGGAACTGCTGGGCTGGCGTTCAGGTAAACTGGTTTTCAATCACACAAAACTCTCCGAACTGGCCGGTGAAATCGGCCGTTGGTACGATGTTGATATTTTCATAAAAAATAAAAAATTGGAGACAAAAACGATTACAGCGGTTTTCGATAGACTGCCTTTGAAAAAAGTATTGTATTCTATTTCTTCGACGCTGGATATTCAGTATAAATATGAGAACGGATCGTATATTTTTTATGATGAAAGATTGTCAGACGATCAGTAACCAATTATTATTTTTACTTGATCCTGTTTTTACCGCCGGGACGGAAAAATCAAATTGAAATCATGAAAAGCCGATTCTATACAATTTTACTTGTTTGCTCTTTTTCTCTGTGCTGTACGGTTTGGGGCAGTGAATCCGGACATGGCATCTTTTTCCATTTTAACGGGATATCATTGCGTACCGTGTTGCAGCAATTATCCGAAAAATATCAATATTTTTTCATTTATGATGATGCACTTGTCGACAGTGTTGTTGTCAACTGCAAGGCAGTTAATGACTCTCCTCATTCTGCCTTGAAAAAGTTACTGCAATCCCATCGGTTTTCCTATGAATTCTTGACGCCGAATACCATCATTATCCGACGCGACGTAAAACGAGTCAAGCCCGCACGTTTGTTAACCGGGTGCGTGCGGGATGCGGAAACCGGCTCCCCGCTGATGTATGCCAATGCCTATATACAGGGCAAGAGTGTCGGCTCAGCAACCGATATAGATGGTAATTTTTCATTCTTGATTCCGGACAGCACATTGTTATTAATTGTCAGCTTTGTGGGCTACGAAACCGAAACTTTCCAGATTACGCCGCAATCAAAAAATTTAGATATCAGCCTCCGGCCGAGAGCATTTGAATTTGGTTCCATTCATATCACAGCGTCCCCAATTGCAGAAGAGATCGAGCAGATAAGCCGTACCCAGTTGAACGAGGAAAATTTTATCGGTGTGGTCGGTGATATCTCTACAGAAATGACGTATGCATCGTTCATGCAGTATAATGATAATCAAGTCTATTTCAATGACGATAATTTTTTCATCAAAATTACCGGAAATCGGTTACATCCGATGATAGGTACAGACCGGAACAACCGGCTCTCCTTTAAGCAGAATCAGGTGATGATTAATGGATTCCCATTGCAAATGCCCTTTCACACGACCATTATTCCGGCGATGAATCAGGGAATTGTTAATTACGACCTTGTCCAAAAAAGTAATTATTTTACCACCGTATTCGACGTTGCATATTCGGATGCATATGAATCCGTCATGGATTTGCATTATCGAAAAGGAAATTCGAATTCGGTTAGCGGTAAAGCAATGATAGATTTGTCAAACTCGAGTTTCGTGCTGGAGGGGCCCTTTACGAACAAGGTTTCATGGATTTTCAATGGTAAAAAAAGTCATATAAATGATTTGCTCGACGCCATGAATAAAAACAAATGGATATCGCTTCACTACCACGATCTCCAGGCACAGATGGATTTTCAGCCTGCGGATTTTCATAGCATCCGAATAAATTATTTACACTCCAATGATTGCATAAACATCGATCCTCAAATAAATTATACAAGAGAACGAATGTTGAGCAATTCTTCTTACTCTATGAATTCCGGTGGAAAAACCCGTGCTGAAGAATTTATCCAGGAGAAAAATATCGATGATACGCGGTTCGGTCTGGATGCCGTTTCCTTATACAGCAGCAATCAATTTTCAGATTTTTGGAAAAGTGAATTTACCGTTTTTTATGCGGAACAGCATTGTGACAACAAGCGGTCCTGGTCCGTCGAGCATGACATGCGACTTCCTGAGGTTACAGACAGTACATATAATTATTTATGGAGTGAAGGTAAAGACGGTCGTTACAACACGAAATCCTGGAATGAAAAATTCACTGTATATTATGGCGCATCTTCGGCATATTCGATGAAGGCCGGGGTTCATTTCGAACAATCACAATACAATTTTTACTTGAAAAACAACCTGCTGGTGCGAATAAAAAATTTTGTATCCGAACCGCCGAATTACAACCTTGCTTTTACCGACAAGGTAAAAATTGAAAAGTATTCATGGTTTTATCAGGAGAAGCGATGTCTATTCCCTGATCTTAAAATTCAAACGGGTATCCGTTACGATTTTTTTAGCCTGGGCAAAAAAGCGCGTATGAATCCACGTATCGTGATTCATTATGATCTGCCAAAAAAGGTTAAAACACGAGTCGCATTCGGTACCTTCTCCCGGTTGCCAGAGCTTGGTGAAATGCGGCAGTATATGTTAGAACGATTTGAACCCGGTTATAAACGAGGCGATTCAAAAATCGAACTTCAATATATCGAGAAATATTTGGCAGGTATTGAAAAATATTTTGGAACGGCTGTTTTGCTGGATTTCAATTATTTCTACAAAAACATGAACAATCTGGTCCCCATTCAGCGGTTGAGCGATGGCTCACTACTGTATGATGTTAAAAACAAGGCCGGCGTTTCGTGCCGTGGCTTTGATGTGAATACAAAGTTAAACTTGCACATGTTCTCGCTGATGTGCCGGTATAAATATACGGATTCGTTTGAAAACACCGTTGACGGAAGACACTACCCTTATTATGCCGATCAGCGGCATTCGCTATTGCTGTCATTAAATGCCGCCTTGCCGCATCACTGGCATTTTGGCCTGCAGGCGATTTACGGCAGCGGGTATGCCTATACACCGTGTGTGCTGCCGGAGTATGATTGGAACCTTGGGTACGATCTTGATTCCACACCGATATGGGAATTTCAATCCGATCGTCCCCATTCATCCAGGTATCCGGAGTACAACCGTCTGGATATTAATTTCCGCAAAGGCTTCACCCTGCCGATCGGCACGATGACCCTGTCCGTCAATTTAATCAATGTTTTAAATGTTCGCCACACGTTTACCTACATCTATACTTACGATCAAAATGGGGAGCCGATCCGGCAGTCCGAATCTTTGATTCCGTTTTTTCCACAAGTGGGATTGGCGTATGAATTTCGACAGACGCTGATTAGTATATTTTTTATACCTCGCGCAGACACAGGGGCGCAGAGATAAAGATTCAAGCCTGGCAGGTGGGCATTCCGCTGCGCACGGTAATATCATTAATAGTTTTCTTTATTAATGTGTATTGTTTAAAATTCTGCTTTTAAATAAATTATACATGTCCGTACCCGGTCATCCTGAGAGACCTAACGTCATCTGCAACGATTGAATGCCCGATCCCGTTTTGTGCATAGCCGTTAACCTTAAAAATCACTTGTTGAAATTTAATAACTTACAGACCTCTCTCAATGATTTGCCTAGACATAGGCTTTGTAATTTATTTAAAGAACATTTAGATTTTGACAGGATCAACAAGATGAACAGGATCGACATGATGGTTCAATCGGACAAGCAGTCAGAAATATGAATCAGTATTACTCAAAAATTTTTCATTTCATAGAGGACAGAAGCTGCGATGTCACGTATGCATTAATGAACACAGTGCAAATTAGGTCAAAATCATGCAGCGAACACACAGATACTTTTACTGTTTTATTACTATTTTCTTTTCGTTATTACCAGGTTCTATTCATGCCGGTATAAGCGGCAAGGTAACCGGCCGGGTTCTCGACGCCGTCAGCGGTGAGCCGTTGATCGGTGTCAACGTTATGGTCGACGGTACACGGTACGGCGCGGCAACAAATCAATCCGGCCGTTATGTGCTGTTGAATATCCCCCCGGGCAGCTACACGCTGAAAATCCAAATGATGGGCTATCAGACAAAAGTTATTTATAACGTGCAGGTCTCATCCGACTATACCACCACCATTGACGCCAAATTGAACACCGAAATTCTTGATGGTGAACAGGTGGTTGTTACAGCCGAGCGGCCATTGATTCAATTTGACCTCACATCTACGGCCGTGGCGATACCGGAATCGCGGATTTCCGAATTGCCGGCGGAGGAGATGGAACAATTCCTGAAATTGCAGGCCGGTGTTACGGTGGATACAAAGGGCGGCATCCACATTCGCGGGGGGCGCTCTACAGAGATCGCGTATTTGATTGACGGCATACCGGTGACCGATGGCTTTGACCGCACGCAGGCGATTGATGTGGATAATAACAGCATCCAGGAATTGCAGGTGATTTCCGGGACGTTCAATGCAGAGTACGGTCAGGCGCAATCCGGAATTGTCAACATCATCACCAAAAAAGGCACGCAGAAATTTTCAGGCGGATTGTCGCTGTACTCCGGCGACTACCTGAGCAGCCACCGTGACCTGTTTCATCATATCGAAAATACCGACTTTCTGGCGGAAAAAAACCTCATCGGCCGGTTGTCCGGGCCCATTCCCAAACTGGACGGAACCTTTTTCCTGACCTCACGCACGACCATGAGTGATGGCTGGTTGTACGGACAACGGGAATGCGCCATGCCCATACTGAATGATAAAGTTCTGGGGCATACGACTGGAAATTCCAATTCACAACACGGCGATTTTTCGTTTATTCCGATGAACGAAACGATGCGGCAATCCATTCATGGCAATATCTCTTTCAATTCACTGAAGAACATGCCCATAAGCTGGTCATTTTTTTATAACAATTCCGATGAACGGACATATGATCACCGCTTCGCCCTTTTGCCTGATGGCGACAGTCGCTCGTATTTAAAATCCTGGAACCACATTTTCGGCATGAATTATATCTTGTCACCGTCCGCTTTTGTCGCGGCCAAATACTCCCTGTTCAACAAAAACACACAGCGTTATCTTTATGAAAATCCATACGACCGGCGCCATCTTTTTCCCGCCGTTTCAACAGAACAAATATACCGGCGCTATATGTTGGAAGGATTAGAGTATGTAACCAATCAGAGCAACAATGAGCAATACGCGATCAACAACCGCACGGAGATTTTCAAATTTGACTTTACCTCGCAATTTTTTCCGCTGCACTTACTCAAAGCCGGTGCAGAGTACAAACGCTATAAGCTGGACTATGAATATTTCGAGGTTATCAATGAGCCAGGCAATAAAGTGGAGAATATTTTTATTCCCTGTGTGGATGAAAAAAACACGCCGCGGCACGATAACTATACCAACAAACCGGTCGAGGCCGCCTTTTACCTGCAGGATAAAATTGAATTTTTTGAAATTGTGATCAATGCGGGCGTGCGCTACGATTATTTTGGTTCCCGTGGGTATCTGCCGTCGGTATTGGATCAAAAATCTGGTAACAAGCTTTCGGCGCCGTTGAAAAGAGCCGGTGCCAAAAAGCAATTCAGCCCGCGGTTTGGACTGGCGTTTCCGATCTCCGATCGGGGTGTGATTCATTTCTCGTACGGCCATTTCACGCAAATCCCGGATTTCCGTTCGCTGTACTGGAATTCGGAATATGAAATCCGGCTCGGCGCGCTATCCACACAAGTCGGCAATCCCGATCTGGAACCGGAACGGACGGTAAGTTGCGAGCTTGGCGTGCAGCAGCAGATCGCCGGCGATATGGCCATTTATGCGACGGTCTATTTCAAAGACATTAAAAATCTTCTGGGACAGGAAATCATCCGTTTGAAAGGCGGACAAGCCTACGGCGGCGCCCATTGGGATCTGCAAACAAGCAATAAAATTGAGAACCTGCTGGGCATCGATTTTATCGGGACAGGCGGCGTGTGTG
>JAFGEC010000150.1 GCA_016931775.1 Candidatus Zhuqueibacterota bacterium | reverse complement strand
GCGGTACAAAACATACCCCTCATTGTGACGGATTACGACCACCAATACAGAATCGGCTTATCCTACAAAATCACCCATTACGGACCCGAAATTTTTTATGCCCATCACTTCCAACGCGAAGACGATACCTCGCACATGGGTTTGGCTTTTCAGCCCTTTAAAAACATACAACTATATGCCGGGCTTGAACAATTTTCCTACGATTACGCTGCGATGGGCATTCAGATCAAGTGGAACAACGTTGCAGCGAATATCTGCTATGACAGAAAAACAAAACGGGTCATATTTTCATCCTGTTTTCGAATTGGTGAAGCGCCCGAAATTATTGCCCAAGAGTCCGTTTCCCGCGCATCCGCCTATCTCAAGGACGGCGACCGCAAGTCCGCTCTTAAATGGAGCAATAAAGCCCTGGTATATGATCCGGAAAATACCGACGCGCAGAAAATATATACCGACTTGAATCCTGTCCTTCGCAAGGAAGCGCAAAAACTGGACTCACTGCTGACATTGGCAAATTCTCTGGTTAAACGCGGCAGGTATATGAGTGCCGCAGCCAATCTAAAGGCTGCATTAAAAATCGATCCGATGAACCAGTTGGCCCTGGATGCCATTAATACTATCCGTCCCAAAGTCAACACCCATTCGGAAAGATGGTTCAAGCTTGGCGTCCAATCTTTTGAGAATCAGGAATATACACAGGCAAAAGATATTTTTGAGTCCATTATCCTCGTTCGCTCCGACCATGAAGAATCACAAAACTACATTTCCAAAATCAACGACATCCTGATGGAACAGGCCCGGGAGCACTATTTTACCGGCGTGGGTTTCTATAACCAGGGCAATGTACAAGAGGCAGAAGCACAATTCCGGGAAGCGCTAAAAGCAGTACCCAATTATTTGGATGCTCTTGAATTTCTCAACCGTATTACCGATGAGAAACAATCGAGATTGCGTAAAGCATCGGAATTACTGGTGGAGGCCATTGATTTTGAAAACGACGGCGATCTGCTCAACGCACAAAGACGTTATCAAGAGATATTACGCCTGCACCCCGGACACAGGTCGGCTTCGGAACGGATGGAGGATTTGGAGAAGAGAATCGATGTTTATGTTAAAAAACAGATGTCTCAGGCCATCTCACTGTATAAAAAAAGCAAGTACAGCCGGTCCCAAAAAATCCTCAGTTATATTCTGGCCCTCAGGCCGGACCACAGGGAGGCTCGTACCTATTATAACCGTATCAATCAAAGAACCCAGGACAGGTTTACCGGCTATTTTGAACAGGGCAAGACACATTTCGCCAATAAAAACTGGCAGGCGGCTAAAACGTATATCGATTCCGCCCTAACGGTGAATCCACGCTCCGCTGAGGCCAAAAAACTCCGCCAACAAGCCGATGTAAATTTTACAATGGATAGCCTGATGGAAAAAGGTACATCGGCCTATCTAAGCGGCTCCTATAACGAAGCTCTGTCGCTTTATAATCAGGTGCTGGGGATAGATCCGGAGAACAAAGACGCACTTGAATTTAAACAAAAATGTATGTCCCTCCTGGCGGAACAGGTGGACGTCATTTTTAATAACGGTATTCGCCTTTATACCGAAGAAAAATACCGGCTGGCTATTGCCGAATTCGAAAAAGCCCTTGAAATCAATCCCGACCACAAGGGCTCGCTGGAATACGTAAAACGCGCCCGGGACAGGCTGGAAGCGTTAAACCGGTTATCTAAATAGTGGCAGAATGGCGGGAAAAACTCTCCTTTGCACCGCTTGTCAAACACCTAACCATCGGTGATAAAATTCTCCTGTTTTTTTTAGCTGTGTTAACAGTAACCGGATTTTTGTTGACGAATACACTGAGGTCCGGAGGCTTATTTGCGGAAATACAGGTCAACGGACGGCACGTTGCCACATTGAGTTTATTGGAGGATCGTCAAATCACGGTACCGGGCTGGATCGGTCCCGTGGAAATCAGTGTGCGGAACGGTAAAATCAGCGTCCTCTCATCGCCCTGCTTATGGAAAATATGTGTAAGATCCGGTCCGGTCTCAAAGGCAGGAGATATTATTGTTTGTATCCCCAGTAAACTCGTCATACGCATCTTTGCAAAAAATATGGAAAGTCTGGATGCCGTTACCGGATAATACGACTATAAATAATAACGATAAAAATCCCGTTCAGCGGTTGGTCTATCTTGCGTTATTTACGGTCATAGGACTGGTCCTTTTTATTGCCGAATCGTATATTCCCCGTCCCCTGCCGTGGGTTAAACCGGGATTGGCCAATCTGGCCACCCTGCTGGCGCTCTATATTTTTAATTACCGGTCTGCTCTTATCGTGGTGATACTGCGGGTTTTTCTGGGTGCACTTTTACTGGGCACGTTTTCCAGTCCCGCGTTTATGCTTTCTCTCGGCGGAGGATTGGTTTCGGCCACTGTCATGTGGATGTTTCAAAAAAATACCCGCAACAGTTTCAGTGTCATCGGTGTCAGCGTGTTCGGCAGTATCAGCCATGTGTTTACTCAATTGCTGCTCACCATGTTTTTACTGGTCAAAAGTACCGTCATTATTCATTTGCTCCCTGTCCTGCTGCTGCCGGCTGTTGTTTCCGGATTATTGGTAGGATGGGTAACGGCTGTTTTTTTGGGACAGTTGAAAAAAACGGGATTGGTAAGAGTGGGATGGTATTCATCAATGGAACAATGATCTATTACCAGGCCTCCATGCTTCAGTATGTTTTTTTTGACTTCGCGCAGAGCCACAGGGGCGCAGAGATTTTGGCCGGGTAATTTGGATTAAAGGATTGGCTTCTCCTATACAGTTTTTTATAAAACTTTGGGGGATTCCCTGGTAACATTGATATTTTTGCTTTACGGCTGAAAAGCCGGATTCTCTGTAATGTAATGGACCAGATTTTTTGATTTTATCCCAGGCGGAATCCATTTATAGCAACTGTCATAAAATTTAATTTTCCGTATCGCAAAAAAACAAAATCATCATGCTCAAAATTCACAACAGGCCAGATTAATTTCATTACATTCAGGCTACCCTGAACAGAACTGTTTTGTATTGGATTTTCCATAGCCGGTTTGAAATGATATTTTGTACATGAGGATAACATTTCAAATATTAATAGAAATATTATATACCAAACCAAAATGAAATAGTCGTGGAACTTTTATTTTCGTTCAGATTTCATTTCAATGTACAATTTTTAATTTCGTCAAATACATCCCAGCCAAGTAAACATTTAATTATCAAAACCTTGCTACACATAATTAATAATCCTTCGTCAGTTTTTGAATACCTTTAATCAAAATATTAAAACTATGAGAGCAATTGGAACTATCAATCTTCAGATGCTGACCAATTGCTCGTGAGCCGGATATTTTCTGGTAAATATTTCGAGTTAATTTTTTCAATTCACCGGCTGGGGCCACAATATCATCTGGCTTTCGAAACTTCCGGCGTTTTTGTTTTCGGCCCAGTCCTTTTATATTTAAGGCTTTTTCAACCGCTACCAAGTCGCCAATATAAAAACTTTCTAATTCACGACAGGCTATACGTACGATGGTAAGTTCGGACTTGCCTCCAGATTTTACTTTTTGAATCAGGTTGTGTTTAATTTTATAACAATTCCCCGCATCTTGATCTCTCATTACTAAAAACACTGAACTTTGCCGCTGCCAAAGCTTTAATCGACGTTCGATTTGTTTTTCCATATCCTGTTTACCTTCAAAAACAATATATTTTACATCATAATTTTTCGGCAGGATACGGGGTAGCAGTCCTTTCAACATCTCTTCTGCAGAAGGTTCCTCAAGCATGCATACCAGACATTTCATTATGGATCAATCCTTCCCAAAAAACCTTGCTTCCAAAGATAACCCATTTGATCGCCATGGTTCATATATATCATAATTTGCGGATCATCAGATGCTCGTTTTATCTGAGTGTAACCGTTTTCTTTTTCAAGCCAAAAAACTTCCTCCGGTTTTGTCGCGTTGAGAAAATCCGGCGAATGTGTTGAGACAAAAACCTGACCACCGCGTTGGGAATAAGAGCGGAACTCCTCCGCCAGCTCCCACAACAGTTTAGGATATAATTGATTCTCGGGCTCTTCAACACACAACAAGGGATGCGGGATTGGATCATACAATAAAACCAAATATGCAAACATCTTGAGTGTTCCGTCAGAAACATATTTATCAATAAATGGGTCTTTAAAAGAACCATCTCGGAATTTAAGCAGCAACCGGCCGTCAGCCGTCGCTTCGGGGATAACATCCCCAATACCTGGCACTCGTTTCTTCATCGCATTGATAATTCTTTTAAACGTTTCGGGCGAATTAAGTAATAATTCGTTGGCTACGAGTTGTAAATTATCACCCGTAACGGACAAATGATTCGCATACCCTGCAGCATCCTTACTACCCCGTGCCATATTGATATGGAAATCGGAAACATGCCAATTTTCAATCAAGTCACGAAAAGCATTCGCTGCTTTAAAACGTTCAAATTGGCCTAAACCTTTAATTGCCAAAGTCGTTGGAGCAACTTTTTGCGATTCGCGCTCGAGTTTTTTTTCCGGCTCATCAAAATCTTCTTCGTTTGTAACTGCATTCCCTTCGCCAAATGCAAAATCCATATAATGAAAAGGAGAACCATACTGCCCGCGTTTATAGCGCAATAATTCTCTCTTTACTACTGCTTTGTTGTCGATTTCGGCTATTTCAAGTAGATAAGTCACCAACCTTTCCTTATTGGTGATGTGAAGGCGAAATTGTAACTCGATCGTTATTATCTGCTGTTTAACCCCTCGCGAAATCACTTCCTTAAACCCCCCCCGGCTTTGAAGGGCCCTAGTGACATTAAAAACCAGGCAATCCTTTAAAAAACCAAACACATCAAATAGTGTGCTTTTCCCGCTGCCATTGGCACCAACCACAACAGAAAAATCGGGGATATTCTTCATCTCTGCATTTTGGAACGCTTTAAAATTATTTAATCTAATATATTCAATTTTCATTTTTCACTCCCTAAAAATCGCCATACCTGCAAGTTTTACTCGATGCGGTACATGAGTGTACAGGCTAACGCCCTTAATTTACACCTTATTTCCTCAAATCCAAAATTATAATTTTTTCTGAAAAGTTAAATAGTGATTACTTTCATTACGAATCACAAACTTTCACCCCCTCTTTATTCGGACACACTTTCCGGCATTCTTAACACATTTTCAAAACATATCCCCTTTCATTGCAAAAATTCGACAGCGGACGGCACTTTTTCTGATCGACCGTTACGCCGTTCAGGGCGGATTGTGTCTTTTCGTAAACATCCAGCGGATGAAAACCCTCCGGCGCATCACGGAACCGGTCAACAGAGGCGATGCCGCATAAATCTGCGCCTGAGGAAAGGATCAAGTTTTTGATGTTTTCGGATGTTATCATGTTTATTTTGCCCATTATTTTTACATTTGATAGGTTATAATATAGAATTTTCTCGACATTTTTCAAGGTTAACTTGAAAAGAGTATTTTCGTATAACCGCCCAGAATGCTGGGCAAGAATAATGCACATGAATTTCAATTTTGCAAATTATAGTTATAAACTAATCATTAAACCTAATTGACCGGCTAAAATCTCTGCGCAATGATAAAAAAATCATATTGAAGCGTGAAAGTCGCGCTGATTGTTTCGGAATGTTTATCAAAACAAATAAAACTTTGGGGCACACCCTGTCGTTTCTTCCACTTGCAAATTGCAAAAATAATGTTAAATTTATATGAAAATAAACATTATGGAACTTTATAACCGGCAAAACGATTTAATCAAATAAACCATATATGGCCGGATTTTCCGATACTCTCATACATCGTTTAATATCCGCCGTACGGGTCGGCGTATTAACGGGTGCTGGCATCTCCGCCGAAAGCGGTGTGGATACTTTTCGTGGACCAAGCGGACTGTGGAAAAAATTCAAACCGGAAGAACTGGCAAGTATGGATGCCTTTTTAAAAAATCCCGAACTGGTTTTGCAATGGTATGATTATCGCCGGAAAATCATCAAAAATGTAAAGCCGAATCCTGCGGCAAATCTCCCGTTGGTGGCTGCTGAAGCCGGTGCATATGTGGTTGAAATAAACACTGAAACAACGGAAATAACTGAAAAAATACATGAAAGCATTCAAGGCAAAGCAGGTGAAATCCTGCCGGCTTTGTGGCAGGTTGTAAAGTCAAGATACAAAGAGACAAAATGAAGACAAAAAGTGTAATTATTATTGTACTGTTGACCGGCTTGTTCTCGAGTTGTGCGTATTACAATACTTTTTATAACGCGAAAAAGTTCTATCGTGAAGCTGAAAAAGAACGTAAAAAGAGAGAACGAACCCAGGTTGTGGAATTGACGCCGGAGGAAAAAGCCCAGCAAAAAAAAGCGGGTACCTATGATCGGAGTGCGGGAAATCGCGCCGGTGCAACGGAAATGCAGAGTTATCAAAAATCCATCGAAAAAGCCTCCAAAGTTCTTGAATTTTTTCCCGAAAGCAAGTACGTAGACGATGCCTTGTTGCTCCTGGGCAAATGTTTTTACTACAGACGTGAGTATAGTAAGGCGTTGCGAAAATTTGAAGAAATTTTACAACTTTATCCCGACAGTGATATCATTTCAACAGCCCGTCTTTTAATGGCTGAAACTTATATCGGCATGGAACAGTATGACGACGCTGAACGCCAATTGCGTGAAATTGTCGGAGACGATAGATTTCCCAAGGAAATCCGAGAGGAAGCCGGATATGAGCTGGGAGGTCTGTATTTCGAAAAAGAAAATTATGAAATGGCTGCTGAAAGATACAATATCTCAGCAAAACGGGCACAGAACAAACTGTTCCGCGCCCTATCCCTGTATCGGCTTGGTATTTGCCACATGAGCCTGAAACAGTATCCGGAGGCGATCAAGGCCTTTCGATCGGCGGTTGGAAGAAGTCCCAACGATGATTTTAAATCGCAGGCCACCTACAAACTGGGAGAATCTTTAAGTCTGAATGGCGATTACAAGGCCGCCATAAAGACGTTTTCCTCGCTGCTGTCAAAAGATTTTGACGAAAAGCGCATCCCGATGATCAAACTCCAATTGGCAAACAACTTGAACTTAAGCGGTGATCTAAGGGGGGCAATAAAGTGGTACAACAATATAATAGAAGACCATAAACGAACCGATGCATCAGCGCGCAGTTATTTCGCACTCGGCGAAGTAGAGGAATTCATCAATGGCGATTATAACCTGGCAAAAGAAAATTACGACCTGGTTCGCGCTGAATTTTCAAACTCCCTTATCGCGCCCATGGCCAAGGAACGCGCGGATAACATTGGCGAATTGTTAACCCTTCGTAAAGATATTGCTCGGTTAGAGGGGCGGGCAGTAGCAGAAGATTCTACAGGTGAGAAGAGTGATACAGAAGGATTAAAAGAAGAAAAAGACGATGCACCAATCAATCTCCCGCTGGACGGTTTGTGGGTAAACTATACCGGCCGTGACCGTCCACCTCCAAAATCTCTTACCGATCTTACGGAATCGGACATGGAACGAGCCGCGCTCTCTAAGGAAAAAATGACGCTCATGGCGGCAACTGCGGATTCTTCTGCGGACTCAACCATGACCACCCAATCGGCAGTCTTGGACAGTACCGCTCTGGCCAAACAAAAAGAAGAGGAGGAAAAGAAAAAATTTTTCGAACTCGGTCAAAAACATCTGGCGTTGGCGCAGTTGCTTATGTTTAGTTTTGAAAAAGTAGATTCCGCTCAATTTTATTTTCAAAAAGTGCTCGATACCCAGCAGGATACCGGACTCGTGGCGAGTGCATATTTTTCGCTGGGGTATATTTACAGAAATTATAAAGCGGATACATTATTATCCAACTCAACCATGAAGGATCTCATTGATCTTTTCCCGGAAACGCCACAAGCCGAAGGCGCCCGCAAAATCCTTGGGCTGCCTCTTTATGCCGACAAAGTGGATTCGGCTCAAATGTTATTTAAAAATGCTGAAAACATCTTGCTTGCAGAAAACGATCTCGAAGAAGCCTTTGACCTTTATGACAAAGTTATTGTGAAATTTCCTGATTCGCCGTTTGCGGAAAAAGCGACATTTGTCAAGGGATGGCATTATGAAAATACTGTCAAAGACAAGGATAAGGCGTTCGCATTTTACGAGAAACTGGTTGAAAAATATCCAAAATCGACTTATGCCCAGGCGGTTCAAAAAAAAGTCGCTGCCGTCCAAAAAATAAAAAAGGAAGAAGAGGCACGTCAAAAGGCTATCGCGGATTCCATTCGGCAGAAAACCGTCGCAGATTCCCTGGCGAAACTACCTAAACCTGCGCCAGATTCCCTCAATCTCACTCAGGGTTTCCCAGATTCGGCAGGAATCGGTCATAGCGAAACACCAGTTGACTCCCTTTTACAAAAAGTGATTGGTGATAGCACGATGCAGAGTCAACCAGCAGCAGCGGACGAGCTGCCCCGGGCAACGACAGCGGAAACTCCCCAGTCAACAACAGCACCAGTGCGAGGGCAAAATTCACCGGAACGTCTATCAAATCAGGAATCACAGCCTCCACCTGTAGAACAGACAACTCGGCAGCAACAGCCAACACCACAGCAACAACAACCAACACCGGCTGGTCAGCCGCCTTCAGCACTAAAACCAACGGCACAGGATACCCTGC
Source organism: Candidatus Zhuqueibacterota bacterium (assembly GCA_016931775.1). Lineage (GTDB taxonomy): Bacteria > Zhuqueibacterota > Zhuqueibacteria > Residuimicrobiales > JAFGEC01 > JAFGEC01. The sequence continues at coordinate 6,428 of JAFGEC010000150.1, read as the reverse complement.
CAAACCTTCAACAAACACCTGCGTCTATAAATGAAGCGGATACAACAATTATGAATAAAAAACCAGAAAATTAAAAGGCCGGGAATCATAATTTGACAAAAAATATAACGAATATTTACAGGGCAACCGTTGTCAACCTGGAAAACGTCGCACTTGATACTTTTAAACTGACATTACACGAACCGACCCTATCAACCCAGGCGAAACCGGGACACTTTGTAAACATCAAAATACCAGATTGTGATGGTATCCTGTGGCGCCGCCCGTTCAGCATTCATAATACGGAAAAACAACAAGGCCATTTCGATATTCTTTTCAAGATTGTCGGCAAAGGTACGAATAATCTGATTGGACGAACGGCCGGTGAAAAACTCGATATTATCGGTCCCCTTGGCAATAGCTTTACTTTGGATGAAAACACCAGTGAAGCGATCATTGTTGCCGGTGGTCTGGGGATTGCTCCCTTTCCGCTTTTTTTAAAGCATTTTGAACGGCACGATATCAAAATCACCATTTTCTACGGTGTTAAAACCAAAGAAAACATCTGTTGTATAAAGGATATGGCCGAACATGTCGCTACTATTTTTTATACCACTGAAGATGGCAGTGAAGGTGACAAAGGGTATGTAACCGATCTGATGCACAATTATTTGGACCGAATCGATTTGACCGGTCGGCAATTATTTGTTTGCGGGCCGACTCCCATGCTTAAAACCGTTCGAGCACTAACTATAAGTTACGGTATCCGTGCTCAGGTCTCCGTAGAAAACCTGATGGCATGCGGATTCGGCGCATGTATGGGATGTGCCGTACGGCTCGCCCGTTCTGCTGAGGGAGAACCGGAATACCGGCTTGCCTGTAAAGATGGACCTGTCTTTAATATGGATGAAATACTGTTCAATGATTAACTTGACAACAAAAATCGGCTCGATTAAAATGATCAATCCGATAATGGTCGCCAGCGGAACTTTTGGTTATGCGGAAGAATTTGAATCATTTGTGAATCTGAATAAAATTGGTGGAATTATAACCAAAACGGTGACATTGGAGTCCCGGCCGGGTAATCCCCCTCCCCGAATCGCCGAAACCAGCTCCGGAATGCTAAATTCCATTGGATTGCCGAATGTCGGTGTGGAAGGTTTTATTCGGCTAAAAATGCCGTTTCTTAAAAAACTAAAAACACACGTTTTCGTCAACGTAGCCGGCAAAACCACAGAACAATTTTCCCAGGTTGTAGAAAGGCTCGATCAATTGGAGACCGTAAGCGGATATGAATTGAACTTTTCATGCCCGAATGTAAAGGAAGGGGGCCTTTCCTTTAGTTCCGATCCGAATACAGCCGAAAGAGCCACTCAATTGGTGCGTAAAGTGACTCAAAAGCCAATCATCGCCAAGTTGACACCAAACGTCACGTCAATCGGACAAATCGGCAAAGCCGTGGAAAACGGCGGAGCAGATGCCGTTTCTGCTGTAAATACATTTGTCGGATTGGCTATCGACACACAAACCTTCCGACCGAAATTGGCCACCATAACCGGAGGATTGTCGGGACCGGCTATTAAACCGATAGCATTGGCAAAAGTTTATGAACTGGTTAAAAGTATTTCCATCCCTGTCATAGGTATTGGGGGTATTTTCAGCTTTAACGACGCGCTGGAGTATTTAATCGTCGGAGCGACGGCATTTCAAATCGGCACCGCCAATTTCGTAAATCCCAGGGTAACAGAACAGATTCTAAATGACATGTTGTTATATTGTGAAAACCACAATATAAATCACATCGAGGAGGTTATCGGATCAATCAAAATATAAATATGGCAGAGTTTTTTTACACCGTAAAAATAATTTCCCGGAGTGATATTGAAACTCAGTACTTTTATTAAAAGGGCTATCGTCGCCCTTGCGGCCGGTCCCCTTATTTTACTCACTGTTTTTAAAGGTGGATATTATACTCTATTTTTTGTTGCAGCGCTTTCCCTGCTCTCACAACTTGAATATTTAAAACTGGTTCGGGCAAAAGATATCTATGGACAGTTGCCATCCGTTATCCTGTCTGTATTCATTTTTCAGATGGGACTGTTCTTCTGGCGTGAAAAAGCCGTACTGCCGGTATTACTTTTTGGGTTGATTTTTACAACGGTTTATGAATTATTCCGTGTTAAAGGTTCAGCAATATTGAATGCCGCAGCAACATGTTTCGGAATCGTATATTTCAACTTGTGTCTGGGTAGTTTGATACTGATCCGTCAATTACCGAAAACCGTAAATATTGACGATGCAGTCGCAGGTAAATGGATCGTAATGGTCATCCTGGCTGTTTGGGTTTGCGACAGCATGGCATATATAATTGGTTCGCTCGCAGGAAAGCATAGACTCTGGCAAAGGATTAGCCCCAAAAAAACCATTGAAGGAACAATTGCCGGTCTTTTATCCACCCTTTTATTTGTTACTCTTTGCCACTTTTGGTTTTTGGATGTTTTTAGCTTAACCGACACCATCATTATAGGAATTTTGATTGTTATATTCAGCACGCTTGGCGATCTGTTTGAATCCCTGTTAAAACGGGATGCCCGAATCAAAGACAGTTCGCAACTTATACCAGGCCACGGCGGCATTCTTGACCGGTTCGACGGTATGACCATGGTTTTGCCCGTCATTTATTTATATATTCGCTTTGTCGTATTTTGAGTAACATTCACAATATAAAATCGGGCAAAGCCGCCAGTGCCTCACTCAATACCACTGATCAGCGCGATAATACCCACCCAAAATAAAAAAAATCAATTTGATTTTCTAACTAAATTCATTTAATTATAAATTTAATAATTGTATAAAGATCAATATGAAACTGCCCGAAAGTGAGCTACAAAGCCGGATCCGGAAACTTTTGGTTAAAATCGTACAAAACAATCCCAGTCCGCAAGAAATAGAAGATTTTGCGCTTATTTGCTTGCGCTTTGCAATTGTATTTTTAAAAAAATATATTAAAAAAGGCCATCAGTTTTTAGAAACAGGGCAAATAACAGAAATTGAAGGCATTGCAGCAGATTGTATCGCCGACCTCTTCACCCGGGACGCCGAGGGCAGGTATATTTATATTGCGAGATATTTTAAAGACCTGCTGGTTCAAAACAGCCGTCAGGAAAAATGCTTGATAGACCTCCGAAACTTGATAGCCGGAAGAGTAAAACAGCATCTGACAAAAATCTATGAGAATCGTGATCCTATCGGAGCCAAAATCCGGCGAAATATTCTACTGGCCGTCCGGCGAAACAGCCGGTTAACTCTACTCCGTGAGCTTTCGGAAGAACACATCGTATATCACGATAACAAATCAAGCAAGGAGATTTATTTTGCTGATATTTTTGAAATTTTAGCACAAACGGCAAATTTATCCCAATATGATAAATCAACAGAACAGCTGATTACCGCTTTACTTGCGAACTTTTCTCATCATTGTAAATCGGCAGTCGCCGTTAATATCAGGGATATGCTCGGCATTTTACGGGAATGGTTTTGGGACAGCGAAACAACTTTGGAAAAAGAACAAGTAAATACTGTGAACCAATTACAATTAGATGAGCTCGCTCGTGCGATTAAAAAAATTTTAAATCAATTAACCGAAAAACTGCACGCTCATTATGTTAAAAAAGACAAACTTTTGCTCGTTCAAGCTCTTTCCATTCAACAGGCTCTGTTTGACATGTCGAAAGATATTTTACACGGTGAAAGACTGGGAAAAAATTATATCTATCTAAAAAAATACTGGCAAGACCTTACTTATGATGAATACATGGAAAATACAAGAAAAGTGTTTGAATACTTTGTAAGACTTTTTAAAGAACAGCTGAAAAATAATTTAAAAAAAATTTTCTGACGGATCATTGACTGCAGCTATCTATATATGGAACAACAATATTATCCTATGAATTGTATTAAAAAACACATCATTGACCGGTTGGCCCAAAATATTAAACAGGAGACTCCGGTCGATACGGATCATCTTTTTCACTGTGAGAAATGCAGAACACTGTATCTGGAACTCGTCGAATTTTACAATTATTACCCCCAAACCCAGGGCTCCAGACTGCCGGATAACTTCCGGCACACCCTTATCGGACAACAAGGGCCAATCATTGAATTCAAGCCGATGAAAACAGAACATGCTCATACAGCTCAACCGTATCGATTGGCTGCGAAGGGGGGGCAGCCAATTGATAATTATACTGTGTTTAGTTTTTCAAATGAAAAAGAAGAAATTGTGGCTCGGGTTATGTATGATCAAATCAGCGGTGAGATTATGGTTTATCTCATCGCTGAAGATCCCGCCAAAATCGCGCACAGAAAAATAAAATTGCTACCAACCATGTTGGAGGGTATCACCGATAAAAACGGATTTGTCCATTTGGGTCAGAAAAAAGAGTTTGAGTGTACCGACCTTCAGATAAAATTATCGCTTGCATCTTTTAATTTATCACCGCATATTATGAAACAAAAAGATGTTGATTCCGGTTAGGTTTGTGCTGATCCAAAATACGAGCGGCGAAATATCCGTCAATATCAACCCTTCAAACGAAATTACGAGCTATCAACTGAAAATGAAAAAAATAAAAGGGATTTCGGCCAAGAAGGAATTTAAAGTGGCCTTTTTCATGGATAGATATCGAACACTATTTAAACTCATTTGCGATCGGGCCACTGTTTTTGAAAATGCGAGATCGGGAAAACGGTTTTCCATTCACATCTGCTAGGATGATATGCGGAGTTTTCCCCCCTTACATACACGGCACCTCACTCCGACACAACTGGAAACCGCCCGGCTCCAACTGTTAAACGTACTGACAAGCGACCTGTCTGTAAACACAAAAAGAATTTCTTTTTTCTCTTTTTTCCAACATCTAATTACTGAAAAATACCGGAATTTATACCGCTCCTATTTCCTCGAATTTGCGAACTGGATCCCGCTTTTAACCGAAAATATCGCGAACTGTGGCTGGGAACCCAGGGCGCTTTTGTTGTTTCTCCGTATTATCGAGCTGTTTATAAGACATATTGACAAGCAAACTGATCAGATGTACAAATTGCGAAACAAGGTCCTGACGGCAGCCATTATGGCAAATCTCTATATCGGAGAAATTGAAATAGCAGCAAAAATCGCAGGCATCGATGCCGATATCATTCAGGGGAAGATAAGCAAATGTGAAGCGCAATCAGAGTTAAAAAGAGCCCTTTTTTTCCTGGACTTGCTGGAAAAACTGGAACGGGAACAGAATTATGACATCAGCGTATTTATAAAAAAGTGGCAAAACCTTGATACCTATTCACCCAACAGCACACCCATCCTCCTTGTTGAGCAAATTGATAATGCCTCCGGTCCACTGCAAAATACCGGAATTATCACAGCCCTCAACGGTTCAATTCGGGAACGCCCATCCGATGCCGATCAGGATCTGATAAGCCTGAATAACAGAATTCATTATGATAAAGACGCCATATACTGGTCTTTATTGGATGGTGTAGCGGCAGCTCGCTCATGCCTGGGCTACATGAATAAAACCAGACAAACATATACCCTCCAATTTTCCATGCCGGAAAAAAATGCCATATATACCGGGAACTCCATTGGCGCTCCGGCTGCGCTGCTGGTTTATGCACTCATTTGTAACCGGTACTACAGAACCAATTTTTTTCACCTGGCAGGACTCACAGTTATAACCGGCGCGATTCGACCCAACGGCAAAATACTTGCGGTCGATTCCAGCGGATTAAAATCTAAATTAAAAGCCGTCTTTTTTTCCCCTTTCAGCAGAGTGATTGTGCCGATGGAGAACCATATCGAGGCCGCCCAATACATCACAAAATTGAAAAAACACTACCCCAAAAGGCATCTGATCATTGAAGGAATCGATCATTTATCACAGGCCTTACAAAACCGCAATTTGACAAAAATTGAAAAAATTTCCACCACAAAAAAGGTCATCGGCCGTATTAAACGTCTACCTAACAAATATTTTCTTTTTGCATATACGTTAACACTCGGTCTGCTTTTACTCCTTTTCACTTTTATCCTTCCGGGTAAAAAAGGGCAACCTGCAAACTATCAGGTTCTGGATGGTCAGTTGCGCGTGTTCGATGAAAACAATGTCTTTTTATGGGCCTATGATTTTGAAACTCAATTTTCGACTAAAGTGTATGAGGTCGGTTCATACAATCCAATTATTATTAAAGACATAGACCATGATGGGAAAAAAGACATACTTTTCGGGACCTATGATAACGATAATGCAAATTTTAGCGGCCGAGTTTGGCGGTTCGATGATCGCGGGAATGTGGTTTGGAAACGAAAGGTCGGTCAAGCCGTCAAATTCGGCGGTGAAATTTTTCAGGATCATTTCCGAGTCGCTCAAATTTTTGTCCGTGATCTTGAT